>JBCNPK010000001.1:0-261494 GCA_039593355.1 Pseudoduganella sp.
GCCTGTACACCATGTTCGGCGACTGGCACCTGGCCCTGGCCGCCTACAACTGGGGCGAAGGCAATGTGCAGAAAGCCGTCCAGCGCAACCGCGCCGCCGGCAAGCCGACCGATTTCGAGAGCCTGTCCGAGCTGATGCCGGCCGAGACGCGCAACTATGTGCCGAAGCTGCAGGCCGTGAAGAATATCGTCGCCAACCCGGCCCAGTACGCTGTGCACCTGCCGGTGATCGACAACGAGCCCTACTTCACCGCGATCGACAAGACCCGCGATATCGACCTGGTCCTGGCCGCCAAGCTGGCCGAGATCTCGGTCGACGAATTCAAGGCCCTGAACCCGCAGTTCAAGAAACCTGTCATTACCGGCAACGAGCAGACCAAGATCCTGCTGCCGACCGAGAATGCCGCCAAGTTCGCCGCCAACCTGGCATCGTGGACCCACGCCCTGTCGACCTGGACCACCCACAAGATTTCCAGCGCCCGCGAAAGCATTGCTTCCCTGGCCCGCAAGTTCGGCACCACACCGGACGCGATCCGCCAGGCGAACAATATCCCGCAGAAATCGGTGCTGAAAGCCGGTTCGACCATCCTGGTACCGACCGCTTCCGCTGCCATCGGCCCGGATATTTCGGCCGACATCATCGAAAACGCCGCGCTGGCGGTCGAAGCCGAACGTACGCCAAAACGCAGCAACTACCGTCAAGCTTCCTCTTCCCGCAGCGAATCCAAGCCTGCGGTGAGCATGGTCAAGGCACGCGTGAAGCGTGACGAAGCCGGCAAATCGAAGTCCCACCGCAGCAATTAAACGCACTATCAGCGCGCTACCCCTTGCCAAACTTGCAGGGGTGGCGCCAGCACGTTTACAATCCCGTTCTTGCGGTATAACCCCATTGGAGTAGATATGGCTTTCTTGCAAGGCAAAAAAATCCTGATTACTGGCGTCCTGTCCAACCGTTCCATCGCTTACGGCATCGCTAAGGCTGCCCACCGCGAAGGCGCCGAACTGGCTTTCACCTACGTTGGCGAGCGCTTCAAAGACCGCATCACTGAATTCGCTGCGGAATTCGGCAGCAAGCTGGTCTTCGACTGCGACGTGACCAGTGACGAACAAATTGCGAACCTGTTCACCGACCTGGCAAAGAGCTGGGACCGCCTGGACGGCTTCGTGCACGCCATCGGCTTTGCCCCACGCGAAGCGATTGCCGGCGAATTCCTGGACGGCCTGACGCGGGAAAATTTCCGCATCGCCCACGATATTTCGGCTTACAGCTTCCCGGCGATGGTGAAAGCCGCCCTGCCGCTGCTGAAGCCAGGCTCCTCCGTGCTGACCCTGTCCTACCTGGGCGCGGTGCGTGCCATCCCTTACTACAACACCATGGGCCTGGCCAAGGCTTCGCTGGAAGCTTCCGTGCGCTACCTGGCAGAGAACCTGGGCCAGCACGGCATCCGCTCCAACGGCATTTCCGCCGGCCCGATCAAGACCCTGGCTGCCTCCGGCATCAAGGACTTCGGCAAGCTGCTGGGCTTCGCCTCCGGCCACGCCCCGCTGCGCCGCAACGTGACGATCGAAGAAGTCGGTAACGCCGCCGCCTTCCTGCTGTCCGACCTGTCCTCCGGCATCACCGGCGACATCATGTACGTCGACGGCGGCTTCTCGCACGTGATGGGCCTGAACTCGAGCGACTACGAGTAATCGCCCGATTTGAAAAAAAAGCCGCCTCCGGGCGGCTTTTTCTTTACAGGGGAATGCGTACGATGGTTCGAATCCTGCTGTGTCTTGCCGCCCTGCTCTTGCCACAAACGGGGAGCTGCCAGGGTTGGTTCACGCCTTCGAAATACCGCGGCGTGGTGTATGACGCCAAGACCTACGCTCCGCTCAAGGGCGTTTATGTGGTGGCCCACTATTTCAATAACTGGTCTATGAATACATAGGTGAGAGCTTCAAATGACCTGGAACGCAAAGGTCATCACGCCCCAGGTTGAGCTGCTTTTATAGAGATCAGTGTACGCGGCGTATGCGCATGTCGATGCCCCGCGCGTTGGCGTTCTCATTACCCGACATGCCGTGAACGTTGTAGATCACGCCAGCCTGTGCCGTAACCAGCCGCTTGAACTGAATTTCATTAAGCCCGTCTTCCCACACAATCGGCGCTTGTTTAGGTTCGATAGCCGTGCCGTTGACCAAGGCGGCAACCCACATGCTTGGCGTGCCGTGAGTATTCCACTCTGCCTTGGCCGTCACCAGAACTTCGAAGACCCCATCCTTGGCAGGGCTAAACACGCGGTCAATCGTCGAGGACGTAGTGGGTGGGGTTTCATTGTCGATATAGTCTTCCATGTTGAACTCCATTTCTTTTTTCCTTGGCGCTGCGGGTGCAGTGCCACTGTTATTTGTTGGGTCGCATCTTCCAATCGAACAAATTGCTTTTATTTTCCACTTGAGTTTGTAGGCTGTTGAAGACCTTTACTTCTCATTAGATGATCCAGTTCGGAATTGCAGCGGACCACTTTCTGCAACGCAATACGCGTTCAATAACGAAAAAGAACTAGGCAATGACTGAATTTCTTTTTCGAAGACAATCAGAAATTACGGAAGAAAAAAATCAACAATCGAAAAATATACTGGGACGCATGATTTAAGCTCAACGTATTACTTCGCCGCAATAGGCGGAAGTAATGTGTGATCAAGCGAAATGGGAACGTTAATCTGCTTGCCGTTTATCGCTGCGCCGTTGTACGTAAAGTTAATTATTGCCGACCAGTTACATGAGGCATCAGGAAAATCATTTCGAGGGAATGTAAACACGGTGTGAACCGTTGGCTGCGGTTGTGGTATGTACACATAATTTAACGCTGGTGAAACCGGCGGGGCCTGTTTTGCCGGGTCCGTCGGCTGGCAGTTTAGCGTGGCTTGAACGACTTTAACATCGTTGGGAGTGGCAATACCTGGCGCTACCTCTATTGCGATCGGGATATCAATAGAAAGGGCAATGTTTTTTTCGCCGCTGAACTGAAGTTTTGGTAGCTCGGAAAGGTGCGCAATAGGGTAAGTAGAATTTTGATATCGAATATTCTTCTTAAAAGAAATGCTATTGCCGCCTATGGGGTAGGCAGTGTTTACCAAAATAATTTGAATGTTATTGAACAATGCCGCCGCTGGCGGAAGTTGCAAGGATATATCAATTACGCAAGCCTTCGTATTTGGATCTATCGAGTTGGTGCTGTTAACTACAACAGTCGGAGGTGGCGCTGTTACGTCCCACTGGGCTATGTTACAAAACTGACTCGCCAAGCCAGGAATTGCGACCTTAAATTGCGAAAGTTGTCCAGGGATTACCTGCGTAATATCTGCAGGATAAAGTATTGAGTCTTGTTGAATCTCTGTTGAGATAGCGTTGGGCCTCGGAAGCGCGTACATGTTGTAGTTGTAAGCTAAAGGAGCGCTTCCAGTGCGCGGAACCAGGTAAATGTCAAATGCTTGACTTTTAAAGCTGGAGTTGTATTTAATTGATGCAGATCCACTCCAGTCCGCGTTAACTATTAACGCATGAACATTTGCGGTGCCATTAAGGTCGAGCGCATTTGCTGCATCTTTTGCCGTAGTGCTGGTAACCAGCCAACCCTCCAGGAAGTCCAAGTACGCCAAATTCGGAACTGTAGGGTCATTATCCACATAATATTTCCATATTGCGGAGTAGGCAGTCATCCGAGTCTCTGGATTGCTATCCTGTAGCATCATGGAAAATGGGGAGCGGAATCGACCATATAGGACTACCAACCCAGTATTAGCACTATTTGTCAGTTCTGCATTTAAGCCAGCTTGAATATTGAGACTCGATCCAGTCCACCGAGGCGCAGGATCAAATCCTGCCGATAAGGCAGTCTTTAAAGCCGATATACACGAAAAATTATAAATCAGTGACGCAAAGTCCGAGTTCACCGATATATTTTGAGCCGGTATATTTAAATTTGTTAGGAACCTGGTTCCTCCGGCCGCAAGCGCTTCGTCCAAATCTTGTTTTCTATAAATTAGAGTCGAGATCGCGCCGAAGCTGACATTACTGATCTTTTTGAACCTTGTCTCGCTCGCCATGGGATGAGAAATGAGTCCTTGAGGGAAAAATTTCTCGTTGTAAACTTCATTACCAAAGCAACTGGAAGTAAGGCTCTTAAAGTTGCTTGCTAAGGCATCCGATATTTTTATTTGTGCATTGCAAGGCTCGCCTATAAAAGACAAGCAGAGGCCGACGATGAGAAATTTAATTTGAAGCCGGGGGAACCGGTAGTTCATGGATTCTCCTTACGTAGAGAGGCACATCTTGTGAGTGACGTAGCCGCTAATCCACTAGCCAATTTAAATTGTGCAGGTAATAATTTCCACAAGCGTAGATTGATCCTGCAAGTTTCCCACCATTTTCGCGATCAAATCTAACGAATTGTCACATTTGCATTTCCCCCACACTTTCGAACTCTGTGCCTAGCTAACAGCTTTTTTGACGAAGGTCCTTGAATTTGATAACTGATCGAGGCCAGCCCAGATGTACATGCGCTTGAAGAGCATTTGCATTGTGGTTCGGACTACTGCTACGACCTGGCGAAATTCCTGTTCGCTCAGGACGGGAGCTTTTTTTTCTGAAGTCATATGCACTCCAATGTGTTAGAAGTACTGCTAATATAAATTGCAACACATTGGTCGTACACAGCCCGTTCTTTACCCCCTAAGTTATTGATCCGATTAGCTTTGTTTAAGAAATGCAATTTGTAAACATTGCTGCTTCTAGAACATCTTTATTGGTAGCTAGACAATTGGATGATTATAGGTCATGCTTATTGGAAATGTTGGTTAATGTGTCGAGCTATCCAATGAAGATCACTTTCTTACCACCGCAAGATGACGCTGTATGGGGCTGTACCTACCAGCATGCCACGAGCTCAGCCGCTGACAAAAATATAAAACTGTGCTTCGTAGAAGTGAAAGATCTTCAGGTTTTTGCCACGGCACTTATAAAAGTGGTTCTCGATAATTCATGGATAACCAATTTGGACGATAGGTATCGGCGGGCCTATAGTAAAACTGCCACTCAAACTGCGGCTAAGTTAGTTAGTAAATTCAATAAAGCCGCCAATGCTGGAACTGTAGAATCAGATTTTGGGGAGACTATGGTTTCAATCGGCTCCGCTCGTGCTTTGGAAATGCTGTTCGAGCATCTTAGAATTCCTTTGGCTGAATTGTGGAAGCCGCAAATAAGTCAAAATGGTGGTTTCGATTTCCATACGACTTGCCTGGAAAAATTCATTAACTTTGGCGAAGCAAAATATTCTAGCTCAGCGAACCCATATAACGATGCCATAGGCCAAGCTCAGGATTTTCTTGATGACGATAAACATTTGAGGGATGCGTCTGACCTTGAGAATTTAGTTGATGAGATATCTATGTCGTATTTGGATAAGGACGAATTCGGAATTGTTGCGGCATTTTCTGTAAACGCAAAAAAACCTGAATTAATATTGGCAAACGCTGTCTTGGTTGCACAAGAAATGATGAAAGTGAAAAAAGTCAGAAATTTCTACTTGGTTGGGGTTCGTTAAAATGATGCTAACCGTCGATAAGGTCAAGAATTCCGAAGACCCTCATAGGGATATTTCTGGCTTATTAGAGCTCATTCATAAGCATGGCCCTAATAGCTCAGAAATTTTGCAGTTGGTATCGTTGTACAAGGAGTTTCATGGGGAGATATTTTCAAGAATAGAGGAAAAAATCATATCTTCCATGGGTTTGTTTTATAAAATTGCGACACCTCAAAACCTGTATTCCTTTATTCTCTCCGGAATTGGCGATGAGAATATGGAAGCCTTCGGGAAATCCTTAACACCAGTTCAAGCCAGCGTGCGGTGGGCCCTGGAAGAAAATCAATTTGTTTCGATCTCTGCACCGACAAGTGCAGGAAAGTCGTTTTCGATTAGAGATTTTATCGCTCATCAGACGGGGGACGCGGTAGTTGTCGTCCCATCCCGTGCTTTGATTGCAGAATATATCAATAGTATGCGAGCAGCCTTTGCTGGAGATAAAGGTGTCATGGTGTCAGCTTTCGTGGATGACGTTTTCAAAAAACGAAAATTGCGCCATATATTCGTGCTGACACCTGAACGGGCCCGCGAGTTATTCCTCATCAAGTCAGAGTTAAATGTAGAAGTGTTCTTTTTCGATGAGGCTCAGATGTCCGAAGAGCCACAACGAGGCGTCGTTTTTGACGTCTTGGTTCGAAGGGTACGAAAGCTATTTCCTTCAGCAAAATTGATTTTTGCCCATCCTTTTGTGGAAAATCCTGAGGCGCAATTCAAAAAACACGGAATAACTGAATCGAAATATGCTCGCTCCTATAATCATGGGGCCGTCGGGAAGATATGTGTTTTTCGCCACGCCAATAAGAATGATTTCTATTTCTCGCCATTTGGCGAGGGCGGGCATTTGCTGGATAATTGCGCGAAATTCGAAGGCGGGTTTGAGAAATTTGCTTTTTCCAACCATCATTCAATATTGATTTATGTTTCAAAGGCGTCAATTTACAACGGAACTTTTGCCGCTCCCTTCCAGTTTTACATAGACGCATTTCCGGAAATTACTGATACCGGTGCGCTTGACATTATTGAGACAGTTCGCCAAATGTTGGGTGCCGATCAAAAAGAACACCGATCGGCCATGGTTACTCTCCTGAGGAAAGGCGTCGTTATCCATCACGGGTCGGTTCCCTTAGAAGTAAGATTCTTAATTGAAGATTTTATTAGGCAGGGCCATGCCCGGATTTGCTTTGCAACCAGCACACTGGCACAAGGCATCAACATGCCATTCGATATTGTCTGGCTTGAAAGTATGCGTATCATTGGTAAGACAGAAGCCGAGCGCGCACTTGCATTTAAAAATCTGATTGGCAGAGCAGGGCGGCTTTCAGATAAGAAAAAATTTGACTATGGGTACGTTTATACCAAGAGCGCGGATTTGTTCTCGAAAAGGATTAATGAAAGCTTTGAATTGTCGGAAGTTTCTGTTGTAGATAATTTACCTAATGAGGTACAAGACGATAGTCAAGAGCTAGTCGATTCAATTCGCGATGATACTTTTGACGATGAGCACAATTTGCCAAAATCAAAAGTGCTCCGGCTATCTGAAAAAGGCATATTTTCCGCGTGCCGGCGAATCTTGGACATTCTTTACCAAAAAGAAGATATAGCAGAAGTGGTTATCGGTAAAGATAATGAGCCGACGCGTTTAACTTTGATTTCCAACTTTGGATTAATATTTGAAGCATCGCTGGGTAGGAAGCTCTACGATGGTGAGGGGGCAATTTTTGAGCAGGCGATTCGGATATTTTTGCTTACCCTTGGGGGGAAAACATTTCGTGAGATAGTGGGTCAGCGGTATAGCTATATTTCAAACAGAGACGGTAATGGATCGGGAGGGGCGAGATTTTCGCAGAAGGCCGAAAAACTTCCCGATAGTTCTATAAGGAAAAAGTATCCTTTCTTTACGAATACCTTAGCAAAAGACGTTAGCTATGATGCGATTGTTTTCGATACCTATGATTATATGGATCAGGTGATTTCGTTCTCGCTTACAGACGTTTTCTCGGCTGCATTCAAAATATATGGGCAAAATGACGAGGACGATAGAGCGTCTAAAATGTTAGAGCTGCTGAGGTTTGGTACGAATAATAACATTTACATGCTATTGATGCGATACGGTTTTCCTCCCGAAAGTGTTTCTGAGGTGGCTCCATATATTCTACGAATAAATGAAAGGGAAATTATTTTCTCTGAAGATGTCAAGCTAGCGTCCGCTCATATACAGGAAATGGTTGAGTGGTATCTACCGTAGATATAGCCACTCTGGCGTAAGTTGATATATTCATAGACACCTTATCTCGACAGTGGCGGCACAGCATTCGGACATTCGGGTTCCTGGTGCGCCCGGACTGCAGGCACCTACACTGGCGACGACGGCAGCTTCACTTTCCCGAAAGACCGGAATGGACAGCTGCCAAGACACACCTACGCATTCCTCAGCGGCTATTTCTACAAAGACCAAGCCGCCGAAACAAGAGACGGCAAGCACGTGGGGACAACGATCCGCCTGGCCCGGCAGGATCCCCATGCTGTCTCCCTGAACATCACGAACATGCTTGAATTATCATGCTACCGCTCCGCCGAAACGCATGAAGATGCTGCGCAAGCCGAATTCCTGGCCAAGGTCAACGCCGAAACCGCCCAACTGAAGCCGCAGTTCGAGCGGCAGAATCGTACAGGCAGCATGATGCCGACCGCCGCTTCAGGCTCGACGGCGAGACGGCCTATGACAGCCTTACCGGACTGACGCGGCGGCGCTGCAGCCTCGGCCAAACCTGGGATCCGCGCACAGGACTTTGCAACGGCAGGGCCAGGGTCCTCGACTGGAAAGGCGCTTCCACCGCAGCGCCGGACAAATGGCGCCTCCCATCCAGTACTGAGCTGCTGTCGCTTGCGCCCAAACCGAATATGTTCGGCGTCGGCAAAGAAGATCCGTGGACCTTCCCCGACCCATATCATGACTTCTGGTCCAGTTCCGGAACCAGCCATATGTGCGATGAACACATCGTCCGCCGGTTCACGGCACAGAGCAGGACCAGTTGGGCCGCCAAGCCCTCGGACCTGGCGCTTGTCCTGGTGGTTCAGGGAGAACCCCTGCCAGAGGAGCCGCCAAAACGCTGCATCGATCCCGCGGACCTGCATAGGCCCCATACGGCGATCATGCAACGATAGCGCCCATTTGCGCCAATTGAGAATAATTTGACAACGTCCAAAAGTGAGACTAAAGTGATATCACTTTGATTTACCTCACATAGGATTGATCATGACCCGCAACGAAAAGCAGTTCTCGTCTTACAGCGGCTACCTGGCCCTGATCGTGGTAATTACGCTGGCGATTCTTGCCTTTATCATGCTGCGCGCCTTCCAGCCGGGATTGGCGGCGGTGTGCGCGGTGGCGGCGATCTTCCTGGCGCCTGGCCTGTACATGCTGCAGCCGAACGAAAGCGCGGTGCTCATGCTGTTCGGCCACTACATCGGCACCGACCGCAGCGAGGGCCTGCGCTGGGCCTTCCCGCTCTACATCAAGAAGCGCCTGTCGCTGCGCGCCCGCAACCTGATCGCGCCGACCCTGAAAGTGAACGACAAGCGCGGCAATCCGATCGAGATTTCCGCCGCCATCGTCTGGCGTGTGCGCGATACGGCGCAGGCCGTGTTCGACGTCGACGATTTCGAGCGCTACGTGGCGGTGCAGGCCGAGGCGGCAATCCGCCATCTGGCCTCCCAATACGCTTACGATGAGGGTGAAGACCTGCCGCAAGGCGTGACCACCCTGCGCTCGGGCATGGATGAAGTGGCGCATGCGCTGAAGGCTGAACTGACCGAACGCATCGCCGCCGCCGGCGTGGAAATCGTGGACGCCAAGCTGACCCACCTCGCCTATGCGCCGGAAATTGCGCAAGTGATGCTGCGCCGCCAGCAGGCCGAGGCCATCATCAGCGCGCGCCAGAAGATCGTGCACGGCGCCGTCAGCATGGTTGAAGCAGCCCTGCACAGCCTGGCCGAACGCGAAATCGTGGAGCTGGATTCCGAGCGCAAGGCGGCCATGGTCAGCAACCTGCTGGTGGTCCTCTGCTCCGACAAGGAAACCCAGCCAATCGTCAACACTGGCACGCTGTATAACTAAGTAGAGATGGCAAGCCCCGGTAAAAAAGCGTTCCCCCTGCGGATCGACCCGGCGTTGTGGGATGAGCTGCAACGCCTGGCCGCCCAGGACTTGCGCAGCGTGAACGCGGAAATCGAGTTCCTGCTGCGCGAGGCGCTGGCGCACCGGGGCATCAAGCCGAAGCAAACGAAGAATCCGCCATCGAACGACGAGTGAATCGACCTGCGGAGATTCATTGCCAGTTTCATTGCAATATTGCTCTGCCGCAAATTCAAACTAAACCCTATCGTGCAGCCGCGATTCCGTGTATAATTCATCGCTTGTGCGCTGCAACACAACAACGCAGCTGAAAAGAAAAACACAAATAGCAGCTTCGCGAAACTATCTGCCGCATCCCTGAACTTTGGATGCCGCCTAAAAAGCCCCCCCGCCCTGTGTGTCGTCTTCAATGACACCGTCCCGGCGCAAAGCTTTTGTGCCGAAATTTCTATACAAAAAATAGAGTCGTTTCGTTCTGGTTTAGCGTAGCTTTTTTCGCTTTTTACGAAAGATATACATGACTTTTGAAGCACTTGGTCTCCACACGTCCATCCTCAACGCACTGACCGAAGCCGGCTACACCGCGCCGACGCCAGTACAGCAGCAGGCAGTGCCTGCCGCAATCGAAGGCAAGGACCTGCTGGTTTCCTCGCAAACCGGCTCCGGCAAGACCGCGGCCTTCATGCTGCCGTCGCTGCACCGCCTGGCCAGCGCGCCCTTTGCTCCTGCCGGCAAGACCGCCGCTCAGGAAGCACAATCGGCGCGCGCACGCGGCGAGCGTCCGCGTTTCCGCCCTGCCCAGCCGAAGATGCTGGTGTTGACTCCTACCCGTGAACTGGCCCTGCAGGTCACCACCAACACCACCAAGTACACTTCCCACCTGCGCCACATCAAGTCGGTCGCCATCCTGGGCGGCATGCCTTACCCGAAACAGATGCAACTGCTGTCTCGCAATCCGGAAATCCTGGTCGCGACCCCGGGCCGCCTGATCGACCATATGGATCAAGGCAAGATCGACTTCTCGCAACTGGAAATCCTGGTGCTGGACGAAGCCGACCGCATGCTGGACATGGGCTTCATCGAAGACATCGAGAAGATCGTTGCCGCAACGCCTGAATCGCGCCAGACCATGCTGTTCTCGGCGACCCTGGACGGCGTGGTGGGCAATATGGCCCGCCGCATCACCAAGGATCCGCTGATCATCCAGATCAACACCGCGACCACCAAGCACGAAAACATCGCACAGCGCGTGCACTTCGTGGACGACCTGTCGCACAAGAACCGCCTGCTGGACCATCTGCTGCGCGACGAAACCATGGACCAGGCAGTGGTCTTCACCGCTACCAAGCGTGACGCCGACACCATCGCCGACCGCCTGAACATCGCCGGTTTCTCCGCCGCTGCCCTGCACGGCGACATGCACCAGGGCGCGCGCAACCGCACCCTGGACGGCCTGCGCCGCGGTAACGTGAAGGTGCTGGTTGCGACCGACGTGGCTGCACGCGGCATCGACGTGCCGAACATCACCCACGTGTTCAACTACGACCTGCCGAAGTTCCCTGAAGATTACGTGCACCGCATCGGCCGCACCGGCCGTGCCGGCCGCAACGGCATCGCGGTATCGCTGGTGAACCATGCCGAAAACATGCTGGTGCGCCGCATCGAACGCCTGACCCGCCAGCCGATTCCAGTCGAAGTGATCGAGGGCTTCGAGCCTAAGCGCGCAGCGCCTTCGCGCTCCGCGTCGCGCCCAGGCTGGAAGCCGGGCGATGGCCGCAACAGCAAGCCAGGCCAGCGTTCCTTCTCCAATCCGCGCTCGGAAGGCGGCCACTATCGCAGCGAAGGCAATCCGTTTGCCGGCGAGCGTAAGGAAGGCGGCTTCCGCAATCGCAACGAAGGCGGCTTCCGCGCTGAAGGCGGTTTCCGTCCCGAAGGCGGCTACCGTAACCGCAATGAAGGCGGCTTCCGCTCCGAGCGTCCTGCCGAAGGCGGCTTCCGCAACCGCGCTGACGGCGGCGGCTTCCGTGCCGAAGGCGGTTTCCGCGCCGAGCGTCCTGCTGAAGGCGGCTTCCGCAAGGAAGGCGGTTTCCGCGAGCGTGGCGAGAGCAATTTCCGCAATCGCGATCGCGACGCGGGCGGCTTCAAGGGCCAGCGCAGCGATGCGCCGCGTCGTCCTTGGGGTGACCGTTAAGACCGGTGAACCGGCAAACCGGTGTCAGTCCCACGGGGTCTGACACCTGATGAATCGAGGGCCGCTGGAGTTTTCCGGCGGCCTTTTTCTTTTGTACGTTACCGAACGGAGCCGGCTGCGAATCGGCGCGACACTGCGCCCATGAGAACAGCCCTTATCGCCCTACTGTTAGCCAGCACGGGCGCGCACGCGGCGCCGGATTCGCCCTCCCCTGCCGTGCGCGCCCAGGTGCTGCTGGACCGGGCCAATTTTTCGCCTGGAGAAATCGATGGCGCTGCCGGCGGCAATACGCGGCAAGCGCTGCTCGGCTTCCAGCGCAGCCATGGCTTGCCGCCAACGGGCAAGGCCGACGAAGCAACGCTCAAAGCGCTCGATGACGGCCAGCCCATATTGACCTCTTACACTGTGAGCGAGGCGGATGTCGCCGGCCCGTTCGCGCCGGTGCCGGAAGAAATGGCCGACAAGGCCAAGCTGCAGGCGCTGGGCTTTGCCAGCGCGGCGGAAGCGCTGGGAGAGCGCTTCCACACCAGCCCGGCCCTGCTGCGCAAGCTCAATCCCGGCACGGATATCGAGCAGGCGGGCGCGCAGATCACGGTGCCGAATGTCGGCGCTGCGCAGCCCCTGCCGCAGGCCGCCAGCATCGTGGTGGACCGCAGCGACAGCACCGTTGCCCTGCTTGATGCGGGCGGCAAGGTGATCGCGCAAATGCCCGCCAGTACCGGCAGCGAACACGATCCGCTGCCAGTCGGGCAATGGAAGGTGAACGGCGTGTCGCGCAATCCGCCCTTCCACTACAACCCGAAATTGTTCTGGGATGCGCGGCCGGGCGATAGCAAGGCCACCATTCCTCCCGGGCCGAACAACCCGGTCGGCGTGGCGTGGATCGATTTGTCGAAAGACCATTACGGCATCCACGGCACGCCCGAGCCGGGCAAGATCGGCAAAACGCAGTCGCACGGCTGCATACGCCTTACCAACTGGGACGTGATCCGCGTCGCTGATGCCATCAAACCAGGGACGCCAGCCGTGCTGCAGGAATGACGGAGGCTATCATGAGACCAATAGGCGCGTTCGGCACGCTGATCGCCGGGATTGTGCTTGGCGCCGGGGGCACGCTGCTGCTGTTAAGCCGCGTGCCGCTCGACCACCGCGAGGCCGCATCCATCAGTACCGCTATCGACCGCCAGGCGGCACCGCAGGCCGGCATTCCCTCTGCCTCCCCCAATGCTGCCCGCACCGCGTCGCCCGCCAACGAACGCGCAACTGCCCCATCGCCAGTCCTCACACCGGCCCAGGCGGAGCCTGACGAGCAGCATCGCACAGCCGGCGGCCCAGCCCCCGCAGTACCAGGCCCCGGCAAGGCGGCGGGCGATTCGCTGGCCGGCATGCAGGGCGCCAATACAAGCGGTACCGGCGGCCTGGCGGCAAGCGGCAGCGGGTCGTCCTTGCTGATTCCCGTCGCCGGCGTGAAATCGGCGCAGCTGCAGGACACTTACACCCAGCCGCGCGGTGCGGAGCGCATGCATGAAGCGCTCGATATTCTGGCCCCGAGCGGTACCCCGGTGGTTGCGGTGGCCGACGGCAGGATCGTCAAGCTGTTTAACAGCAAACCCGGCGGCCTGACGATCTATCAGTTCGACCCGAGCGAAAGGTTCTCCTACTATTACGCCCACCTTGACCACTATGCCAGCAACCTGAAAGAAGGCCAGCAGGTCAGGCGCGGCGAAGTAATCGGCTACGTGGGCAGCAC
Source organism: Pseudoduganella sp. (assembly GCA_039593355.1). Classification (GTDB taxonomy): domain Bacteria; phylum Pseudomonadota; class Gammaproteobacteria; order Burkholderiales; family Burkholderiaceae_D; genus Rugamonas. Next base: position 13,703 of record JBCNPK010000001.1, read on the forward strand.
CGGCAATGCCGACCCCGCAACGCCGCACCTGCACTTCGCCATGTTTGAATTGGGACCGGAGAAGAACTGGTGGCAGGGCAAACCGGTCAATCCCTATCCCTTGATGGCTCACCAGTGACGCAGCCGGCCCGTGTCCATGTGCACGAACTGCGAGTCGGGATAATAGCCGACGCCGCCCCCCTTTAAGGACAGCGCGGCCTGGTGCAGGCGCTCCAGGTCACGTCCCGGTATGCGCACGTCGATCGCCTTGCCTTCCATATGCATGCTGTGCTTCGCGACGCCGCCGGTCGATTCGTGCAGCTTGCGGTTGGTCTCCGGAGAACGGTAGCCGGAAATCACGTGGATCACCTCATTGTTGCTGAACTGCGAGCTGACACGGTCCAGCAGCAGGATCAATTCGGGGTCGATGGCGGCTACCTTATCGTTGCGATGGTCGCGCAGCAGGTGGTTGATGTCCTGTAAAGCCTCGGGAATGAACTGCCCTTCGGCCCAGAACATGGTACGCAGCGTTTCACCGGTGTGCGTGTTGTAGAAGCGCAGGCTGCGTTCGTGCGGCGCGGCGACGGCGGCGCGCGCCAGCGATGGCAGGGCCAACGCCGATGCCAGCGCGACGGAACTCTTGAGGAATGATCTGCGCTGATTCATGGCGCCAGTTTACCGCTGACGCCGATTCTTGATTTTTTTATGGCGCGCGGAAAGAAGTTTCGATATACTTGAGTACTCAAGCACTTATCAATTAATGATCATGGAAAACGCCCTCGAATTTTGCCTGCGCCTGGCGCGCGCCCACGCGACCGTCATTCGCCGCCTGGACACGGTCCTGGGTGGCCACCACGGCCTCAGTTTCAGCGACTTCATGCTGCTGCAAAGCCTGGCCAACGCCCCCGGCGGCCGGCTGCGCCGCGTCGATCTGGCCGAGCGCCTGGGCCTGACCGCATCCGGCGTCACGCGCACCCTGCTGCCGCTGGAGAAAACGGGCTGGGTGGCGCGGCAGGCCGACGAACGCGATGCGCGCGTCGGGTACGCGGTCATCACCGCCGCCGGCCACGCCCTGCTGGACAACGCCCAGCGCACCGCCACCGAATACGCAGCGGACTTGCTGCGCCATTCCAAAGACGAGGAATTGGCGCCGCTGAACGCCGTTCTCGGCAACCTGATCGGACCGCAAAAATGACGCCGACACTCAAGACAAATGCGAACTTCCGCTGGCTGCTGGCAGGCGGCGTCCTTTCGATGCTGGGCGACCAGTTCACTCTGATCGCCCTGCCTTGGCTGGTGCTGAAACTGACCGGCGATCCGCTCTCGCTCGGCCTGGTACTCGCCCTGCTCGGCATACCGCGCGCAGTGTTCATTCTGATCGGCGGCGCCGTGGTGGACCGCTACTCGCCCAAGCGCGTTTTCATGCTGACCAAGCACGCCAGCGCCCTGCTGGTGGGCGCACTCGCCGTGCTCACCTTCACCGGCGCGGCGACCCTGCCGCTGGTGTATGCGCTATCGCTCGGCATCGGCCTGGCGCAGGCATTTGCCTACCCTTCCGGCAGTTCCATCATGCCGCGCGCCGTTCCCAGGGAACTTCTGCAGGCGGCCAATGGCGCCATCATGGGCGTGCGCCAGGGCGGCATGCTGGTCGGTCCGCTGCTGGCCGCGGTACTGCTGGCCATCGGCGAAGCTGGCGGCAACGACGGCGGCATGCGCGCATTGGGATTGGCTTTCGCTTTCGACAGCCTCAGTTTCGTGATTTCCGCCTGGACCTTGTCACGCGTGGCTCCGCTGCCCGGCGCCGCGCCTGCCGTGCCGCAGAACGTGCTGCACGCTGTCGGCGAAGGCCTGCTTGCAGTCTGGCGCGATGTGGAAATGCGCACCTGTTTCACTTACTGGGGATTGGTCTCCGTGCTGATCGGCGGCACCATGCAGGTGGCCTTGCCGGTGCTGGCCAAGGAGCGCCTGCACGACGGTTCCGCCTTCGGCATGCTGATGGCGGCGCACGGCGCGGGAATGCTGGCGGGGATGGCTTTCTCCGGCATCAGCGCGAAACGCAACGCCGGGCGGCCGGTGCGCATTGGCCTGCTTGCCTTGTCGGTCGATGCCATGGCGGGCCTGCTGGTGATGCCCCTTGGCCTGATCACCCTTGCCTGGCAAGCCGGCCTGCTGCTGCTGTCGCTCGGCGCGCTGGTCGGCCTCGTGCAGGTGGCGGTCTTCACCTGGATCCAGCAACGCGTACAGCCCCAGATGATGGGCCGCATCATGAGCATCTTCATGTTCATCATGTTCGGTCTGGCACCACTGTCGTCGGCGGCCACCGGCTGGATCATGCTGCGCGTGACTCTGGCGCAGATGTTTGCCGGGGGTGGCGTACTGCTGGTGGTTTGCGCTACGCTCGCCCTGTTATTTACCCCGATGCGCCGCATTACCTCCGCCTAGGATCGCGAACATGGAAACAAAATGGCTGGAAGACTTTATCTCCCTGGTTGAAACGAACAGCTTCAGCCGCTCCGCTCAGCTGCGCCACGTAACGCAGCCCGCGTTCTCGCGGCGCATCCAGTCGCTGGAGAACTGGCTGGGCATGGACCTGATCGACCGCACTTCCTATCCCACGCGCGTCACCCCCGCAGGGCTGGTGTTCTACGAACAGGCGCTGGAAATGCTCAGTCAGATCAACGGCGTACGCGAGCTGCTGCGCGGCAAACGGGCGGCGGCGCAGAACAGTATCGACCTCGCAGTGCCGCACACGCTGTCGCTGACCTTCGTACCGAAATGGATCACACAGCTGGAAGAGGAATTCGCGCCGATCAATTCGCGCCTGATCGCGCTGAACGTGCACGATGCGGTGCTGCAGCTGGTGGAGGGCGGCTGCGACCTGCTGCTTTGCTATCATCATCCGCGCCAGCCGGTGCAGCTCGATCCGGGCCGCTACGACATGCTGGTGCTGGGGCGCGAAGCCTTGCGCGCCTATGCGCGCTGCGACAAGAGCCGGCAGCCGGAGTTTGTACTGCCGGGACGGAAGACGTCGCCGCTGCCCTTCCTGTCCTACACCACCAATGCCTATTTGGGGCGCATGGTCGACCTGATCGTGTCCGATGCGAAGCAGGCCTTGCACCTTGAGACGCACTACGAGACCGATATGGCCGAAGGTTTGAAGATGATGGCGCTGGAGGGGCGCGGCATTGCCTTCCTGCCTGAATCGGCGGTAACGCGGGAGGTGAAGCAGAAGCTGCTGGCGCCTGCCGGCGACGACCGCGCGGAGTTCGAGATCGAGATGGAGATCCGCCTGTACCGCGAGCGGCCAAGCAGCACACGGCCAGGCAAGGCGATCGTGGCGAGGCTGTGGGAGCATCTGGCGGAGAAGCTGAAGCCGGCTTCGTCCAAGCGCCGCGTGCCGGCTTCCGACCGCTGAACCCGGTAAACCTGGGTACGACCCAAGGGTCGGACCCCGTCTGCGGCTGCTGCAGGGGATGGGTCTGACCCTCGGGTCAGACCCAGGTTTGCCGGGTTTGTAGTTTAAGTTCAAAAAAATGCCATTTCGACAGGTTATGCAAATTTTGCATAACCGGATGCGCACTCGGCATTGGCCTCGGCAATGGGGCAGGAATAAGATTCGCCGCGTTACCGAACAACTGAGCGAGTCACATAATGACCAACCACGCCTTGCCTTCCTACCTCAACTCCGAAGATCTCGGTCCTTGGGGCCAGTACCTGAAACAGATTGATCGCGTCACCCCTCACCTGGGCCACCTGTCCCGCTGGGTAGAAACCCTGAAGCGTCCAAAGCGCATCCTCGTTGTCGACGTTCCAATCGAACGTGACGACGGCACGATCGCCCACTACGAAGGCTATCGCGTTCAACACAATATGTCTCGCGGCCCTGGCAAGGGTGGCGTACGCTTCCACCAGGACGTGACCCTGTCGGAAGTGATGGCCCTTTCGGCATGGATGACGGTGAAAAACGCCGCCGTCAACGTGCCATACGGTGGCGCAAAAGGTGGTATCCGTGTCGATCCAAAGACCCTGTCCAAAGGTGAACTGCAGCGCCTGACCCGCCGCTACACCAGCGAGATCAGCCTGATCATCGGCCCGACCAAGGATATCCCTGCGCCGGACGTCAACACCAACGAACAGGTGATGGCATGGATGATGGACTCCTACGCCATGATCGAAGGTAACCTGTCGACCGGCGTCGTCACCGGCAAGCCAATTTCGATGGGCGGCTCGCTGGGCCGTCGTGAAGCAACCGGCCGCGGCGTGTTCGTGACCGGCCGTGAAGCGGCTGCAAAGCGCGGTGTCGCAATCCAGGGCGCACGCATTGCAATCCAGGGCTTCGGCAACGTGGGCGGCATTGCTGCCAATATGTTCGCGGAAGCCGGCTCCAAGATCATCGCCGTGCAGGATCACACCGGCACCGTGGTGCACCAGGGCGGCCTGGACGTGGCGCAGCTGCACAAGCACGTAGCCGAAACCGGCGGCGTAGCAGGCTTCCCGGGCGCAGAAGCGACCCTGGACCGCGATTCCTTCTGGGGCATCGAGTCCGACATCCTGGTGCCAGCGGCACTGGAACAGCAGATCACCGCAAAGAACGCAGGCCAGATCCGCACCAAGATCATCCTGGAAGGCGCCAACGGCCCGACCACTCCTGAAGCGGACGACATCCTGAACGACAAAGACATCCTGATCGTTCCGGACGTACTGTGCAACGCCGGCGGCGTGACCGTGTCCTACTTCGAATGGGTGCAGGACTTCTCCTCCTTCTTCTGGAGCGAGGAAGAAATCAATGCACGCCTGACCCGCATCATGCAGGACGCGTTCAACTCCGTATGGGAAGTGGCGGCAGAGAAGAAGGTTTCGCTGCGCACCGCAACCTTCATCCTGGCATGCTCGCGCGTGCTGGCTGCCCGCGAAGTACGTGGCCTGTACCCATAATCAAACCCAAGCAAGGGCGCCCGCGTAGCGCCCCTGCAAAGCACGCCCGCTCAGGCTACATTGCCTGAAGCGGGCGTTTTTCGCAGAACAAAGGAGAAGTACAGAATGAGCAGCACTCTGGAACAAAAGGCACTGGAATACCACAAGGCCGGAACGCCGGGCAAAGTGGCCATTGCAGTGACCAAGAGCGTCGGCAGCCAGGACGACCTGGCCCTCGCCTACTCGCCTGGCGTAGCGGCGCCTTGCATGGAAATCGCGCGCGATCCGGCGCTGGCCTATGAATACACGGCCAAGGGCAACCTGGTCGCCGTGATCACCAATGGCACCGCGGTGCTGGGCCTGGGCAATATCGGCGCACTGGCCGGCAAGCCGGTCATGGAAGGCAAATCCATCCTGTTCAAGAAATTCGCAGGCATCGATTCCTTCGACATCGAACTGGACGAAACCGATCCGGACAAGCTGGTCGACATCATCGCCGCCATGCACCCTACTTTCGGCGGCATCAACCTGGAAGACATCAAGGCGCCCGAATGCTTCTACATCGAGCGCAAGCTGCGTGAACGCCTGAGCATTCCCGTGTTCCACGACGACCAGCACGGCACCGCCATCGTAGTCGGCTCCGGCATGCTGAACGCAGTCGAGCTGACCGGCCGCAACATCGCCGACGTGAAGATCGTGTGCTCCGGTGCCGGTGCTGCGGCCATCGCCTGCCTGGAACTGCTGGTGGACATCGGCGCGCGCCGCGAAAATATCTTCGTGTGCGACTCCAAGGGCGTGCTGACCAAGGCCCGCAACCTTACCGGCGAAAAAGCCGACTGGGCGCAGGACACCTCGGCCACCACCCTGTCCGAAGTGATCAAGGACGCCGACGTATTCCTGGGAGTATCCGGCCCCGGCGTGCTGTCGCCGGTCGACGTGCAAAGCATGAAGAAGCAGCCGATCGTCTTCACCCTGGCCAATCCCGAGCCCGAACTGCGCCCGGAACTGGTACGCGAAGTAGCGCCGGACGCGATCATCGCCACCGGCCGTTCGGACTACCCGAACCAGATCAACAACGCGCTGTGCTTCCCCTACCTGTTCCGCGCCGCGCTGGACACCGGCGCCACCACCATCAACCAGGAAATGAAGCGCGCCTGCGTGACCGCCCTGGCCGGCCTGGCGCGCAGCGACGTCCGTTTCGGCAAGGACTACGTCGTGCCCGGCCTGCTGGACGACCGCCTGCTGCCGACCGTCACGCCGAAGATCGCCCAAGCCGCGATCCAAAGCGGCGTCGCCCGTAAGCAGCTGGACATGACAGCCTACTTCGAGCGCCTGGAAGCGCTCGGCAAGCACCTCCTGTAATCAATTCGGGGTCAGCTCCGGCAATCGGACACGGGCCCAACAGTAGGCGATGCCTACTGTTGGGCCCGTGTCCGATTGCCGGAGCTGACCCCGAATTTTAATTAAACGCCCAGTACATACTTCTCGCTGCCCATCCTGCGGGCGGCGAAGGCCACGGCTGCCGCGGCCAGCAGCAATGGCAAGGCGCAGGCCAGCACGTAGGGCAGCACGCCCAGCGACTGGCCTGTGGCCAGGGCCTGGAACATGGTCTGGTTGGACAGCAGCGGCACCGCGTACATCCAGTTCTGCGTGTTCAGTTCCAGCGCCGGAACGATCATCACCGGCAGCATCGGGATGAAGGTCACGATGCCCGCCGTCGCTTGCGCTTCCTTGAAGGTGCGCGAATTCATCGCCATGGCCACTTGCAGCGCGCCCACCATCAGGCACAGCGGCATCGCCGCGGCAATCACCAGCACCAGCGTCGGCAAATCAACGCGCCACGAAATGCCGATCTCCTCCAGCGGCAGGTATTTCAGCACCGCGTGCGCCACGCTCAACTCGGCAATCAAACCGATCGCTGCCAGCGCGGCAGCCGCGAGCCATTTGCCCGCGACCAGGTCGATGGCACGCATCGGCTGCGAAATCAGTACTTCGAGCGAACGGCGCTCACGCTCGCCGGCAGTGCTGTCGATGGCCGCCGCCAGGCCGAAGATGCAGACCGGGACGAAGAACATGCCGAGGAAGAAGCCGATGCGCGTATTGGAACGGGTCAGGCTGTCGGCCGTGTCGAAGCGCTGCAGCGCAAACGGCGACAGCGTGGCCGGCGATACGCCGTGCGCCAGCATGCGTGCGCTGGCAATGCCGTTGCCGTAGTCGCGCAGCATGGTCTCCAGTTCGCGGCGCTGCGCCTGCTTCTCTACGGCCGAATCGAACCACAGCTCCATCGGCGCCGGACGCAGGTCGCTGTAGTATTCACCGAACTTGTCGCCCAGCTTCAGCACCGCAGCCATCTTCTTCTCGCCCAGCAGCTTGCCGATGTCGGCTTCGCTCATGGCGTCCTTCTCGGTGATGTTCACGCTTTTCTGGCGCAGGTAGCTCACCAGGTTGGGCGCTTGCGCGGCGCCGATCATGACGATGTCGATGCCGCTGCGTTCGGTCTTGGTCGCCTTCTGGATCTGGTTGTGCAGCATGAAGCCGACCAGGCCCGGGTACATGAACACCATCATCAGCATGATGTTCAGCGTGCGCTTGTCGCGCAGCGCTTCCTTCAGCTCCTTGATCATGACGACTAAAAATTGCGGCATCATGCTGCGATCCCCTCTTCCGTGCCGACCAGGTGGACGAAAGCATCCTCCAGGTTGGCGATTCCAGTTTGCTCGCACAGTTGCAGCGGCGTGCCCTGCGCTACCGTGCGGCCGTTGGCGATGACGATGACGTCGTCGCACAGGTTGGTCACTTCCTGCATCACGTGAGTGGCCAGGATGATGCTGCAGCCTTCTTCCCGCAATTTGGTCAGGGCGCGGCGCAGGGCGCGCGTGCTCATGACGTCCAGGCCGCGGGTCGGTTCGTCCAGCAGCAGGTTGCGCGGCCGGTGCAGCAGCGTGCGCGCCAGTGCCACCTTGATGCGCTGGCCTTGCGAAAAGCCTTTGCAGTGGCGCTCAAGGAATTCGCCCAGGCCGAGCAGCTCGGTCACCTCTTCGATGCGGCGCTTGATCGCGGCCTTGTCCATGCGGTTGATCTGGCCGAAATATTCCAGGTATTCGCGCGTGGTCAGGCGTTCGTACAGCCCGAACTGGTCGGTCAGCAGGCCGACGTTGCGGCGCGCGCCCATCGGGTCTTTATCGGGGTCGATGCCGTCGATGCTGACGGTGCCGCGGTCGCGCTTGAGCAGGCCGACCAGGGTGCGCATCAGCGTGGTCTTGCCGGCACCGTTGGGGCCGAGCAGCGCCGTGGCGCGGCCGTCGGCGACGCTGAAGCTGACGCCAGCCAGCGCCGGGAAGTCGCCAAAGCTCTTGTATACGTCTTCTACGTGGATCATGGATCGGTCCTTTCAGGGATTGGCGCCGGCGTGGCCAAGCTGGAACGGGATGGGGGCAATCTCGCGCAGGCAGGCCTGGTCGAGCGGCTGCTCCGGCTTGTCGAGGAATTCGCGCATCAGACGCGGCATGCAGCCAAGGCGCGATACGCCGTGGCCGGCGTTGGACACCGTGACCAGCTGCGCCTTGCTCATGGCCTTGGCGGCGCTTTGCGCGCGGCGCGGCGGCGTGACCGGGTCCTGCTCGCCCGACAGCAGCAGTGTCGGGACGGCAATCGGCGTCGCCGCTTGCGCCGGTGCGGCCGGCAATTTCAGCAGCGGACAGAGAGCGCCGATGCGGCCGGCGTGGCCGCGCAGGAAGGAGCCTTTTTCATCGGCGGCGCGTGCCTCATCGCTCAGGCGCGGCATGTCTTCTGCGCACACGACTGCCAGGTAGAGCGGCATGGAGAGCGAGCTCTCGGGCGTGAAATCGCTGGCGATGAAGGCACGCGCCAGGAACGGGCCCCAGTTGCCTTCGTAGGCGTTGTGAATGATGTATGGCAGGCGGTTGCTGTCCTGCGGCGAATACAGCGTCGAATGCACCACCGAGACGAAGCGCAGGTTCGTCAGCGGCAGCTGCATGCGCTTCATCGTGCGCGGGTGGGCGAAGTCCAGCTTCACCGCACCCGCTTCCACGCGCGCCAGCAGCGTCTCGAATTCCTTTTGCAGCTGCGGGTAAGCCTGGGCGCAAGCCTTGTCGGCGGCGCAGCGCTTGAACACGCCCTCCAGCGCCAGCTGCGCGTCCTGCGCGCCGGCCGGAATCACCTGCTCCGGTGCGGCGACGCCGTCCAGGATCAGGGCGCGCACGCTGCCAGGAAAGCTGCGCGCATACTGCTGGCCGAGGCGAGTGCCGTAGGAGCCGCCGAACACATTCACCTTGCCGTAGCCCAGCGCCAGCCTTACCTGTTCGATATCGGCTGCGGCGTTCGCGGTGGAATAAGCTGCCAGCGGCTGCTTGAGCGCCTTCATGCATTTAATCACCGCTTCGCTCAGGGAGCTTTCGGTATTGGCGTCGTCGATCTGCTCGCCATCGCAGCGCAGCTTGCCCGACAGGCCGGTGCCGCGCTGGTCGATGAAGACGATGTCGCGCGTAGCGCGCATACGTTTGAAGGCTGAATCGAGCAGCGGCACCACGTCGGAACCAGCTTCACCCGGTCCGCCGGCCAGCACGAATACCGGATCGCTGTTCGGAATCGGGCGGAAGGCCGGCGCCACGGCCACATGCAGTTTGAGCTGGCCGGCCTCCCTGTGCTGCGGGTCCAGCGGCACATTGATGTCGTGGCAGCGCAAGGCTTCTTCGCTGCCGCGCAGATGACAGGCCCGCCCCGGCTGCACGGCAGCCTTGGCGTCCAATGCCATCAACGCGGCAAGCGTCAGGACGAGCGCCGCCCATGAAATACGCAATTTCATTAGAAAACTCCCTGGATTGAAAAAAGACTACTAGGTTTGCTGCCGCAAGCTTCGCAAGCGTTTGACGAGCCGTGCGATGCAGTAGAGCGAGATCGCGTAAGCGCCCAGCAGGAGTGCAACCATGGCCGGCGCCTTGTCCCAGCGCTCCTGGATGCGCACGACGGTGTAAGGCAGTTGCAGCACCAGCGGAACCACGAACAGCCAGATCAGGTACTTGTACTTGCGGCTCATGGACTCCACATCGGTGAAGATCTCCGCGCCATGCACCTTGGCCGCAGGCGCGCGCCAGTATTGCCAGCCCAGGAGCTCGTCAACCCGCTCCCAGCCAGCGTCCTGGAACAGTTGCAGGTAATTCTGGTCGATGCGCCACAGCTGGAAGTCGATGCGGTACTTCACATCGGCCGGCTCGCCGCGTTCGAAGATGAACAAGGTGCGCAGGCAGCGAATGCGCTTCAAATGCAGGCCCTGGCGCGCCATGTCCTCGAGCCAGCGCTCGATCGCATGGTCTGCGTCGTCCCAAAACCACCTGAATTTCCGAACCACTTGCGTCATATATCGGTCACCGCTATATCGATAGCCGATATATTAGCATTTAAGTAAAGCTTGTCAATGCCGTTGTTGCGCCACGATCCAGGCGTCCACCACCCGGTCCAGCACGGTCATCGGCAAGGCGCCGTGGTTCAGGATCTCGCTGTGGAACTGCTTGATGTCGAATTGCTCGCCCAACGCGGTGCGCGCCTTTTCACGCATGCCCAGGATGGACAGCATGCCGATCTTGTACGCCAGCGCCTGTCCCGGCTCGACAATGTAGCGCTCGACTTCCGCCTCGACTTCGTGCTCGCCCATGCCGGTGTTTTCCACCATATAGTCGATGGCTTCTTCGCGCGACCAGCGCTTGTAATGGATGCCGGTATCGACTACCAGCCGCACGGCGCGCATCATTTCGTTGCGCAGGCGGCCCAGCTGGTCCAGCGGATCGCGCTCCAGGCCCATTTCCGACGCCAGCCGTTCCGCATACAGCGCCCACCCTTCGTGGTAGGCGGTGAAGGAAATCACGCGGCGGAAGAAGGGCACCCCTTTCAGCTCCTGCGCAATCGACACCTGCATGTGGTGGCCCGGCACGACTTCGTGATAGACGGTGCTGCGCATGCCGAATTTGGCGATCTCGTTCACCGAGCGCAGGTTGGCGTAGAAGATGCCGGGCCGAGTGCCATCCAGCGCCCCGGGCAAATAGTAGGCGCTCGGCGCGCTGTCCTCCGATTCAGCAGGCGCCGCCCGCACTTCGACTGCAGCCTTGGGGCGCAAGCTGAAGGCTTTATCAAGCGCGCTACTGGCCTCTTTCATGATCGCCTGGTACTGCGACAGCAATTGCTTGCGGCCCTCCGCCGTATCCGGAAAGTGGTATTGCGGATCGCGCAGCAACTGCTGCATGCGCACGCCGACGCTGCCCTGCTCCAGGCCCAATTGGCGCAAAAGCTTGTCCATGCTGCCAGTGATGCGCTCGACTTCAGCCAGCCCCAGTTCATGCACGCGTTGCGGCGTCAAATTCGTCGTCGTGTGGTAACGCACGCACCAGGCGTAGTATTCGTCTCCATTCGGCATCGACCAGGCGCCCTCATTCGAATGCGCACGTCCTTGCAGGGCGGCGAAGTAGCGCATCACCTCGGCATACGCAGGATAGACACTGCCCTGGATCGCATCGGCCACACCTTGCAGCAGTTCGGCGCGCACCTTCTCATTCATCTCTGCCAGCGGGATCGCATCGAGTTTGGCCTTGAAGCTCGTGTAGAGCATGTTCTCGCGCGCCGGTCGCCCGGCGAAGGCCTGCATCTGCCGCAGCACTTTCTCGACCAGGAATTGCGGCGGCAGGATGCCGGCCTTCTCCTGCAAGCGCAAGCCGTCCAGCACCTGTTCGAACTTGCGCGGGAATTCCCGCAGGCGGGCGATGTAATCCTGCGCCTCGCCGCGCGTGGTAACGCGGTGCACGTCCACCATGAACTCGGGCAGCGAGGTTTGCAGGCCGTACAGCTGGTTGATCGGGAATTCGTGCAGCTGGAAGCGCTCCCCCTCCAGCTGGTTGCTCAGGTAATAATGCAGCGTGTCGTAAGACAGCTGCGACTCGCGCCCCAGCTCATTGCGGTCGTAGCGGTCGAGCATGGCCAGGTTGTCCTTCATGTCCTGGTAAAGCTCGCGCTTGTGCCCGGGCGACTCGTCGTCCAGCCGGGCTCTCTGGAAATCAAGCCAGTCCGGCAGCACGTGCAGCCTGGACATCATCTCGGGGCTTTTCAGGGCCCGCGCAGCGAATGCACGCATATAAAACCACTCAAGCTTCAGCGGCTTGGAATACCACGTTTGCGTCAACAGCACTGCGCCGGCGCATAGCGTCGCCGTGATCCCGGTCAATCCCCAGGCCGCAATTTTCTTCGCGTTGATCTCCATGTGCGAAATATTACAGTATCATGCCCGCTTGGCCAGCCACCAGCTGGCAGATTTGACAACAGACCCGGAGATCCCGAATGACCTTACGCCTGCTGGTATTGGGCGCCGCCATCGCAGCGGCAACCAGTGCCGTTGCCGCCCCGCGCGGCCTGACCATCGAAGACCTGGCGAGCATGGACCGCGTCGGCAGCCCAGTGCTGTCGCCGGACGCAAGCCGCGTGGTGTACACCGTCCGCACCACCAACATGGAAAAGAACCGCGGCATCACGCAGCTGTGGATGATCGACCTGAAGGCCGCCAAGCCGGCCCCGGTCCAGCTGACCCAGCACGATGGCAGCAGCAGCCAGCCGCAATGGTCGCCATCGGGCGACGCCGTGTATTTCGTGAGCGGCCGTTCCGGTTCCGCCCAGGTATGGCGCCTGCCGATGACCGGCGGCGGTGAAGCGGTGCGCGTCACCGACTACCCGCTGGGCGTGGAGAGCTACCGCCTGTCGCCGAAAGGCGACCGCCTGGCGCTGACCTTCGAAGTCTACCGCGACTGCGCCGACCTGGCCTGCACCAGGAAGCGCCTGGACGACAAGGCCAAGAACAAGGCCACCGGCATGCTGTTCGACGAAATGTTCGTGCGCCACTGGGATACCTGGGCCGACGGCCGCCGCAACGTGCTGTACTCGGCGCCGCTCGACGCCTCCGGCAAGGCCGGCGCCGCGGTCAACCTGAGCGGCTCGCTGGATGGCGACGTGCACTCCAAGCCGTTCGGCGACAACGCCGACTACCAATTCTCGCCCGACGGCCAGAAGATGGTGTTCTCCGCCCGCGTGGCAGGCAAGGCCGAATCGTGGTCCACCAACTTCGACCTGTACGAAGTGCCGGCCGCAGGCGGCGCCGCCCCACGTAACCTTACCGCCGAAAACCCGGCATGGGACGCCAAGCCTTCCTTCTCGCCGGACGGCAAGACCCTGGCCTACCTGATGATGAAGCGCCCAGGCTTTGAAGCGGACCGCTTCCACATGGTGCTGATGGATGTCGCCACCGGCAAGAAGCGCGTGCTGGCCCAGGATTGGGACCGCTCCATCGCCGACTATAAATGGCGCGCCGACGGCAAGGCCCTGCTGGCCAACGCCGACGACGTGGGCAACCACCGCCTGTTCTCCCTCGATGTCACATCCGGCAAAGTGACCGCGCTGACCGGCAAAGGCTACGCCGGCGAATTCGACGTCCAGAAGGACACCGTGATCTCGGCCCAGGCCTCGCTGGGCGGCGGCGCACAACTGGTCAAACTGAAGACCGAAGGCGCCGAACAGAAAGGCACGCAGCTGACCTGGGCCAACGCGGAACGCCTGAAAGACGTGAAGATGGCGGACTACGAACAGTTCTCCTTCAAAGGCGCGAATGGCGACACGGTGCACGGCTACGTGATGAAGCCATGGAACTACGAGCCGGGCAAAAAATATCCGGTCGCCTTCCTGGTGCACGGCGGCCCGCAAGGCAGCTTCGGCAACAGCTGGAGCTACCGCTGGAACCCGCAGGTGTACGCCGGCGCAGGCTACGCCTCCGTGTTCATCGACTTCCACGGTTCGACCGGCTATGGCCAGGCCTTCACCGACGCGATCAGCGGCGACTGGGGCGGCAAGCCGCTGGAAGACCTGCAGAAAGGCCTGGCCGCAGCCGTGGCCAAGTACGACTTCCTGGACGGCGGCAATGCCTGCGCCCTGGGCGCATCGTACGGCGGCTTCATGATGAACTGGATCGAAGGCAACTGGAGCGAGGGCTTCAAGTGCATCGTCAACCACGACGGCGTGTTCGACCAGCGCGGCATGGCCTACGCCACCGAAGAACTGTGGTTTACCGAATGGGAAAACGGTGGTACGTACTACGCCAACCCGAACGGCTACGAGAAGTTCAACCCGGTCAACCACGTAACCAAGTGGAAGACCCCGATGCTGGTGGTACAGGGCGACCTGGACTTCCGCATCCCGACCGCGCAAGCACTGGGCACCTTCACCGCCCTGCAGCGCCAGGGCATCGAATCGAAGCTGCTGGTCTTCCCGGATGAAAACCACTGGGTCCTGAAGCCCGCCAACTCGATCCTGTGGCACCACACCGTGATCGGCTGGCTTGATTCCCACCTCAAGAAGTAAGCATTACGTTTGTTTCAACCGGCCGCCTCGATAGGCGGCCGTTTCTTTTTGTCCCGCAATTCGATTTGCGAATACGCAATCACAGCTGTTGTTGTATTTCGGGCGGAGTGGCAATTGGTGAGAATGTAGGCAAGTTTCCCGGCGCAGTATAGGCATCTTCCTACATAGCGCCAAGGAAAATTCCTAGCGCATCGCCATTGGGGGATGCATGCAAAACTTCGTCCAAGACCCTGAACTGGGGCCGCTCCTGCTTGAACTGGGCCGCACGATTTTTCCGCTGCAGGAATGGCTGAATGACACCGGGCACTACCAGCCCGACGATGCCGCTGCCCTGCCATGGCGTCAATCGCCGCCGCTGCAAATCGAGGACTTTCATGTGCTGCAACGGTTATCGGCCATGATCGAAGACGGCGCGGATGAAAAATTACGCCAACGTTGGTTAAAGATTGCTGCAGCGCCGCGCTGGATGGAGCCACTTCTGCCCTACCCGTCCAATTGGCGCGGCGCACGCGGTCTGGACGAGACGCCGGTCTTTGCCCCCGCGGACTCGGACAACGTGGCGACCACCACCGAGGAACTCCGGACCAGGCAGCGCCTGCCTCGGGCACGGCGCGAATTCTATGAACTGTGCTGGCCTTGGCTGTTGAAGTCTCACGCCGTGCACCCAACGCCGGACCAGCAGGGCTGGGTTGACTATGCCACTCAACTATTCACGGACACGGCAGCCGGGTGGGGCAAGGAAGCGCCTGTGAAATCCTCCGACTTCATGAAGCGCCTTGCCAAGGACTTAGCCATCTGCCTTCTGGACATGGAGAACCCGACCTTCAGCGACAGTCCGGCCGATAAATACCGGCAACGCGCGGTGCTGATGGAAGCAGGCGAATACCGCTCCCGCGCAAACTCTTACAGTCCACGCGACGTTCAGAAACGTGTCGATGAACTTGAGCGGCAATTGGCAAGCAAACTTGGGGAGTGACCATGTCCAAAACAGACTTCGTTGTCGTCGGCTCGGGGGGCGGTGGCGGCACCATTGCATGGCTGCTGGCCAAGGCCGGCTATCGCGTCGCCCTACTGGAACAGGGACGGGACATAACAGCCGAATACATGGCCCGAAAGGGGGGCGCCGATCCGGATGGATTCAACAGCGCCTTCCACAGCGAGCACGATTTCCGCATCCGCAAGCCCGACCCCAAGCGGCGCCTGCGCGGCGATTACAACACCTTCCGCCGCACCGGCAATGAAGCCGCCCGCCCTTTCGCGAATGGCTGGACTGCGTCTACCCTCGGCGGGGGCAGCACAATCTGGGGCACCTGGTCCTACCGGCCCTTGCCGGTCGATTTCCAGCTCAATAAGTTCTACCAGGAGCAGCAACAGCTCTCTGGGCTCTCCGCCGAAGGCTATGCCATTCCCGATTGGCCGATCCAATACAGTGAACTGCTGCCCTACCTGCGTGTGGCCGAAGCCCTGATGGGCGTGAGCGGCGACCGTCGCGCGACCAAGGAAGCCATTGGGCAAAGCAAATGGTATCGGGCATTCGGCAATCGGTATGGAGACGAACTTGAATGGTTTGATGCAGACTGTCCGTTGCCCTGCGATGCATATCCGATTACCCCGGTGGGGCATTTCGTCGAGAAAGGCATGCGCCTGGCCGGCTTCCATCCCGTGCCACTACCATGTGCAATCGTACGTCCTGGCGGAGAACCTTTTAACACCCGCGAGGCCATCGCGAAGACGCTCCAAAGCTGGAATGGCGAGCGTCCGGATTTTTGGCGAAATAGCGTTGAACAGATCTGGAGCGATGCGCAGAGAAAAGCGTGCAATCTGTGCGGCTTCTGCGGCGAGTACCTGTGCTGGGGGCAGGAGGAGGCACCCAAATTCGGCACCCGCGTCACCACCCTGCGGGAGCTGAGTATCAACAGCAACGCCGCGATTATTTGCAACGCAAAGGCCATCGAAATCATGACGACTCCGGATTACCGGCGAGCTACCGGAGTGCGCTACCTCGATCTGCGCGACCCAGATCAGCCACTAGTCAAGGTAATCGAGGCTGATCATGTGATCGTTTCTTGCGGAGCTGTCCAGAGCGCACGCCTGTTGCGCCTTTCCGGTCCGCCGACAGGACTTGGAAACGAAGCGGACCAACTCGGGCGTTACGCAATGTTCCATCTGTTCGGACTGGGAAGCAAGATCTTGCTCCACCGTGACTTCCAGGGATTGCTGCACGGCGAATTCGGCCCGACCGGCAATGTCACCTGCTATGACCCGTACTTCCTGCAGGATGCCAATACCGGCGAATGGATCAAGTGCGGCACACTGACCAGCACGGCGAAGAAAAATCCCTTGGAAAACGTCATCAGCTATTTCGACAAGACCAAGGGCGCCGCGCTAGGTGCCCTGCGCGAAATGGAGAAGTACGCGCGGGGCCTTGAAATGCGCATGACGGCCGACGACCTGCCAATGACCAATAACCGGGTCGACTTAGACCCCAGACACGTTGATGAATACGGCATTCCGGTTGCCCGCATCACGCGCGACCTCGGCCCGAACGAATGGCGCATGTACAGTCTCGCTCGCGCGCAGATGCTGGAAGCAATGAAACCGTATTCCCGCCGCGGCCAATCCATTGTGGAAAAGTTGGATATTAGCCCAGCCATTACGGACTTGGTCGGCGACCACCAGATGGGCACATGCCGCATGGGCACAGACCCCGCTTCCTCGGTGCTTGACATCCATTGCCGCCTGCACCGGACGCCAAACGTGTTTGTGGTTGACTCGAGCTTCATGCCCACCGGCTTTGGCCTGAATCCAATGCTCACCGTAGTTGCCAATGCCTTGCGTGTCGGCTCCTGGATTGTGCAGCAAGACAAGCAAGGCAGGCCCATCTGACTGCCCACTCAACCGGGAGGATGCCATGATACTAACCGTAGCGTCATTCAACGTCGAGAATCTGTTCCGCCGACCAGCTGCGATGGCGCCGGATGCCGGCCAGCAGGGCCAGGACGCAATCGATGCGCTGGCGAGTCTCAACGAAGTGATATCGCACGCTGAATATTCGAGCGATGACAAGGATTATCTGCTGCAGATGGACTCCATTTACCGCTTTAGCGCGATGGACGCGCCGCAAGACGCCTTGCTGCGGCTGAATAACCTGCGCGGCCACTTGTTCAGCAATGTGCGGCGCCAGCCAGTCGTCGCCGCTAGCGGCCGGGGTGACTGGATCGGGTGGTTTGAGCTGCGCACCGACAACGTGACCTGGGAGGCTACATACAACACTGGTCACGTAATCGCAGATACGAGACCCGACATCCTGATCTGCGTCGAAGTCGAAGACCGCCCTACACTGCTGCGTTTCAACGAGCAAATCCTGCAGGCGGAGTTCGACATGCATTTTCCGCACGTCATGCTAATTGACGGGAACGACCCACGCGGCATCGACGTCGGCATCATGAGCCGCTACCCCATCCACTCGATCTGCAGCCACGTGGACGACGTGGATGCCGACCAGCAGCGCGTTTTTTCGCGCGATTGCCCGGAATATCTGATCGGTCTGCCGGACGGAAAGCAAATCCTCTTCCTGCCCAATCACTTCAAGTCAAAGCGCGGCGGCAACTCGCCGCAAGTTATAGCCCGCCGCAAGGCGCAGGCCGATCGCGCGCACGCCATCGCACTCAATGGTTTGGCCTCGACACCTTATGTAATGCTGGCTGGCGACCTTAACGACACTCCGGAAACTCCAATTTTCGCGTCCTTGTGGCAAGACGGCTTTACCGACATTGGCAAGCACCCGAGCTACCCAGCGATCCGGCCCGGTACTTACAACACCGGCCTGGAAAAGATCGATTACATGATTTCATCAACCGATCTGTTCGCCCGCCTGACCGATACCGGCATCGAACGGCGCGGGACCTATCATCCGGAACTGTGGGAATCATATCCAGAGGTCACGGGCAAGGCGACCGAGGCATCCGACCACCACCTGATCTGGGGCAAATTCGAAATGTAGGCCTCGACTATTCGAAGGCGCAGGTGCGGAAGCCGTTGAAGATGTCGTCGCGCTCGGGCAGGTAGAAGTTGCGGAACTTGGCCGAGCCAAGCCGCGATGGCGTGGCGAAGGAGGCGCCGCGCAATACCTGGTGGGTGCTGAACCAGGGCGCCGAATATTCGCGGTAGCGGTCCGCCGCGAAGCCGGGATAAGGCTCGAACGGCGAGGCCGTCCACTCCCACAACTGCCCCCAGCGGAAGGCTGGATGCCCGTGCAGCGCCGCGTATTCCCATTCCATCTCGGTCGGCAGGCGCCGGTTGGCCCAGGCGCAGTAGGCTTGCGCCTCGTACAGCGAAACATGCCGCACCGGTTCGTGCGCCGACAAAGTGGTCAGCCGGCCGAAACGCATGGTGCGCCACTGGCCGTTATCGCGCCGCCAGTAACGCGGCGCAGAGCGCTCCTGGCGCAGCAGCCATCCGGCGCCCGTATTGCTCCAGAACTCGCGCTTTTCGTAGCCGCCGTCTTCCACGAAGTCCGCATACTGCGCGTTGGTGACCAGCGTCGCATCCATGCGGAACGGCGCAACAGAGCAGGGATGGGCGAACTTCTCGTTATCGAAAATAAAGCCGCCTGTATCGGCCGCGCTGCCCAGTTGCAGCGTGCCGCCGGGGAAGGCGATGTCGCCCGGTGCGCCGGATGCGCGTTCGTCGTGCGTCAGGTGAGCCGGTGCTTGCAGGCCAAGCGTCTGCAGCGTGTAGAGGAAGGCTTCGCCGTGCATGTCCTCGTGGGCCAGCGCCAGGCGGTAGGGGTACAGTGCTTCGTCCGTATTCGGCTCGCGCGAGAGCTTGTCCAGGACGCGGTCCAGCACCTCGTGGCAATAGGTCTTCACGCCGCCGGTGCTGGGCAGGTCCAGGCTCCAGCGGCTGCGGTGCGGCACCATGTTGGAGTCGAACCAGTCATCACCCTTGCGCAGCAAGGAGGCGTACAACGCATCGGCCGGGTGGCTGGAAATCGCTTCGCGCAGGATGAACCACTCTGCAAACCAGGCGGTATGCCCGAGCTCCCAGAGCGGCGGATTGACGATACGGATTTGCGGCACGCGCATCGGCACGTCCATGCCGGCCGCCGCAAAACAATCGAATAGGCTCAGCGTATAATTGCGCGCAGCCTGCAAGGCGTCGGCAAGTTGCTGGGTTCGGGCGGTCCGGAACGAGGCATGGATGGCGTTCATGGGTCGATTGTAGCGATATTTGAGCAACACACCAATGAGCAAGCAGACAATCTGCATCGCCAGTCCTGCACTGGCACAAGCCAACAACGGCAATTGGCAAACCGCCCGCCGCTGGGCGCAATTCCTGCGCACGCGCTACCAGGCCGACATCGCCTCCGACTGGTCCGACGCAGCTTCGCCGGACCTGCTGGTCGCGCTCCACGCGCGGCGCTCGGCAGTCCCGCTGGCGCGTTTTTGCGCCGCCCACCCAGACCGCCCGGCCATCCTGGTGCTGACCGGAACCGACCTGTATCGCGACATCCACAGCGACGCCGACGCGCAAGCTTCGCTGGAACGCGCTACCGCCCTGGTGCTGCTGCAGCCGGCCGGCCTGTCCGAGCTTTCGCCGCGCCTGCGCGCCAAGGCTCGCGTCATCTACCAATCTGCTCCCGCATTGCAGCCAGCCGCCCGTGCCGCTGCCCCGCGCCACCATGACATCGTGATGGTCGGCCACCTGCGCGAGGAAAAAGACCCGCGCACCTTCATGCAGGCCGCCTCGCTGGTGAGCGCACCGACCGCCCGCCTGATCCACATCGGCGGTGCCCTCGACCCCGCGCTGGGCGATGCCGCAGCGTTGGCAGCCAGTAGCGCACCGGGACGCTACGAATGGCTCGGCCCCCTGCCCCACGCCGAAACCCGGCAGCGCCTGAAGCACGCCCACGCCATGGCCATCTGCTCGCGCATGGAAGGCGGCGCCAACGTCATCATTGAAGCGGTGACCAGCGGCGTGCCGGTGCTGGCCAGTGACATCAGCGGCAACCGCGGTATGCTGGGCGAGGACTACCCCGGCTACTTCCCGCCAGGCGATGCGCAAGCGCTGGCCGCGCTGGTCGACAGAAGCATCAACGACCCGGCATGGTACGCCGGGCTGCAGGAACAATGCGCGCAACGCGCCAAACTCTTTACCCCCGAAGCTGAGCAGGCAGCCCTGCTCGACTTGGTGGATAATCTGCTCCATACGAACTGAAAGAGCCCATCATGAGCACCGAACCAATCAAACTTACCTCGTTCTCCCACGGCGGCGGCTGCGGCTGCAAGATCGCGCCCGGCGTGCTGTCCGAGATCCTGAAAAATACCAACGGTTTCCCGGTACCGAAGGAACTGATGGTCGGCATCGAAACCGCCGACGACGCCGCCGTCTATAAGCTCAACGACGAACAGGCCCTGATCGCCACCACCGACTTCTTCATGCCGATCGTCGACGACCCGTTCGACTTCGGCCGCATCGCAGCCACCAACGCCATCTCCGACGTGTACGCCATGGGCGGGACCCCGATCATGGCGCTGGCCCTGGTCGGCATGCCGGTCAACAAGCTGCCGATCGACGTGATCGGCAAGATCATCAAAGGCGGCGAATCGATCTGCAACGAAGCCGGCATCCCGATCGCCGGCGGCCACACCATCGACTCCGTCGAACCGATCTACGGCCTGGTGGTATTGGGCCTGGTGCATCCTTCGAAAGTGAAGCGCAATGCCGATGCCAAGGCCGGCGACGTGCTGGTGCTGGGCAAGCCGCTAGGCGTGGGTGTGCTCTCCGCCGCACTGAAAAAAGGCGTGCTGGGCGAGGAAGGCTACAAAGCCATGATCGACAACACCACCAAGTTGAACAAGCCTGGCAAGGCGCTGTCCGAACTGCCTGGCGTGCACGCACTGACCGACGTCACCGGTTTCGGCCTGCTGGGCCACCTGCTGGAACTGGCGCGCGGCGCCAAGCTGACCGCCAAGTTGAATATGTCGCAGATCCCGCTGCTGCCCGGGGTGGAAAATCTGGCCCATGACGGCTTCTTCACCGGCGCTTCCGGCCGCAACTGGGACGCCTACGGCAAGGACGTGCTGCTGTCGCCTAACATCACCCAGCCACAGCACACCCTGCTGACCGACCCTCAGACGTCTGGCGGCCTGCTGGTCTCCTGCGATCCATCCAGCGTCGATGAAGTGCTGGCCCTGTTCCGCAGCCATGGCTTCGAACACGCCGCCGTTATCGGCGAAATGGCCGCCGGCGAACCACGCGTTCAAGTCGCCGCTTAAGGGAAAGCGCTTATTTCAGGAAGCGGAAGGTCGGCTCGATGTTCCTGGAGTGAAGGAAGTTGACGATGTCTTCCAGCGTCGCGTCCTTCAGGAGAAGGCCTTCCGGTGCGGCACGGACCATGTTCGGCGCCGGAGCCGTCGCTTGCGTTACGGAGCCGCCGGCAGCTCGGCGCAGTTGCTCCAAAGCTTGCGCAAACTGCGCTACCCCAATGCTCTCCAGCCCTTCCAGCAAGGCGACCTGTCCGGCTTCGGGCGGCTGAACTTCCAGCCCTTCGTCGCCAGCGAACGATGCACCCATGCCGGGATGGATAAACGCAGACCACTTGCCGCTTGCCTTGTTCATTTGCGGCGGCAGCTCGAAAGCGCCAATCGCCTCGGCCCCTGCCTGCTCGGCGCAGTACGCGCCGTGAAGCAGTTTGGCGAATTCCTGCGCTTGCGCCAGCGGTATGGGCTTTTCGAGCGACAGCCATAGTCCATACGCACCGGCGCCGGAAATACTCACCGCCGGCGCCGGCAAGCCGAGGTCCGATTGCAGCGCATTGGCCAGCGAGCAAAGCCGCTCCCAGTGCGCCTCTTCTCCATCGCCGGGCAGTTTCTTGAACGCCAGCGAGATGCTGCGCGTGCCGCCATCGGCACCGGCGAGGTACAACCGGTTTAATTCCACATTCAGTTTTTGCATCGCGCTATTCTAACGTAGCCTCATTCCGCGAATGGCGCGCGGACCGGCGTCTGGTGCAGGATCACGCGGCTGTAGGTATCCTGCACACCGGCGCGGTCGCGCAGGGTATCGATCAGCCGCAGTAACTGGGCCTGGTCCTTGCAAGCGACGCGCAGCAGGCCGTCGTAATTGCCGGTCAGGAGCGCCACTTCCAGCACGCCCGGGATGGTTTTCACCACTTCCTCGAACTCATGGGTATTGGTGCCCGATTTCAGCTTGACGTCGATATAGGCCTGCAGGTGCAGGCCAAGCGCCGCGTGCTCAATGCGTGCTTCGAAGCCGAGGATGGCGCCTTCGGCCACCAAACGCCGCACACGGTCCGCCACCGTGTTCGCGCTGAGGCTCACGCGTTCGCCCAAATCTTTAAAACTTATCCTCGCATCATCGCGCAAAAGCCCGATTATTTCTCGATCAATCTTATCCATATCCGATTTTTCCTCGCCAACAAGTCGATTTTAACAGCATAAAGCGCGAAATCATCGTATTTCACTGCTGAGATTTTTTCTTGACAAGGTCAAATCCGGTGCCTTACATTGGACGACATGACCTCGCAAATGCACATCTTTGCCCACCTGCCAGGCGCCCTACTACCAGGGGCGCTACTACTGGCACGCGCCTGAAATTCCCCCAGCAGCACCACGTCGGCCGCCCTCGCGCCACGTCCCGGTTTCCAAAAATTTAAAAAACTCAGGAGTATCACCATGATGTTGAAGAACCCTGCCGCGAAATATCGCCCGTACCCGACCGTCGGTTTGACCGACCGCACCTGGCCCAACGCCGTCATCTCCAAGCCGCCAATCTGGATGAGCACCGACCTGCGCGACGGCAACCAGGCCCTGATCGAGCCGATGAGCGTGGAAAAGAAAATCAAGTTCTTCGAACTCCTGATCAAGGTCGGCCTGAAGGAAATCGAAGTGGGCTTCCCTTCCGCCTCGCAGACCGACTTCGACTTCGTGCGCAAGCTGATCGAAGAAAACCGCATTCCGGACGACGTCACCATCATCGTGCTGACCCAGGCGCGCGAAGAACTGATCCGCCGCACGGTGGAATCGTGCATCGGCGCCAAGCGCGCCATCGTCCACATGTACAACTCCACCGCACCGGTCTTCCGCAAGGTGGTGTTCGGCGCCAGCCGCGAAGAAATCACCGCCATCGCCACCAACGGCACCAGGCTGGTGAAGGAGCTCCTGGCCCAGCATCCGGAGACCGAATGGGTCTACGAATACACGCCGGAATCCTTCTCCACCACGGAGCTGGACTTCGCCAAGCACATCGTCGATGCCGTCTCCGCCATCTGGCAGCCGAACCCGCAGAAAAAGATGATCGTCAACCTGCCGGCCACCGTCGAATGCTCGACCCCGAACGTGTACGCCGACCAGATCGAATGGATGTCGCGCAAGCTGGAACGCCGCGACTCCATCATCATCTCCGTGCACCCGCATAACGACCGCGGCACCGGCATCGCCGCCGCCGAACTGGCCGTGATGGCCGGCGCCGAGCGCGTGGAAGGCTGCCTGTTCGGCAACGGCGAGCGCACCGGCAATGTCGACCTGGTGACCCTGGCTTTGAACCTCTACACCCAGGGCGTGCACCCTGGCCTGGACTTCTCCGACATCGACGCCGTGCGCAAAGTCGTCGAAGAGTGCAACCAGTTGCCGGTGCATCCGCGCCACCCTTACGTGGGCGACCTGGTATTTACTGCCTTCTCGGGCTCGCACCAGGACGCGATCAAGAAGGGCTTCGCCAAACAGCAGGATGGCGCGCCATGGGAGATCCCGTACTTGCCGATCGATCCGCAGGACGTGGGCCGCAGCTACGACGCCGTCATCCGCGTCAACAGCCAGTCCGGCAAAGGCGGCATGGCCTACCTGCTGGAACAGGATTATGGCCTCGAGCTGCCACGCCGCCTGCAGATTGAATTCAGCCGCGCCGTGCAGAAGGTCGCCGACCAGACCGGCCTGGAAATCACCTCCGAAGGCATCTATCAAATCTTCGAACAGGAATACCTGGCCCAGACCGCGCCCTACGCTTACGTCTCGCACAAGATGGTGGAAGACAGCTCCAGCGACGAGCCGGTGCAGATCGACATCGGCCTGCTGCACAACAAAGCATCGATGTCACTGCAAGGCGGCGGTAACGGCCCGATCGACGCCTTTGTCGACGCCCTCGGCCTGGACGTAACGCTGATGGACTACCACGAGCACGCCATCGGCCACGGCGCCAATGCCAAGGCAGCCTGCTACGTCGAATTGCGCCTGGAT
The DNA here is from genome assembly GCA_039593355.1 of Pseudoduganella sp. Taxonomy (GTDB): domain Bacteria; phylum Pseudomonadota; class Gammaproteobacteria; order Burkholderiales; family Burkholderiaceae_D; genus Rugamonas. The sequence goes on from JBCNPK010000001.1 coordinate 38,260, forward strand.
GGCGGCCCGACCCTGTTTGGCGCCGGCGTGGACAGCAATATCGTCACCGCCTCCTTCAAGGCCGTGCTGAGCGCGATCAACCGCCAGATCGCGCAAAAGTCCGAAGCGCCGGCCGCCACCGCCCAAGCCGCAGCCTGAGCGCAAAGCCAGTCGCGACCAAGCAACAAATCGCGGCTGGCCCCTTGAGGGAAAACAAAAAAATTTCTTTATGGAAACGCACGAAAGGGTATTCGAATGTAAAATCATGAACTTACAGTCTTCGTAACGAATGATTTACACATATGAAACTATCCCTGAATATTTTCCATAAAGTCCTGATCACCCTGCTGGTGGTGACCCTGGTTCCCCTGTTCGCGCTGTGGTACCTCGGTAATTCCTCTGCCGAGAAGGAGTTGACCAGCAAGATCGCGGAAAACCTGATCGCCAATACCGACACGGTTGCCACGGGCATCAACAGCTGGGATGACACCAATATGCGCGCCCTGCGCATGGCGACCCGCCTGGAAGACATCATCTCCATGAACCCGGCCCGCCAGACGCCGGTGCTGCAAGCCATTTCGTCCACCTATGAATGGTCCTACCTGCTGCACATCGAAGGCACGGACGGCAAGGACATCTCGCGCAGCGACGGCGGCGCCATGACCGACTACAGCGACCGCGCCTACTTCAAGGCCGTCATGGCCGGCAAGGAAGAAGGCCGCCTGGTGGCGATCGGCAAGACCAGCGGCAAGCCATCGCTGAACATCGGCGTCCCGATCCGCAACGACAACCGCACCGTGGTCGGCGTACTGGCCATCGCCATGGACCTGGGCGTGGTATCGCGCACCGTCACCGACATCAAGATCGGCGAAACCGGCCACGCCATCCTGCTGGACGCCAGCAAGAAAGTCATCGCCCACGGCGACGCGAGCAAGATCAAGAGCCAGTTGCAGGACTTCAGCAAGCACCCTGCACTGCAGGTGCCTGGCATCACCGACGAACCGAAGACCTATATGGACGGCGGCGTGAAGATGGTGGGCTTCGTGCGCGAACTGCCGCAAGGCTGGACCGTGCTGGTTGAACAGCAATACGACGAAGCCTATGCCGCCATGCACAAGATGCGCGACGAAGCGCGCATCCTGATCGGCGTGGTGATCGTGCTGGTTGCCGCCCTGGCATTCGTCATGGGCAAGCAGCTGACCCGTCCGATCAACCAGCTGACCGCCATCGCCGAGAAGCTGAGCAAAGGCCAGCTGGACGTCACCATCCCGCAAACCAAGCGTGGCGACGAAATCGGTTCGCTGGCGCGCGCAGTGGAACGCCTGGGCGTCAGCATCCAGATGGCGATGGATCGCCTGCGTAAGAAATAATCGGTAAAGGCGAACTGTTATGGCAATGCCAGAGTTCACTCCCTTCGTACAGCTGCTCGACCAGATCGCCGGCTTCTGCGCCCAGGGCCACACCGCGACCATCATGCTGGTCAGCGATGACAACCGCATGGCGCAGATCCACCTCGACGGCGGGCGCATCGTGTTCGTCCTGTGCCGCGGGCGCCGCGGCCGCGACGGGCTCGATATCCTGCGCACCATGCAGCGTGCCCGTTTGAGCGTCGACCGCCCGAGCGCGGGCAACAACGAGCCGCTGCCTTGGTCGACGGAAGCGATTCTCGATTACCTGTACGGCAGCATCGCGGACTTGCCGGCTGCGGGTTCGCCCGCATCGACCCTGCTGCCGGGCGTGGCGCGTCGCCCTGCGCCGGCATCCGGCCCGGCCCCGGCGCCACCGGCTGCGCCGCAAGCGCCCGCCGCCAGCAGCAAAGGCGGACTGACGGACGCCCAGCGCAGCATCTTCGAAAACACCCTGGCCACCTATATCGGCCCGATGGCGGCCATCGTCTGCGGCGACTACTTCGACGACGCCACGGACCTGCGCGTCCTGACCCAGAAACTGGCCGGCGAAATCCCCAACGCCGAACAGGCCGCCAAATTCAAGGCGGACATCAGCAAAGCCCTCGGCATCTGATCTGAAAGTCGGGGTCAGCTCCGGCAATCGGACACAAGCTCAACCGCGTCGCGGTTGAGCTTGTGTCCGATTGCCGGAGCTGACCCCGACTTTTATCAAACAAGCCGGAGACTGCCTCCCTCTCCATTCGGGACAGCCACCAGAAACGCCCCGGTTTCTTTTTCCTTACGGCGATTGCCTATACTGGTAAATCGTTTTCCTCGCCGCCGGAAGGAGCAGTCATGCGCATTGCTAACCTGAAGATCGGGACCCGTTTGGGTTTGTGTTTCGTGGTCGTCTTCGCCCTGATGGCGATGCTGATCGCTGTCGGCAGCCAGCGGCTGTCGAACATCGGCGAGCTGAGTAGCACGATTATCGACAAGGACTGGGTCAAAGCCGATGCGGCGGCCACGATTGCCGCGACCACGCGCGCCAATGCGGCGCTGGTCCTGCAGCTGCTGCTGGTGAGCGACCCCGCGCAAGTGGCCCAATTGCGCAAGGAGGTCGACCAGAACAAGGCCATCATTACCGAAGCGCTCGCGACCCTCGACAAACTGGTCTACCGCCCTGAGGGACGGGAACTGTTGTCCCAGGTAAGCAGCGAACGCGCCGCCTATGTGCAATCGTTCACCGGCGTGATGAAACTGCTGGCCGAGGGTCAGCGCGAACAAGCCACCCAGCGCGCGATGGCCGACACCATGCCGCGCCTGGCCAAACTGCAGGCCACCGTGGGCAAGCTGGCCGACCTGCAGGACAGCATCGTTACCGCCAATGGCGCCGCAATCAAGAAACACATCCGCTCGGCCCTCGCGATGATGGTCGTGCTGGGAGTGGGCGCGCTGGCGCTTGGCTCGGGCTGCGCCCTTTGGGTTACGCGTTCCATTACGCACCCTATCAACTATGCGCTCCAGGTGGCGCGCACGGTCGCGTCGGGCGACTTGACCAGCCAGATCAAGGCCAACACCAAGGACGAAACCGGCCAGCTGCTGCACGCCCTGCACGAAATGAATGAGGCCCTGTCGCAGATTGTCGGCCAAGTGCGGCATGGCACGGTCGCCATTGCCTCGGCTTCCAGCGAGATCGCCACAGGCAACCTCGATTTGTCGGCGCGTACGGAAAGCCAGGCTTCGGCGCTGGAAGAGACCGCGTCGTCGATGGAGGAATTGACGTCCACCGTCAGGGCCAATGCAGACAATGCCCGGCAGGCCGACCAGTTGGCCAGCTCGGCATCCCACGTTGCCCGCCGCGGTGGCGATGTCGTGTCGCAGGTAGTCACCACCATGGATTCGATCAACGATTCTTCTCGCAAAGTGGTGGACATCATCTCAGTGATCGACGGCATCGCATTCCAGACCAATATCCTGGCCCTGAATGCAGCGGTGGAAGCGGCGCGCGCCGGCGAGCAAGGACGCGGCTTCGCTGTCGTCGCCAGCGAAGTGCGCAACCTTGCGGCACGCTCGGCTAGCGCAGCCAAGGAAATCAAGGAACTCATCTCCGGCTCGGTCGAGCAGGTCGACGCCGGCGCAAAGCTGGTGGCGCAAGCCGGCGCCACAATGGAAGAGGTGGTGGTTTCGGTGCAGCGCGTGAACGGCATCGTTGCCGAAATCTCGCTTGCCACGCGCGAGCAGACTGACGGTATCGAACAGATGAACACCGCCATCATGCAGATGGACCAGACCACGCAGCAGAACGCCGCGCTGGTCGAGCAGGCTGCTGCTGCGGCCTCCGCCATGAGCGAGCAGGCCAGCGAGCTGGAGCGGCTGGTCGCACGATTCCGCCTTCCCGGCGACCACATGCTGCCCCAGCTCGGACGCGCCAAGCCCCCTCGCCTCTTAGCCTGAAAGTCGGGGGGCGCAAAAAAAAGGGGACGTAACACATTTCCGCCACGCGGAAATGTGTTACGTCCCCTTTTTGTCGACTCCGACTTTTATCTGGCCAGGCGGAGGCCGGTGAATTGCCAGCGGGCGCTGGCTGGGAAGAAGTTGCGGTAGCTGGCGCGAGCGTGGCCGGCTGGCGTGGCGAGGCTGGAGCCGCGCAGCACGTATTGGTTGACCATGAATTTGCCGTTGTATTCGCCGATCGCGCCTTCGGCCGGGCGGAAGCCGGGGTACGGCGCGTAACTGCTGCTGGTCCACTGCCAGCATTGGCCGAACATACCGTTCAAGGCGGCGTGGTTTGCTGCGTGCTCCCATTCGGCTTCCATCGGCAGCCGGGCGCCGGACCAATGGGCGTAGGCATCGGCTTCGAACAGGGAGATGTGCATCACCGGGGCATCCATTGCCAGCGGCTGCTGGCCGTGCAGGGTGAAGCAGGTCCAGTCTTCGCCTTGCCGCCAGTACAGGGGCGCTTCGATGCCATTGGCGCGGATCCAGTCCCAGCCTTCCGCCAGCCACAAGCTGGGGTCGCGGTAACCTCCTGCTTCGATGAAGGCCAGGTATTCGGCATTCGTCACGAGCCGCGTCGACAGTTCGAATGGGGCGAGATAGACCTTGTGGCGCGGCAGTTCGTTGTCGAAGCAGAAGGCGTCGCCGGCGTGACCGATTTCGTGTACGCCGCCGTCGAAGCGTTGCCAGCGCTGCGCCGGGGCGGTCGGGGCCACCGGCTGCGCGCCGGGCGGCAGGTAGGCCGGCGCCATCGGGTTCTGTGCGAGCAGGTGTTTGACGTCGGTGAGGATCAGTTCCTGGTGCTGCTGCTCGTGCTGCAGGCCGAGCGTCAGCAGCGCGGCCAGGCGCTCGTCGGTGGCGGCATAGCGCGTGGTCAGCGCGGCGATGCGGGCATCCACATTGGCGCGGTAGGCGCGCACTTCCGCCATCGAGGGCCGTGTCAGCAGGCCGCGTTGCGGCCGCGGATGTTTGTCGCCTACGCCGTTGTAATAGGAGTTGAACAGCACGCGGAACGCCGGGTGGAATGGCTGGAAGCCGGTCTCGTAACGCTCGAGGACGAAGGTCTCGAAGAACCAGGTCGTATGCGCCAGGTGCCATTTGACCGGACTGGCGTCGGGCATCGACTGCGCGCCGCAATCCTCGTCGGACAGCGGCGCCGCCAGCGCCATGGTGGCCGCGCGTACTTGTGCGTAGCGCTCGGTCCAGGGGCTGGCGTCACGCATATGCTGCTGCGGCGTGCATCACGGCGAACCAGTGTGCATCATCCGTCCAAGTGCCGTCGACACGGAAGCCGGCTTCCGACAACAGCTTGCCGAAACCGTCCAGCGTGTACTTGTAGCTGTTCTCGGTGTGGATACGCTCGCCCTGCGCGAACCTGCGCTCCCCTCCGCTCCAGCGCACGGTCAATGCGCAGCGCGCTTCCAGGTGCATTTCGATGCGGCTCTCGGCCTCGTTGAAGAAGGCGACGTGGCGCCATTGCAGCGGGTCGAAATCGGCGCCCGCCAGGTGGTTCAGGTGGCGCAGCAGATTCAGGTTGAAGGCGGCAGTGACGCCGATGGCGTCGTCGTATGCGGCGTCCAGCACGGCCGCGTCCTTGACCAGGTCGACACCGATCAGCAGGCCGCCATCGGCGCCAACATTCTCGCGTACCTGGCGCAGGAAGGCGATCGCATCGTGCGGCGTGAAATTGCCGATCGATGAGCCGGGATAAAAGAACTGGCGGCGCTGCACCGGCACCGACGGCGGCAGCGAGAGCGGCTGCGAGAGGTCCATCACCAGGGGCGTGATTTCAATGCCGGGGAAGCGCTGGCGCAACTGCGCGGCCGCGCCATGCAGGAAATCGCCGGCGATATCGACTGGCACGTATTGGCGCAGCTGCAGCAGCGGGAACAGGCTCGCCGCCTTGGCGCAATTGCCCGCGCCCAGGTCGATCAGCGTCATGCCGGGGCCGATGCGGGCCGCCATGTCGGCGCCGTGGCGGGCGAAAATCGCCGCTTCCGTGCGGGTTGGATAGTACTCAGGCAGTTCGCAGATCGCTTCGAACAGGTGCGAACCCAGGCTGTCGTAGAAATACTTGGGCGAGGTCGAAGCCTGCGGAGCGAGCAAGCCGGCGCCGATCTCTGCAATGGTGGCCGGGTCGCCATGGGCGATTCCCACTGGTTTGCTTCTCGTTTCCGGCGCAACCACGTGGATCGCTGCCGTGCGTGACAAGGTCATGGCTCAGGCTCCTGGGACATTTTTGCTATCATAGCTGAATATCCAAGACCAGGTACCGTGCCCTCGTGCGAGGCGTGCGGCTCGTCATTAACATAAAAAAGGATCTTTCATGTCCCTCTTCTCCATCCGCACCATTCAATCGGCCCTGTTTGCAGCCGGTGTGCTCTTCGCCGCAGCCGGCGCCCAAGCCCAGCAAGTCCTGCGCGTTTCCGCCATTCCCGACGAGGCGCCAACCGAGCTGCAGCGCAAATTCAAGCCCCTCGGAGAATACCTCGAGAAAAAACTGGCGATGAAAGTGGAGTTCACCCCGGTGACCGACTACGCCGCTTCCGTCGATGGCCTGATCAATGGCAAGCTCGACATGGTCTGGTTCGGCGGCTTCACCTTCGTCCAGGCCAACCACCTGAGCAAGGGCAAGGTCGTGCCGCTGGTGCAGCGCGTGGAAGATGAAAAATTCCGTTCCGTGTTCGTGACCACCAACAAGTCGATCAACTCGCTGGCCGACCTGAAAGGCAAGACCCTGAGCTTCGGTTCCGAGTCCTCGACTTCAGGCCACCTGATGCCGCGCTCCTTCCTGCTGGCAGCCAAGATCGATCCCGACACCGACCTGAAACGCATTTCCTTCTCCGGCGCCCATGACGCCACAGTGGCGGCTGTCGCCGGCGGCAAGGTCGATGCCGGCGCGCTGAACATCTCGGTATGGGAAAAGCTGAACGAGCAGAAGAAGGTCGATCCTGCCGTGGTGCGCGTGTTCTACACCACCCCGGCCTATTACGATTACAACTGGACCGTCCGTTCCGACATGCCGGACGCGCTGAAGAAGAAGATCACCGACGCCTTCCTGGCGCTGGACAGCGCCAAGCCTGAAGACAAGGCGATCCTGGACCTGCAGCGCGCGTCGAAATTCATCCCGACCAAGGCTGCCAACTACGTCAATATCGAAGCGGCTGCCAAGAACGCCGGCCTGCTGAAGTAATCAATGTCGTCCGCCTGGTACGAGCTGCAAGGCCTCTCGGTCCGCCACATCGGCGGTTCGCGCGGCCTTGCGCTGCAAGACATTTCACTGGCGTTCGAGCCCGGCGAACAAGTGGCCCTGATCGGCCCTTCGGGCGCCGGCAAGACCACCCTGCTCGCGACGCTCGCTTGCGCGCACAAGCCCGACAGCGGCGTTTTCAAGGCGTTCGGCACCGATCCCTGGCAGCTGACCGATGCCGGCCGCCACGCCATGCGCGCGCGCCTGTTCCTGGCGCCGCAAACGCCGCCGCTGCCGCCGCGCCAGCGCGTGGTGACGGCCGTGCTGGCGGCGCGCCTGCCGAAGTGGAGCCTGGGCCAGGCCCTGCTCTCGCTGTTCAAGCCTGCCGATCCGGAAGCGGCATACCGCGCGCTGTCCCGCTTCAACCTGGGCGACAAGCTGTACGACCGCGTCGACCGCCTGTCTGGCGGCGAACGCCAGCGCTGCGGACTGGCGCGCCTGCTGCTGTCGTCGGCACAGGCCCTGCTGGTGGACGAACCGCTGTCGGCGCTGGACCCGGCCCTGTCGCAACTGACCCTGAACACCCTGCAGCAGGAAGCGCGCGAGCGCAACGCCCTGCTGGTGTGCAGCCTGCACCAGGTGGACCTGGCGCTGGCCCAATTCCCGCGCATCGTGGCATTGAAGAACGGCCGCGTAGCCTTCGACCTGCCGCGCGAGCAGGTCACGCAAGCGATGGTCGATGAACTCTATCTCGGCGAACTGCCGCCCGCGAACTCGCCGCAGCCGGACGAAATGGCTGCCAAGCTGGCGGTCGGAGCGTGCCTGTAAGCGATGCATAACGTTCCCGCCGTTCCCCTCTCGCCCCACCATCCGGACCCTGCGTGGCGCCAGCGCCTGGCGATGATCGCCATCGGCGTCGCACTGCTTTGGCCGCTAGTGGCGGTGACCGAGTTTTATCCGTGGACGTTGTTCGACATGCAAAGCCTGCAGGCCACGGGGCGCTTCCTGGCGGCCTTCCTGGCGCCGGCGCACGATGCCGAATTCCTCGCCCTGGTGGCGCAAGAAGCGTGGAAGACGGTGGCCATCGCCACCTGTGGCCTGACGCTTGCGCTGCTGGGAGCCATCCCGGCCACGCTGGTCGTCACCGAGCGCCTGTCGATCTCGCGCCTTGGCACCGGACGCATCGCAACCTTCCCGCGCATCGTGCGCCAACTGGTGCGCTGGCTGCTTGTCCTGCTGCGTAGCGTGCCAGAGCTCGTGTGGGCGCTGCTGTTCGTGCGCATCTTCAGCCTGGGCCCGACGGCCGGCGTGCTGGCAATCGCCCTCACCTACGCCGGCATGCTGGGCAAAGTGTACGCAGAAATCCTGGAATCAACCGACCACCACGCCAGCGAAGTGCTGCTGCAGAACGGCAGCGGGCGTCTGGCCGCATTGCTGTACGGCGCCTTGCCGGAAGCGGCGTCGGAACTGGTTTCCTACACCGTCTACCGCTGGGAATGCGCGATCCGCGGCTCGGTGGTGATGGGCTTCGTGGGCGCCGGCGGCCTCGGACAGCGTATGGAGGAATCGACCAAGATGCTGGCAGGCGGCGAAGTGGCCACCATGCTGATGGTCTTCGTGCTGCTGGTCGCTGCTGCCGATCTGGTCTCCAAATACCTTCGCCGGAGGCTGGGATGAGCCAAATGCCTGCGCCACCGGCGCGCAACTGGTCCGGCTGGCTGTTCGGCGCGGTGCTCGCCGCAATGATCGTGGCAAGTTTCGCCACGCTGCAGCTCAAGCTGGGCGACCTGTTTACCGTCGAAGCGATGCACAGCGCCGGCAACCTGCTGGCCGGCTTTACGCCGCCGGAAATGGCCAGCGGCTTCCTGCGCAAGACCGGCATCGCCACCATGGAAACGCTGGCCATGTCGGCGCTCGGCACTCTGCTTGCGGTGGCGGGCGGCCTGCTGTTGGCGATTCCCGGCGCCGGACGCTTCGGCCGCGCGCCGCGCGCCCTGGTGCGCGGCCTGCTGAATGTCCTCCGTTCGATTCCCGAACTGGTGTGGGCCTCGATCCTGCTGGTGGCTGCCGGCCTGGGGCCCTTCGCCGGCACCATGGCGCTTGCCGCGCACACTGCTGGTGTGCTGGGCCGCCTGTTCGCCGACGCCCTGGAGAATGCCCCGCCGCTTCCGGAGCAGACCCTGCGCCTGAATGGTGCCACGCCGATGGCGGCCTTCTTCTACGCCACGCTGCCGCAAACGCTGCCGCAGATGCTGTCGTACACACTGTACCGCTGGGAGAACAATATCCGCGCCGCCGCCGTGCTGGGCGTGGTGGGTGCCGGCGGCCTGGGTCAAATGCTCAAATTCCACCTGTCCCTGTTCCAGATGGAGCGCGCCGCGACGGTTATCCTGGCCATGCTGCTGCTGGTCGCCGTGGTCGATGCCCTCAGTTTCGCGCTGCGCCGCGCACTCACCCGCTAAGCCATGCTCGAGCTAAGGAACTTGACCAAGAGTTACTCGGGCGAGCGCCGCGTGCTGGACCGCCTGAGCTGGACTTTCGAGCCCGGCGAGTTCGTTGCCATCATGGGCGATTCAGGCGTCGGCAAATCCACATTGCTGAACCTGATCGCAGGGCTCGATCAGCCGGACCCCGGCGATGAGCCGCCTGTCATTGTCGACGGGACCCCGCTCGCCACCCTCGACGACGATGCGGCGACGCGCCTGCGCCGTGCACGCATGGGCTTCATCTTCCAGGCCTTCCATGTGCTGCCCCACCTTACCCTGCAGCAAAACGTCGCGCTGCCCCTGCTGCTGAACGGCCTGCCGCAAGGGCGCGAGCTGGAGATGCTGGCGGCCGTTGGCCTGGGCGGGCGCGGCCACGACTACCCCCATCAACTGTCCGGCGGCGAGATGCAAAGGGTTGCAATAGCCCGTGCCCTGGTGCATCACCCGGCCCTCGTGCTGGCGGACGAACCGACCGGCAACCTCGACCCCGACACCGCTAATTCCATACTGCAACTGTTGCACCGGGAACTCAAATCGAGCGGCGCCACCGCCCTCATGGTGACCCATTCACCCGCCGCTGCGGCGCGCGCCGATAAAGTTCTGCGCCTCACTAAAGATGGACTCCAAGTTACAACAGTCGTCAACCCTGCCGCGCAATAAAACCCATTATTTTTCTCACAAATTCTTTCATTTTTTTGTAACCGGAGTATTATTTAATTAACTTGCTTGGTTATTAAGACAACATGCAAGCCTGCTTTTTCTATCCACGTAGTGAACAACGTAAAGGAGGAGCAAATGAGCGTCAGGCAGAAGAAACTCGAGTTGATCGAGGCAATGAATCGGGCGCGTGCGCTGGAACCATCCAGTTTCGTGCCAAACAAGCTGCTCGATACGCTAATTGAGAAGATGCACCTCAAGAATGACGCGGAACTTTGCCGGGTGCTGGAAGTGCAACCACCTATCATTAGCAAGATCCGTCACCGCAAGCTCGCAGTCGGGGCCACCATCCTGCTGCGAATGCATGAGAAATCCGAGCTTTCTATCCGTGAGCTCAAGGAACTATCGAATGCCTCAGTACACTGAGCTCGGTTCACGCTGAGACAAGATGCCTGGCGCCGGCATCGCATTCACCGGCGCCGTTCCAGCCTTGCTGTTACAGCCGTTCTCGTAACCGCTTCAACGCCGCCCTAAACGTCGCCGGCCTGTTGAACGCGCGTGCAAGCACCAAAGCCCCCTGGATCCCACCCACCACTTCCTCCGCCAGCGCAGCCGCTTGCTTGCTTTTATGGCCGCTCCGCACGAGCGCCCAAGTTAGCGCCGCAATCCACTCTTCAAAGTAATCGCGCACGGCGACGGCGAAGCGGTCGCGCTCATTGCCGAGCGCGAAGACGCCGACCAGGCATACGCGTTGTCCGGACAGGAAATACCGCTCCACTTCCGCAAACATGGCGGCGATGCCCTGCCCCGCGTCCGCGCTTTCGCGCAAGGGTTCGAATACATGCAGCCGGAACCACTGCTCGATTTCCGCCAGCACGGCAGCCGCCATTTCGTCCTTCCCGCCGGGGAAGAAGTGGTAGATGCTGCCCTTGCCCAGCTTCGTCCCTTCGGTGATGCGGGACAGGCTCGCCCCCTCGAAGCCATAGGTGCGGAACACCTCCGCCACCAGCGGGATCACGTCTTCCCGTTCTGCGACAACGCGTGCCATGGTCAGAAACCAAGCTCGGTCAAGCCGGGATGATCGTCGGGCCGCGGGCCGCTGCGGTCCCAGAAGAACTTGCGCTCCTCCGGCTTGATTGGATGCTCGTTGATGCTGGCATGGCGGTGGTGCATCAGGCCATTCTCATCGAACTCCCAATTCTCATTGCCGTAAGCGCGGTACCATTGGCCGGAGTCGTCGTGGTATTCATAGGCGAAGCGCACGCCAATGCGGTTGCCGTCATGCGCCCACAGCTCCTTGATCAGGCGGTAATCGAGCTCGCGCGTCCATTTGCGCTGCAGGAAGGCGACGATGGCGGCGCGCCCTTGCACGAATTCGCCGCGGTTGCGCCACCAGCTGTCTTCGGTGTACGCCAGCGCGACCTTTTCCGGATCGCGGGTATTCCAGCCATTTTCGGCCAGGCGGACTTTCTCGATGGCGCTTTCGCGGGTGAAGGGTGGTACGGGTGGTCGGGCAGACATGATTTCTCCTTTAAGTGTACCAATCGGATCACTATTTACCGATCGGTACAGATAAATATAGCACATTTTTTCTGGGCTACAATCTCGGCCATGATCATCCGGCCAAGCGAAAACTGGTACCGCATGCTGCTGACGTGGCATGGCTCGGTCCTGCCGACCATCCTGCCGCAGCTTGGGCTGATGCTGGCCCTGAGCGTGCTTGCCATGGTCGTGCAACGCGTGCCGCTGGAAATGGCGCCGTTTTCGCTGCTGGGCGTGAGCCTGGCAATCTTCCTGGCCTTCCGCAATAACGCCAGCTACCAGCGCTACCTCGAAGCGCGCCAGTTGTGGGGAAATGTCCTGATTTCCGGCCGGACGCTGGTCTCGCAGTCGTTGGCCTACCTGCCTGCATCGAGCGATGGACAGCGGCTTGCGGCACGGCGTGTCATCGTGTTTGCGCACCTGCTGCGCCATCAGCTGCGAAACAGCGATCCGCGCGAAGATGTCGAGCGACTGCTCGGCAGGCCGGCTGCCGAAGGCCTGCAGCGTCATGCCTACCGGCCGGTGGCGATGCTGCACGAACTGCGCCGCGCAGCGATGGATGCGGCGGAGCCCCAGGTGATGTGGATGCTGGACGCACAGTTGAATGCGCTGGGTAACGCAGTCGGCGGCTGCGAGCGCATTGCCAGTACGCCTATCCCTTATCCGTATGCAGTGCTGCTGCACCGGACCATCTACCTGTACTGCTTCCTGCTGCCTTTCGGCCTGGTGCACGCGATTGGCGCGGCTACCCCTGTCATGGCGGTGTTTGTCGCCTACACCCTCTTTGCGCTGGAAGCGATTGCGCAGGAAATAGGCGATCCATTTGGAACGGCGCCCAACAGCCTGGCGCTGGAAGCGATGTGCCGCACCATCGAGCGCTCGCTGCTGGAACTCTGCGGCGAACCCTTGCCGCCCGAACTGGCGGCCGGCAAGGATTACCGCATCAATTAAGCTGCCATGTTGTAATGGCGGGCGTAGCGCGTATCCAGGTTCGCCAGCGGCATCATCACGAACAGGTCGGCGCTCTCGAAATCAGGATCCCAGGCCGGTGCGCCGCAAATCCATGCGCCGGAACGCAAATAGCCTTTCAGCAGGGCCGGCACCTGTGGCGCGCGCGCCGCCTCCACTTTCTCCACCGGGAACGGCAGGTGCGGGGTGACGCGGTATTCCACCGGCGCCAGGTGCTTCTGGCGCAGCTGTTCGTAGACCGCGACGGCATTGTGGCCGCCATCGGCCAGGCTGATGCTGGCGCAGCCGATCAGGTATTCGCACTGATGACGGCGCATGTATTCGGCCAGGCCGGACCACAAGAGCATGATCACGCTGCCGCCGCGGTAGTCTGGATGAATGCAGGCGCGGCCCGCTTCCACTATGCGGCTGCGCAAGTGCTTCAGGCGGCCCAGGTCGAATTCGTTTTCCGAGTAGTGGCGGCCAAGTTTGCGGGCGCCGGCGGGATTCAGCAGGCGGTAGGTGCCGACTACTTTCAGGGTCGCGGAATCGCGCACGATCAGGTGATCGCAGGCCGCGTCGAATTCGTCGCAATCCAGGCCATCGGGTGTCGCCAGGGCACTCAGGCCCTGGTTTTCAATAAAGACTTTATAGCGCAGGCGTTGGACTTCGCGCACCTCTTCCGGGGTGGCTGCCATGCTCAGTACCAGTCGCGGGCTGGCTGCCCGCTGTTCGGCGGTAGCAATCGTGGTTTGCATGCTTCGTCCTTTCTTGTAGTGACGAAGCCAGTTTGCTGCCCTATTGCTGCATGAACATGACAGTTATGTGTCAAACGCGTGACATCAGGCCTTCTTCGGGCGGCCGGTCTTCAGCTGCGGCAGGGAGGCCAGGACTTGCTTCAGCGTGGCCATGTCCAGGCGGCTGATCAGCGCCACGCCAATGCGCAGCAGCTCGGATTTTTTCACTTCGACGCCGTTCTTCAGGCAGGCCTTTTTCACCTGGCCCAGCACCGCGTATTCGGATTCAGGCATCGTGAAGCTGTCGCGCACCAGCTTTTCCTTGTGCGGCTTGACCGTTTTTTCGGCCTTGGCGACCTTCGCGACCTTGGCTGGCTTGGCGGCTGGCGCAGGCACAGGGGCTGCGGCCGGCTTGGCGGCCGCGCGCTTGGCCACTGGCTTGGCTGCCGGCTTGGCGGCGGCCTTCGGCGCAGCTGGCTTGGCGGCGGCAGGCGGTTTGGCGGCAGCTGCCTTGGCGGCTGGCGCACGCTTCGCGGCAGGCTTTGCTGCGGCCTTGGTGACAGTCTTTGCGGCGGCCGGTTTGGCGGTGGCGGCTTTGGCTTTCGTTGCGTTCATGGACACTCCATAGCTGAATAATATAAACAGTATATACGATTATGCAACTGTCCGGACACTAAAATCCACGCCAACCTCGTCCCAGAATTCCTGCTCCTTCTCCATCCAGTAATACAGGGTCGGATGGCTGGTCACGCAATCGCGCTTCAGTTCAAGGTCGATGCGGTTCTTCATGCGCAGCCGCACTGCACGGTCGTCGACCTCGATCCGGCAGTGCATGAACAGGATCGCCAGCCGCAGCGCCACCACCGCCTTGGCGAAATCGCTGTCCGAAAGGTATTCGCTGACCTTGCGCAGGTTGCCCTTCTGCGCCAGCACCAGGCGCCCCATCAGCTTCTGCTCGCGCGTAGTAAAGCCTGGCAGGTCGGCGTTTTCGACCATATAGGCCGCGTGCTTGTGGTAGCCGGTCTGCGACACCACCAGCCCCACCTCGTGCAGCTGTGCGCTCCACAGCAAATGGCGCTGCAATGCATCGCCGGACGGCTTCATCTGCGCGAACAGCACGGAAGCCGATTCCGCCACACGCCCGCCGCGCGCCGAATCGATATGGAAACGGGCCAGGAAATCGCTCACCGATTGCTCGCGCCGGTCGCGGCGGGTCGAGCGCAGGACCAGGTCCCACATCACACCCATGCGCAAGCCGGCGTCGATCGGTTCCAGGCGCTCTATGCCCAGTTCCTGCACTACCCCGATCAGGATCGCCAGCCCGCCGATCACGGTGCTGGCGCGGTCCGGCCGCAGGCCTGGCATGTCGATCCTGGAAACCTGCCCGAATTCGATAAAGCGCTTGCGCACCGCATTCAGGGCCGCCAGCGTAATGCCGTCGCCCAGCTTGTTCTTTTCGATGATTTCGTTGATGGCGCGGATGGTGCCGGAAGAGCCGTAAGCGCGCTTCCAGTATTCAGGATGGTAAGGCGGCGCGCCATCCTCGAAATGCGAGCGTGCCGACAGCACCGCCGCCTCGAAGGAACGCGCATCGATACGCCCGCCAACGAAGAATGACAGGCTTT
Organism: Pseudoduganella sp.; assembly: GCA_039593355.1. Taxonomy (GTDB): domain Bacteria; phylum Pseudomonadota; class Gammaproteobacteria; order Burkholderiales; family Burkholderiaceae_D; genus Rugamonas. The sequence goes on from JBCNPK010000001.1 coordinate 53,308, forward strand.
GCTTGACGCTGCCCACGCTGAACGACTCAACCCGCTCGATATCGAGCCCGCGCCCCAATATCAGCTCAGTCGAACCGCCGCCGATATCCACCACCAGCCGGCTCTCGTTCGGCTGGCCCAGCGCATTGGCGACGCCCATGTAGATCAGGCGCCCCTCCTCCTCGCCGGAGATGATCTCGATCGGGTAGCCGATGGCCTGCTCCAGCTGCGGCAGGAAGTCCGCCGCATTGCGTGCCTGGCGCAGGATGGCCGTGGCAACCACGCGCACGGCCTCGAACTGGTAGGCTGCCAGCGCAATGCGGAAATTCTTCAGGCAAAGCAGCGCGCGCTGCAAGGCTTCCTCGGTGAGGTTGCCGCTGGCATCCAGGCCGGCGGCCAGGCGGATCGGTTCGCGCATGCTGTTCAGCACGCGGATTTTCTCGCCATCGTACTGGCCGATGGAGAGTCTGAAACTGTTGGAACCCAGGTCCACTGCGGCGTACATCGAGGAATCCATTTATATCGTTTATAACGAAAATGGTAGCACAGTACGCCATCAGTGTTACGCCGTCATGACAAGGCCTCGGTAGAGAAAGGTTCGGGCGGTTGCGCGACCTGGTTTTCGCCGCGCACCTTGGCCGCCTGCAGGGCCTCGTCGGCGCGCTTGAACAGGCTGACGGTGCTGTCGTCGGGGCGGATGGTGGTCACTCCCATGCTGGCGGTCAGTTTGATCACCGCGCGCTCGGTCTTTACCGGCATGGCCTCGATGGCCTGGCGGATGCGCTCAGCCACCATCAGCGCGTCTTCCAGCCCGGTGCGCGGCAGCTGGATGGCGAATTCGGCGCCGCCCAGGCGGCCCATCAGGTCGGAATCGCGCAACTGCTTCTTGCAGGTTTCCACCATGGATTTCAGGGCGGCGTCGCCCGCCGCGTGGCCGTAGCCGTCGTTGACGCGCTTGAACTGGTCGAGCGAGAGGATGATCATGGCGGTCGGCTGGCCGGGCCGGCGCGCCAGCGCCATCCAGGGCGCCAGTGCCTGGTAGAAGCCGCGCCGGTTCGGCACGTCGGTCAGGGCGTCGGTGGTTTCCAGCCGCGCCAGTTCCGACTGCAGGTGCTCGCGCGACAGCAGCAGATAGCCGAATGCGTTGACCAGCATCATGAGGTAGAAGCCGCCGAAGCCGATCACCTGCATCAAGCCCGGGCTGACCCAGGACAGGCCGTCCGGGAAGGCCGCCGTCAGCAGGCCGCGGCCCACCACCACCAGCGACAGCACGAACATGGCCACCACCAGGTAGCGGCGCAGCATGCTCGCGCCGCGCCAGGCGCGCGCCAGCGCCAGCACACCCGCCAGGAAAAAGAACCCGACAAACAGCGAACCGACTGCGATGCGGAGCGCCGGCGAAGCATCAAGGATATGGAAGGCCAGCAGCGCACCAGCCGTCAGCGACAGCGCCGGATACAGGTAGTTGCGCCAGCGCGGGCGGCCTACGCCCTGCCACAGGGCGCCGGCATCGAGCGCGAAACCGGCCAGCAGCACGATATTGGCCAGCGGGCCGGCCAGCAGCTCCGGCACGACGCCGCGAAAATACAACAGGAACCAGCCCACCGCCTGGCATTGCTTGGCAATCGCCCAGGTCGACAGCGTCAGGGACTTCTTGCTTTCGTACTCGAAAAAAAACAGCGCCGCGCATAAACTGAGATTACCCAGCGCGAGGGCGAGAACCAGGGTATGGATATCCATCGTTCAGCGGCCGGGCCGCGCTCAGACTTCGTGCTCGACGTTGGTGCTGCCGTCGCCGATCTTGCTGGCCCAGGCTTTGGAGAAGAATTCCTTTTCGTCCTCGCTCGGCATGTCGTGCCAGAACACGATCAGGGTGCCTTTGTGGTCATGCAGCTGGCTGACTTTTTCGATGAACTGCTGCTTGCCGGCCTGGTCGGCGAGCGCCGCAACATAGCCGTAGACGCGGGTCAGGCGCTCGATGCGGTCCGGTTCCGTGAAGCTGTTGGTCGCGGTAATGGTTGGATGGTCTAAGAACATTTATCGTCTCCAAGCTGCCTATGTTGGCAATGTACCTATAAAAGTTGCCGATGTAAATGCGGGCGCCCCACGGCGCGGCTCATCCGGTACACTGGAACCGCAGCCAGGCAGCTTATCAGATCATCACGCCTCATAACAAGGTGACAAAAATGACCTCCATCCCCGACCGCCGTCCCCTGGTTCGCCGCCGGCGCGGCCGCATTTCGCTGGAATTCACCCCGGGCGAAGTGCAGAGCCAGATGGATCCGGCCGACCCGTATGCGCTGGTGCTGGCCTACGCCCGCGCCATGATGTGCTTTGTCCTGTTCAAGCCGGCGCCGGAGCATATCGTGATGGTGGGCCTGGGCGGGGGCTCGCTGGCCAAGTTCTGCTACCGCTATCTGCCAAAGACGCGCATCACCGTGCTTGAATTGCGCGCCGACGTGATCGCGCTGCGCGAGCGCTTCGCCATCCCGCCGGACAATGAGCGCTTCCGCGTCATCCAGTGCGATGCCTCCCAGTACATGAAGGAACTGAAGGACAGCGCCGACGTGCTGCTGGTGGACGGCTTCGACGCCGACGGCCTGCCCAACGCGCTGACCAGCGACCATTTCTATGCCGATTGCCGGCGCGCCCTGCGCCCGGATGGCGTCCTGGCGGCCAATGTCTTCAGCTACGACCCGAAATACCGTAGCGTGCTGGTGCGCCTGGCCAATGCCTTCCACGACCGCATCTGCCAGTTCACCGGCATCGCCGGCAATAACCACATCCTGTTCGCGATCCGCCCGGGACGCGCGCCCGGCGCGCCCGCCAGTGCCATGCAGCGCCGCGTGGCCGCCTGGGGCAGCCCGACACCGGGCCTGGGTTTTGGCCTGGCCAACCGACTGTTGGCAATTTACACCGTTGCGCGGCTACGCAAGGGAAATTTGCAAAAGATTTAAGCATTCTTGCTCTAAAGCCAGGGGAATTGTGACAAACTACATTTTTTAATGTAAAGGAAAATATGGCTGGTCGGCGCAGGAGACTATCGCACTACGGTGCAGCGGCACTGACGCTGGGCGCGGGCCTGGCGGCGACCGCCGTTCTGTTCGTCTCCGTCAGCGCGCTCGAATTCGGCAAAATGGAGCTGGCCTTCCAGCAGCGCGCCAACGTGCGCGTGACCGCCATCGAGCGCGGCTTGTCCGACGCGGTGGAGGTGCTGAATGTGATCAACGAGCTGTTCCGCACCGTGCAGCCGGTCAGCCGCGAACAATTCCACCGCTTTTCCGAACCGCTGCTGCAACGCTACCCTTTCATCCAGGCTTTCAACTACCACCGCGTGCTGACGCACGGCGAGCGCCCCGGCTTTGAGGCGGCGATGCAGCAGCGCTTCCCCGGCTTCCAGATCACGGAACTGGCGGCCAACGGGGCGGCGGTACCGGCGCCGGAACGCCCCTATTACAATGTGGTCGAATACCTGGAGCCGATGCAGGGCAACGAACCTGCGCTGGGCTTGAACACCGGCCGCAATGTGCAGGTGCGCAACGCCATCGACCGCATCCTGAACACCGGGCGCCCTGCCGCTACCGGCCAACTGCAGCTGGCGCAGGATCCATCCCAGCGCAACAGCTTCATCATGATCATGCCGGTGTACCGTCCCGGCATGCCGACCGGCACGCGCAACGAGCGCCATGTGGCCTGGATGGGCGACACGGCGGCCGTGATCCGCACGCCGCACCTGGTACACACCATCCTGCAGCGGGACGGCCTGCTGGACGACCCGGACCTGGGCTTGAGCGTGTATGCCGGCGATCCTGCCGACAGCGGCAGCCTGGCATACCGGCTGGGCCCTGCGCCGACCGACAAGAAGCAGCACTGGCTGCACCGCTGGTTCGACTTCGACTACCACAGCACCGAGATGCGCAGCTTCGACGTGCTGGGCCGCTCCTGGCATATCCGCAGCGACGACCTGCCGCGCCCATTCCTGGCCGATCATCTTGGCTCGCTGGGCACGCTGCTGGGCGGCCTGCTGTTCAGCGCCCTGGCCACGGTCCTGGTGCATACCCTGGTGCAGCGCTCGCGCCGCGTGCAGCTGCTGGTTGACGCCCGCACCGCCGACCTGCAGCGCTCCAACCAGCGCCTGGCGGAAGACGTCGCGGCGCGCAAGCGCACCGAACGCGCGCTGCAGGAATCGGAGCACCGCTTCCGCCGCCTGCTGGCCCTGTCCTCCGACTGGTACTGGGAGCAGGACAGCCAGTTCCGCTTCACCCACATCACCGGCGGCTTCTTTGAAAAAGGCCATGTGTCGAAGGAAAACTTCCTCGGCCGCACGCGTTGGGAATGCACACCGGAGCTGTACACCAGCAGCGCGGGGCGCGACCATATCAACAAGGTGCAGGCGCGCCTGCCCTTCTCCAATTTCGAATACGCCATCGTCGGCTCCGACGGCGTCACGCGCTGGTTCAATACCAGCGGCGAACCTGTGTACGACGCCCACGGCGATTTCAAGGGCTACCGCGGCACCGGCACCGAAATTACCGAACGCAAGGAAGCCGAGCAGCGCATCCAACACATCGCCCACCATGACGTGCTGACCGGACTGCCCAACCGCGTGCTGCTGCAGGACCGATTGCAGCAGGCCATCGCCTACGCCAACCGCAGCGGCTTGCCGATGTGGGTGGTGCTGATCGACCTGGACCGCTTCAAGTTCGTCAACGACAGCCTGGGACACAAGGCCGGCGACCAGCTGCTGCAGACCGTGGCCAGCCGCCTGCAATCGAGCGTGCGCGAAAGCGATACCGTGGCGCGCCTGTCGGGCGACGAATTCGTGGCCATCCTGAGCCAGTATCCGGACGAACAGCTCTCGCCTGCCATCATCGAACGCGTGATGAAGGCGCTGGCGCAGCCGGTCATGCTGGAAGGGAAAGAGTTCTTCGTCACCTGCTCCATCGGCGTGGCGGTCTACGACGCCGACGGCACGCCTGCGCAAAACCTGATCGAGCACGCCGACATCGCCATGTATTCGGCCAAGAAGCTGGGCCGCAACACCTTCCAGTTCTACCAGCCGGAGATGAACGACGAAGCGCAGGAACGCCTGCGCATCGAGTCCGCCCTGCGCAACGCGCTGGAACGCAATGAATTCGTGCTGCACTACCAGCCGCAGGTGGACCTGGAATCGGGCGCTATCGTCGGCATGGAGGCCCTGCTGCGCTGGCAGCATCCGGAGCTGGGCATGGTGCCGCCGGCGCGCTTTATCAGCCTGGCCGAGGAAACCGGCTTGATCGTGCCGATCGGCGCCTGGGTGCTGCGCACCGCTTGCCAGCAGGCGCGCGCCTTGCAGGACGCCGGTTTCGCCGGCCTGCGCATGGCGGTCAACCTGTCGGCGCGCCAGTTCGCGCAGCCGGAGCTGGTGTCGACCATCGCCGCCGTGCTGGAGGAAACCGGCCTGCCGCCGGCGGCGCTGGAACTGGAACTGACCGAAAGCCTGTTCATGCACGATGTGGCGCAAGGCGTGCACCTGCTGCACGAACTGAAGTCGCTGGGCGTGGCGCTGTCGATCGACGATTTCGGCACCGGCTATTCGAGCCTGTCCTACCTGCGCAATTTCCCGATCGACGTGCTGAAGATCGACCGCTCCTTCGTGCACGACATCGCCACCGATGCCGACGACGCGGCCATCGTGGTGTCGGTGATCGCGCTCGCACACAACCTTGGCTTGCGTGTCATTGCGGAAGGGGTAGAATCTGAAGAGCAGCTGCAATTCCTGCGCCGCCATGCCTGCAACGAGATCCAGGGTTTTTATTTCAGCCGTCCGGTGGAAGCGATGGATCTGCGCCAGATGTTGCAAGACGGCAAGCAACTCATCAACGGCGAACCGCGCCGCCTGCGCGCCTGAAGGAGAGGAGAGTGAACATGAACAGCGTCGACCTGCATCGCCAGCAAGTGCGCACCGACCACCGCACGCGCGACATCGTCAACCAGGCCGTTGCCGCCCTGCCGGAAGTGGGCTTGCGGCGCGCCGCGGAATTCCTGTTCGCGATGGGGGTGCCGCATCCGATTGCGATGCGCACGTTGGTTTATCCGGGCCAGCGCCGGCCCATTTAAACCCGGTCAACCTGGGTACGACCCAAGGGTCGGACCCGCCCTCGGGTTGCTGCGCCGGTCATGCTTTTTTTGCCGATCCGGCGACCTGCTGGCGGGCGGCTTTGCGCAGCTTGGCTTTTTCCCAGCGGGCGATCTGCTCCGGCGTTTGCGGCACCAAGGGCGGCACGGCCTGCGGCTTGCGGTCCTCGCTCACGGCCACCATCGTGAAGTAGCAGCTGTTGGCGTGGCGCACATGGCGCTTCTGGATATCTTCCGCCACCACGCGAATCCCCACCTCCATCGAACTGGTGCCGGTGTAATTGACCGAGGCCAGGAAAGTCACCAGTTCGCCCACATGGATAGGCTGCAGGAACATCACCTGGTCCACCGACAGCGTCACGACATAGCTGCCTGAATAGCGGCTGGCGCAGGCATAGGCCACACCGTCCAGCAGCTTGAGAATGGCCCCGCCATGAACGTTGCCGGAGAAGTTGGCCATGTCGGGCGTCATCAAAACCGTCATCGACAGCTCGTGCGCCGACCAGTGCATCGTATTTTCCATTGCCTTGCCGCGGTAGTTATAGATGGCTATATGCTACCCGATGGCGCCGCAATACGCTCATCCACGCCGATAATGCAGCCGCTCCACGCCCGCACCCCACCCTGTTCGTCCAACAAGGGAGTGGCAACCACGCTGGCCCGCAGCCATTCTCCCTCGGTATCCTGGTAGCGCACCGGGATTGCACGGCCGGTCGCGTTACGCACGGCATCGCGCCACATGCCGCGTGCGCGCGCCCGGTCATCGGGATGGATCGCCTCCAGCCATGCTTCGCTGCCCTTGCCGCCGGCATCGGTTTCCCAGCTGGCCTTTGCGATCCCGCGCAGCAGATGGTGCAGGCGGGATTCGCTCTCCCGCAACGCAGCCTGGGACCGTGCACGTTCGTATTCCACGCCGATGCGCGCAGCCGACTCGGCGAACAAGGCCACTTCCGACGGCTGCCATGCGCGCGGCGCGGGCTGGCAGGCGAGGAAGAAGCCAAGCCAGGCATCGCCTTTGCGGCAGACGGACGCCATCAGCGCGCCATGGCCCCCGGCAAGCCGGGACAGGTTGCCGTTGCCGCCGGCGCGCGCGATATCGCCCAGTACCGCCGTCTCGCCGGCACGCCAGCGCGCCAGCACCTGCGCCTCGACTGCGTCCACTTCGCCGCTTCCCTCCAGCGCCGGCAAGCCGTCGGCATGACCCGGCTGAACATGGTAATGGCCTGCACCGATGACGGCAAAAGCCAGTTGCGGCACGCCGAGCTGCCGGCCCAGCATGGCGCAGCCCAACGCCAGCAAGGCGCCAGGGTCGGCCAGGGGACGCAGGCTGTCGCCCAGGCGCAGCAGGAAATCCTGGTCGGCGGCCCTGGCCCGCGCCTCGTCCTCGGCAACGCGGCGCCGGCTGATATCGACGAACGTCAGCACCGCGCCCGCGACCTGGTCCTCGGCAGTGCGGTAGGGGCGCACGCGGACTATGTAATGCCGGCCATCGCGCGACTTCACTTCGCGCTCCTGGGGCTGCAGGCTGTCCAGCGCCGCATCCACGTCCGCCTGCAGCTGCGAATAGTCCAGGCGGTGCGTGATATCGAGCAGGTGGCGGCCGACGTCCCGTGGAATCAGGTTGAAGATGCCGGCCGCACGCGGGGTAAAGCGCTTGACCGCCAGGCCGGAGCTGACGAAGATCGTTGCCAGGTCGGCCGCGGCAATCAGGTTGAGCAGATCGTCGTTGGCCCGTCCCGTATCTTCGAGGCGCGCCGTCAGTTCGGCGTTGACCGTGGTCAGTTCCTCGTTATGCGATTGCAGTTCCTCGCAGCCGTTTTCCGCCTGCGCCAGCCGCGCGCTGAGTTCATCGGGCATCAGCTGCTGCGGCAACGCCGTTGCGGAATCCGCCGCGGCATGTGACAGGCCGATGCGGTGCGCCGGCGCCGGGCTGGGGGCTTCCGTGCCGCGGCCTTCGACAATGCGGGCTTTGTAAAGCCTGTGTTCCTTGTCGAGCGGCGCGAACAGTTCAGGCACGGCGCCAGCGGATTCCGCGTTGCCAAGGAACAGGTAGCCGCCGCCGGCAAGGCTGAAATGGAAGCGTTGCAGCACCTGCCTTTGCATGGCGCGGTCAAGGTAGATCATGAAGTTACGGCAGCTGACCAGGTCAAGGTTCGAGAACGGCGGATCGCGCAGCAGGTTATGGCTGGCGAAGGTGAGCATTTCCCGCAGCGATTGGCGCACCCGGTATTGTTTGACGATCCGTACAAAATAACGCTCCAGGCTATGCTGCGGTACCTCGTCCTGGATCGACTCCGGATAGATGCCGGCGCGCGCCGCGCCAAGCGCCTGTTCATCGATGTCGGATGCGAAAATATGTATGTGCGGCGGCGCGCTCATTTCGCGTACGGCGTCGGCCAATAACATTGCCAACGAATAAGCTTCCTGTCCGGTGGAGCAGGCGGCGGACCAGACGCGCAACTCGCGCCTGGCGCCGCCCTCGAGCAAGGCGGGCAACACCGTTCCGCGCAGTTGTTCGAAGGAGTGGCGGTCGCGGAAGAAACCGGTCACGCCGATCAACAGGTCCTTCATCAACTTGCGCGCCTCGCTGCCATCGTTTTCCAATAGCGTGCGGTAGGAGGCGATGTTCGGGACTCCGTGCAGGTGCAAGCGCCGCTTCAGCCGGCGCAGGATGGTCGTGCGCTTGTAGTGGCGGAAGTCGTGGCCGGTACTCCCGTGCAGCAGTTCCAGGACATCCTCCAAGGCCGCGTCCTCGCCGTCCGGCCCCTCGACCAGGAGAGCCTGGCCTTCGCTCTTGTACAACATGAGCAGGCGGGCGGCAATGTCGCCCGCCGGCAGGACAATATCGGCCTGGCCGGCCTTGATCGCCGCGTCAGGCAAGGCGGCAAACTGCGCATCCTGCGGCAACTGGACAATCGTGGCGCCACCCTGCTCGCGCAGCGCCGCCAATCCGCCGCAACCGTCGTGCCCCATGCCCGACAGCAGGACCCCGGCCGACAGCTGCCGGTGCGAGAGGGCCAAGGAATGGAAGAAGTAATCGATGGCCCCCAGGGTACTGTGGCCGGCATTCGCCTCGTCGATGAAAAGATACTGGTCTTCGACCTTCAGCAGCGTGCCGGGAGCGATCACATAGATATGGTTGACCAGCACTTCGGTCGGATGCTCGGTCACCTGGGATACCGGCATACGGCTAAAACGCTGCAATGCCTCGGCGCACTTGCTCGGGAAGCCGGGCAGCATGTGCAGGATAATGACGATGGAGAAGCCGGGTTTTTCCGGCAGGCCGGGCAGCACGCGCTCCAACGCGGCGATGCCGCCGGCGGATGCCCCGATGCCTACCAGCGGAAACTTCACGCTGTTCATGCCCAGCTCGGCCTTTGCTTGCGCGATCGGCGAATTCATCGTTTGGGGCCTCCTGGCCCATTGTAGCCATTCACGGTAAATTGGCGTTTTCCCTAGGGATCAAGTATTCTTCTGGCAACTTCTTTCATCGAAAGGAAAGTCCAATGAAGTTGAAATTCCTGGCAGCGATGCTGGCCTATACGGCCGCCACGTATGCCCAGGCCGCATTGACGGCCGACCAGGTCAAGACCTTCACGCTGAACAACGGCATGAAGTTCATCGTGCTGGAGAGTTCTTCCATTCCAAATGCGAACATGTACACCTTCTTCAAGGTCGGTTCGCGCAACGAGGCGCCCGGCATTACCGGCCTGTCGCACTTCTTCGAGCACATGATGTTCAACGGCTCCAGGAACTATGGCCCGAAAATGTTCGACCGCACGATGGAGGCTAACGGCGGCGCCAACAACGCCTACACCAACAGCGACGTGACCGTGTACCAGGACTGGTTCCCCGCCTCGTCCCTGGAAACCATCTTCAAGCTGGAAGGCGACCGCATCGCCCACCTCTCGATCGATCCGAAAATGGTGGAGAGCGAGCGCGGCGTGGTGCTGTCCGAGCGCAGCACCGGCCTGGAAAACTCCAATGTGCGCATGCTGATGCAGGACCTGAACAGCGTCGCCTTCGCAGCCCACCCTTACGCCATCCCGACCATCGGCTGGGAGTCGGACATCAAGGCCTGGTCGCAGAAAGACCTGGAAAACTATTTCCACACTTATTACGCGCCGAACAATGCGGTGTCCGTGATCGTCGGCGACGTCAAGGTCGATACCGTGAAAGCGCTGGCCACCAAGTATTTCGGCAGCATCCCCAAGCGCGCCGCGCCGCCCGCCGTGCGCACCGTGGAACCTGAACAGAAAGGCGAACGCCGCCTGTTCGTGGCCAAGCCTTCCGCCACTTCCGCCAACCTGATGGTGGCCTACAAGGTGCCGGAAGCCAGCTCTCCCGACAACTACGCGCTGGACGTGCTGCAGGCCCTGCTCACCGAAGGCAAGACTTCGCGCCTGTACAAGGCCCTGGTAGAAACCCAGCTGGCAACCAGCGTCGGTTCCCACAGCATCGACGGCTTCGATCCGGGCCTGCTGTACATGTTTTCGGTGGCGGCCGCCGGCGTGGAACCGGCCAAGCTTGAAAAAGCCATGCTGGAAGCGATCGACAAGGTCGCCAAGGATGGCGTCACGGAAGAAGAACTGCAGAAGGTGAAGAACGCCAAGCTGCTGGGCATCTACCGCATGCAGGAAACCATCAACGGCAAGGCGCAAATGCTGGGCAACTATGAAGTCTTCTACGGTGGCTACCAGAAGGCCTTCGATGCCCCTGGCGCCTACGAGAAGCTGACCACGGCCGACATCCAGGCCGTCGCCGCCAAGTACCTGAAGAAATCGCAGCGCACCGTTGGCGTGCTGGCCGCGAAGGAGGACTAAACCGATGAAGAAACTGTTTTCTATCGCGCTGGCCGGCGCAGCCGCCGCAACTTCGGTGCAAGCCGCCGAATTCAAGCTGCCGGCATTCGAAACCGCCAAGCTGCCCAACGGCCTGACCGTCTACATGATGGAGCGCCACGACGTGCCCCTGGTGGCCGTACGCGCCGTGGTGAAAGCCGGCGCCGTCAACGACGGCAAGCAAGCCGGCCTGGCCAACCTGACCGGGGACGGCGTGCTGCTCGGCACGGCCAAGCACAGCAAGGCCCAGATCGACCAGGCGTTCGACTTTCGCGGCGCGGTGCTGGCCGGCGGCGGCGGCAGCGAGCAATCGACCGTGGCAGCCAACTTCGCCCGCAAGGACTCCGACACTTTGCTGCCGCTGTTTGCGGAACTGGTGCAGGAGCCGAGCTTCGACGCGGCGGAACTGGACAAGCTGCGTTCGCGCAAGGTCAATGGCCTGAAGCAGGCCAAGGAAAGCCCGCGCCAGGTGGTCGGCACGTATTACCGCGCCATGCTGTTCGGGAATGCGGCTTACGCCAACCCGGCGGCCGGCACCGTCAACAGCCTGTCGGCGCTGAAGCAGGAAGACGTGAAAGCCTTCCACCACCGCTACTTCCGTCCCGATAACGCCGCCCTGATCGTGGTCGGCGATTTCGATCCGGCCGACATGCGCAAGAAAGTGGAAACGCTGTTCGGCCAATGGAAAGCCGAAGGTCCCGCGCCGCAGGGCGCCGACTATGGCAAGGTGCAGGCCGACAAGCCGCGCGTCTGGGTAGTGAACAAGTCCGACGCGATCGAAACCACCTTCATGATCGGCGGGCCTGGCATTGCACGTAATGATCCGGACTACGTGCCGCTGCAGGTGCTGAACACGGTGCTGGGCGGCCGCTTCACTTCCTGGCTGAACGACGAGCTGCGCGTGAATTCGGGCCTGACCTATGGCGCGAATTCGAGCTTCTCCACGCTGTCGCAATCGGGCACGTTCGCGATCTCCAGCTTCACCGCGCTGCCGAAGACGGAAGCGGCACTGGACCTGGCGCTCAAGACTTACGACCGCCTGTGGAGCAAGGGCATCGACAAGGCGACGCTGGATTCGGCCAAGGCTTATGTGAAGGGGCAGTTCCCGCCGAGGTTCGAGACCAGCGAGCAGCTGGCTTCATTGCTGGGGGATATGTATGCCAACGACGTGCCGCGCAGCCAGATCGACAACTTCATGAAGGATGTCGACAGCCTGACGCCGGAACGGGCCAAGCAGCTGGTGGAGAAGCATTTCCCACGCAAGAACTTGCAAATGGTGCTGGTGGGTAAGGCTGCTGAGATTGGCAAGATTGCTGCCAAGTATGGCGAGGTGACGAACCTCGAGATTACGGCTGACGGGTTCCAGCCTTAAACCCGGCAAACCTGGGTCTGACCCAAGGGTCAGACCCTGTCTCATCAACGGACAGCGGCTTCGGCATAGGTGGGTCTGACCCTTGGGTCAGACCCTGCTTTACCGGGTTCAGTCAGAGCCCCTGCGCCTCAATATCCGCCAGCGACTCGCGCCCCTTATCGGTGATGGCAAACTTCCCATCCACCTCGGCAATGTGCGACTTCTTCCCCAAAAACATCGCCACATCGGCCTCAATCGGCTCGCCCGTCTGCTCGACGAGCGACTTCAGCGCCAGCACGCAGCGGCGCAGGAACAGGCGCTCCTTGCCCAGATCGGTCAGAATAATGCGCCCCGAGCGCTCAAACTTGATCAGCTTGATGCCCGACAGCCGCTTGCTGTTGCGGCCGACGCAAGCGCTCGGCCTACCCTGGATGCCCCGGGCAATCTCCAGCAGCGCGTTAAATTCGTCCGTACTCAGTTTTTCGTTCTTCATTGCTTGTATTCCATGATGGGCAAAACCAACCCATCATGGTACGCGCCCAAGGCGGGCGCGGCAAGCTTACTTGAGCACGCGCAACGCCAGCCACACCAGCGCCGCCCCTGTCACGGCACTCGCACACATCAGCGCCTGGACGCGGCGGCTGTGCAGGTCGATACGAGGTTTGAGGTAGATCTTGTTGTGCAGGGAATTGCCCATGGCGGCCTCCGACGAGAAAAGCGTTTGTCGATGACCTATTATAGTTAGGTGATCGTGACGGCCTCATGACAGGTCGCAAAAATATTCAACTCGCGCAACAGTTATTTCCTTTTAGCAAGCAAGCGACAGCACGCCCGTGGCGCTGGTAGCATCGCCAGCAAGGAGGGTCCCCTATGGAACAGCCAGCAAAAGCACCGCCTGAAAAGGGCCGCCACTATATCGAGGAAGCCGACATCGGCAGCGGCGAAAAAACGCCGGGCGAACAGGAAACCGACGAACAGATCCGCCAGATTCCGCCTTTGCCCGAGCCGCGCGTCAAGCCTTCATCGGCGGGGGCTTCGGCTCGGGTTCCTCGACAGGAGGATCGCTCGGCAGAGGCGTAATGTCAGGCGGCGGTTCTTTTTCCGGCTCTGGCGGAGGAAGATCGGGGTCAGGCGTAATATGCGCTCGCATGGTGGTACTCCTCGATAAACATTGCCTGATTAGCAGATCGGGCAGATTCGCGGGATATCAAGTGCCAGTTTGCGCAAGGATTTCCTGGAACTGATCAATACTCACCGGCTTGACCAGGTGATGGTGGAAGCCGGCCTCGAACGCCTGCTGGCGGTCCTTCTGCTGGCCCCAGCCGGTCACCGCCACCAGCACCGTATGCCGGAGCGCCGGCAGGCGTTTCAGGGCGCGCGCCAGGTCGTAGCCGTTCAGTCCCGGCAAGCCGATATCGAGGAAGGCAAATTCGGGCGCAAAACCTTCCGCGGCCGCCAGCGCCTCGTTGCCGTCGTGGGCAATGTGCACCTGGTGGCCAAGCGAGCGCAGCAAGCCGCCGATGCCGTTCACGAAATCCACATTGTCGTCCGCCAGCAGGATGCGGTGCAGTTGCGCGCTGCCCGGCAGCGCCTCGGACTGCGGCTTGGCCACGCTGGTTTCGGCCAGCACCGGCAGCGTGACGGTGAAAGTGCTGCCCTGCCCTTCGCCGGCGCTTTCGGCGCGGATGCTGCCGCCGTGCAGTTCCACCAGCTTGCGCGCCAGCGACAGGCCGACACCGAGGCCCGCCGTGCTGCGCTCGAGCGAGGAATCGGCCTGGATGAACATTTCGAAGATATCGTCCAGCAGGGCCGGCGCAATCCCGATGCCGTTGTCCTTCACTCGCAGCTGCACCTGGCCTGCGCCGGCGTCCGCCTCAGCCTCCAGCGAGATGCTGCCGCCGCGCGCCGTGTATTTGGCGGCGTTGTGCAGCAGATTGGACAGCACCTGCGCCAGGCGCGTGGCGTCGCCCACCAGGTAGACCGCCTGCTCCGGCACCTGCACGTGCAGCGTGTGGCCCTGGGCCGCGATGAAGGGGCGCGCCAGCTCCAGCGCATCGTTCACCACATCCTGCAGCATGAGCTGTTCGCGGCGGATGGTCAGCTTGCCGGTGTTGATGCGCGAAACGTCCAGCAGGTCGTCCACCAGGCGCACCATCTGTTTCAACTGGCGCTCCATGATGGAACGCGCCCGCGCGCAGGACACGGGATCGCTGGCATTGATGCGCATGATATCGAGCCCGGTACGGATCGGCGCCAGCGGATTGCGCAGCTCGTGCGCCAGCGTGGCCAGGAATTCGTCCTTGCGCCGGTCGGCCAGCAGCAGCGCGCGCTCGGCGCCCTGGCGCACGGTCATTTCATGTTCCAGCGTGAGGTTGGCGTCCTGCAGCGCGTTGGCGCGGCGCGCGATCTCGGCCAGCATGTCGTTGAAGGCGTCGACCAGGGTGCCGATCTCGCCGGTGGCACCCTCGCCCACGCGCAGCGAATAGTCGCGCCGCTGCATCACCGCGCGCGCCACATCGGTCATGGCCAGCAGCGGCCGCGTAATGGCCTGCTGCAGCCGGTGCGCCACCACGGCGGCCAGCAGCAGGCTGCCCAGCATCACCCCGAGCAGGATCAGGGCGTAACTTTGCACACGGTCCAGCAGGCGGTAGTTCGCACTCAGGTAAACCGTGCCGATGCGTTCGCCCTCGTCCATGATGGGGTGCGTGACGACCATGCGCCCGCCTTCGATCGCATAGCCCAGCTGGCCAGGATGCTGCGGCAGTGCCGGCAATTCCTGCGGCGACTGCACATAGGAGGCAAACAGGGCGCCGTTGGCGGTGTAGATGGCGCCGGCCTGGATTTCCGGCCGCACGCGCAGCAAGCCCAGGTTCTGGCGCGCGGCGCGCGGGTCGTTGAAGGAAACGGCCGGGGTGGAGGCGGTGGCCACCAGCACCGCCTGCGTCGTCAGGTCATCGACCCAGCTGCGCTGAAAGCTGTTCAGGTCGTACACCAGCATCGACACCGTGGTCACCACCAGGGCCACGAAGGTCGTTGCCAGCGCCGTCAGGATCAGTTTGACGCGAACCGATCCCGCCGCCTTTGCAATCATCACTGCCCGCCTTTCTGCACATGGTAGGCGACGGACAACAGGCGCGAACTGAGGCGTACATTGCAGCGTTCGGCCGCCGGCAGCGACACTTCAAAGCGCACGCGCTCGTCGACCAGGCGGAAATTGATGACGCTACCGATCTGCAAGCCATCGTCCTGTTCCGTGACCGTGACCGTGCCGTTCTTTTCCGCGGCCCGCAGCGACGCGGCAGGCAACGCGGTGTCGGCGCCAACGAACAGCAGGGTCAGTCCCGTCAGCGAATCCCCCTCGGCCAGCTTGCGCACGGTGATGCTGCGGCTGCCGACGCTGCGGCCAACGCTGATTTGCGCCAGTTCGGCCGCCACGTCGTCGGCGCCAAGCACGCCGACCACCAGGCTGGGGCCGGGGTCGCTGGCGAATTCCATGTAGCCAAGGAATTTATACAGGAAGGCGGCTTTGACACTGCGCTCCATCGCTGGTGCGGCCCCGCCCTGCTGCGCTCCGACCGACAGGCAGCTGAAGGCGAACAGCATCAGCGCCAGCAGCAAAAGCAGGCGGGTCCGCCAGCCGATCGCCGCCAGCGGCGGCGCGGCATATGTCGTAAGGCTTGCGCTGGCCATTCGTTCAGTATCGCATTGTCAATTTCAGGACTGCGCGGCGCTCGAACACGCTGCGGCCGGGATAGGCGCCCCATTCGGCGTGGTGAGCGTGCAGCAGGTTTTCTCCGGCGAGCGCGACATCCATATTCGGCCGCATTTTCCACACCAGGTTCGCATCCAGTTCATGATACGACGGAACGTAAGGCTTTGGCATGCTGCCGTTGTAACGTACTGTCCAATCGAACTGCATGTGTTCGCTCAATTCGTGCGATGAACGCAAAGACCAGTAGCTGCTGGGGTCGTTGATCACCAGGCCGGCGGCGGTGGCGTCCTTGCTGCCGGGCTTGAGCCCGGTATCGATATCCTGCACCACCAGGCCGGCATTCAGGCGCCAGCGCAGCATGGGCTGCCAGCGCGCCCAGAACTCGATGCCGCGCGAACGCCCTTCCGCCAGGTTGCGGAATTCAAAGGCGCCGCGGTAGGGGCCGGGCGCGGCGTTCGGCTCCAGCGTACGCAGTTTGTCGTAGTCGCCGTACCAGGCGGTGACCGAGTAAGAGAAATTCTGCATCGGCTGGGCGCGGTAGCCCAGCTCGAGCACCTTGGCGACTTCGGATGCGAATTCGGGGCTGGTGCCGATGGCGAAATGCGGCGTGCCGCCGCTCATGATCGGCGCCGGCGGTGCCACGAAATCGCGGTCGGTGCGGGCCGGCGCGCGCACGGTGCGCGACAGTGCGCTCCAGACAGTGCGCCTGCTGTCCGGGCTCCAGGCCACGCGCAGCGTGGGCAGCACTTCGGCACCGGTGTAGTTGTTGTGCTCCACCTTCACGCCGCCCGTGGCGTGCAGGCTCGGGCTGAGCGCGATTTCATCCTGCGCGAACAGGCTCCCCCAATGCATGCTGCGCTGGTAGGGCCAGAAGCCGAATCCCGGCCCCGGCGTGTTGTCGTCGCGCGCGTGGCGATAGCCGCCGCCCCACGAGAGCTTGTGCTTGCCTAGCTTGACGTCATGCTGGCCTTCCAGCTCCACGGTGTCGAGCCGGTCGACATAGGCGGTGGGCTGGTTGCGCTCCGTGTGGTCGAGCACCAGTTGCAGGCGCATGTCACTGTCGTCGGCCAGTTGGCGCATGTAGCGCGCCACCAGGTTGGCGCCGGAGATGCGGATGTCGCGGGTCTTGAACTGTCCCAGCTTGGCTTCGTACGCATCGCCCGAGATCGCAAAGCTGCCGTGCATCAGCTCCCAGTCGGCGCGGAAACCGGCCTGGCGGCGCTGCATGCCGGTAAAGGTGTTGGCGCCTTGTTCGTTGTCGGTGTCCTCCACCGCCATTGCCTGGGCATAGGCGCGGTAGTAGCCGGTGCCGGACAGCTTGCCGCCGAAACGCAGGCTGGCGTCGCCCTGCCCGCTCGATCCTGCGGCCGAAAGCAAGGCGCCCTGGCTGTCCTTGGCGTTGCGCGTGATGACGTTGATGACGCCATTCACGGCATTCACACCCCAGATGGTGGAGCCGGGGCCGCTGATCACTTCGATGCGTTCGATATCCTCCATCACCACCGACTGCGCATCCCAGAACACGGCGGAGAAGAATGGCGAGTAGACGCTGCGGCCATCGATCAGCACCAGCAGCTTGTTGGCGAAGGGATTGTTGAAGCCGCGCGCGCTGATGGCGTAATTGCGGGCATCGACGCGCGCCACTTCCAGATTCGGCGCCAGGCGCAGCGCTTCAGGCAGGCTGCGGGCGCCGCTGCGGCGGATATCGGTGGCACTGATCACGTAAAGGGAGGCGGCCGCGTTGCCCAGCTTTTCCTCCTGCCGCGAGACCGATGTCACGACAATCTCGTTCAGTTGCTCCAGCGTCAGCTCGGCCAGATCGCCATCCGGGCCGCCGGCGGCGCGCGCCCCCGGTGCGAGGGTCAGCAGGGCCAGCAATAATACAGGGCTCGTTTGGCGAATCATGGGAAGATGGCAAGTTGTCGTAAGGAATTATAAACACAACTGTTAAACGCACGGTTCGCATTGTGTGTCTTGACAACAAAAAATGTCCGATTGCCGGAGCTGACCCCCGAATGTCACGAATCGCACGAATCTCAGTCGCGCCGTGGAATCAAGGACGAGGCATCCAGCCGATGTAGCCGGCGTGCAGGCTCTGGATGTAGAGCCGGTCCGCCGTTTCCAGCACTGCCGTGGTCTCCGGATAGGCGCCGGCCGGGTCCTGCAGGTCGGCCAGCACCTTGCCTTCTTCACTGAAGGCGAACACATGGCCATAGGCTTTCGGCACCGGCCACCAGGCGCGCGGCAGGCGCAGCGTGAGCTTGCGCATGAACGGTTTGCCGGCCAGCTTGTCGATGGTCGGGTTGCGCGGCTTGACCAGGCCGACCCAGATCTTGCCATCGCGTCCGCGCATCAGGTTATCGGGATAGCCCGGCAGGTTGTCGAACAGGATGGAGCGCTTGCCGCTGGCAGCGTCGATTTTCCAGATGCGATAGCGGCCGGTTTCGTTGACGAACAGCGTGCGGCCGTCGCCCGACAAGGCGATGCCGTTGGCGAACGACAGCCCGCTGGCCAGGATGCTGGTCTTGCCGTTGGCCGGGTCGTAGGCCAGCACGCGGCCGGTGGCGGACTGTTCGAGGATATCGAGCACACTGGCTTCAAACGTGCCGCCCCATTCCGCCGGCGCGAAACGGGTCGAAGCGTCCGTGAAGTAAATCATGCCGTCCGGCGCCACGACCACGCCATCGGCATAGCGGATCGGATCGCCGTCCGCCACTTGCGCGGTCAGCACGGTGATCTTGCCATCGGGCGTGATCGCCAGCAGGCCTTTGATCGCATCGGCTGCGATCAAGCGCCTGCTCGCATCGAAATCGAAACCCAGCACGCGGCCGCCGGTATTGGCGAATACTTCGCGCTGGCTGCCGTCCGGCGCCATGCGCAGGATTTTGCCGCCAGCGACCGCGGCATACAGCTTGCCGTCCGGGCCCATGGCAATGTGCTCCGGCCCTTTCTCCGCGCCGATGTCGATCTTCTGCAGCCCTGCCAACCTGGTGTTTGGCGCGTGTTCGCCAACATAGCCCGGCGCCTGTTGCGGCGACCACGACACCGGCTCGGCCGGCACCGGCCACAACACCAGATATGCCAGCAGGCCGGCCAGCGTCAAGCCGGCGCCCGCGGCCACTTTACTTTTGTTCGAACTTTCCAAGCCAATCTCCAGGCAGCGAAAACAGCCGACATTCTTCACTACTTATCAGTTCTCGTCGAGGAATTTCGCCGGGGTGATGAGTGTATCGGCGCACAGACGTTCCGGCCTGGTGCGCGTAGAGTAGACCAGCCTGGTAAACGGAGAGATCGGATGAATGAACTCGTCCCAAACGACCTGGAAGCCGACTGCACGGCTACCGTTGACGGCTTCACTTACACAGTCACGCTGCTGCACGATGCATCGGGATACCGCGCGCGCCTGACCTGGCAGGACCGAAAGAGCGAACAGATAACGCCGCCGTTTTCAAATGCACGCTCGGCCATCATCGAAGGCCACTCCCTGGCCGAGGAATACATTCTGGCCTGGCGCAGTTGATTAACGGTTGCAAGAGTGACCTGGCGACGGTTTCGAAATGCCGTCCCCGTCTTACAGGCGCACCGGCGCGCGGACTATGCCGCGCCTTGCCGAAGGCTCCTACCATATCGAAAAACCGCCGAATGGAGGATGCCATGACGACCCATGCAACCGAACACCTGGCCGACTGGCTGCGCGACGCGCACGCCATGGAACAGCAGGCCGAAGCGATGCTCAAGGGGCAGGTTGACCGCCTCGACCACTATCCCGAATTGCGCCAGCGCGTCGCGCAACACCTGGAGGACACCCGCTGGCAGCGCAGCCAGCTCGAGGGCTGCCTGGCACGGCTGGGAAGCTCGCCATCCATCGTCAAGGAACTGACCGGCAAGCTGATGGCCTTCGGTGAAGGCACGGTCGCCATGTTTGCCAGCGATGAGGTGGTCAAGGGCGCCATGGCCGGCTATGTGTTCGAGCAGATGGAAATCGCCAGCTATACCGTACTGATCGCTGCTGCCGACGCCGCGGGCGACGTCGAAACCAAAGCCGTCTGCGAACAGATCATGGCGCAGGAAGAAGCCATGGCGGAGTGGCTGTTGCTGCAATTGCCCACGACCACGGCCAGTTTCCTGATGCGCTCCGCGACGCCGGGAATGGATGCCAAGAACTGAACCAAGGGTGAGAATCAGGCGCCCCGCCAGGCCTGCCAACTGTACAATGCCATGACGAAACTACTTTCCCATCTGAAGGAAGACGCAACTTGGCTCGCAACAGGCAACCGAGACGCCCCACCATCCGCCGCATGCTCTTCGCCCTGGTGCTGGCATGCACCCTGCCAGCCACCCTGGGCTTCGGCCTGCTGATCCATCACTTCTATACCCGCGAACGGGCCCAGGTTGAACGCGACTCCCTGTTCGTGGCACGCTCGATGATGCAGGCAGTCGACCGCGACCTCGACCTGGGCATCGTCGCGGCGCGCGCCCTGGCCATGTCGGCGGAGCTCGACCAGGGCGACCTGGCCGGCTTCCACCGCAAGGCCGTCGGCATCGTCAATGCCGGCTTCCCCGGCTCGAACATCGTCCTCAGCACGCGCGACTCGGTCCAGTTGCTGAATACCCTGCGCCCTTTCGGCGCGCCGCTTCCCGACCCCGGCAGCCGCGAACGCATCCAGCGCGTCTTCGAGACGGGACAGGTGGTAGTGTCCGATGTCTTCATCGGCGGCGTCACCGGCAAGCCGCTGGTTGCGGTGCACGTGCCCGTCATCCGCGGCGACAAGGTCGTCTATTGCCTGTCCGTGGGCTACCAGCCTGCCCATCTCGGCCGCGTGCTCACCGCGGAGACCCAGCCGAAGGACCGCGTCATCGCCATCCTCGACCGCAAAGGCATGATCATCGCCCGCACCCACGACGCCGAGCGCTTCGCCGGCAAGCCCGGCTCGGCAGGCCTGGTCAAGCGCTTGTCCGAGGTCGACGAAGACGTGTTCGAATCCACCACCCTGGAAGGCATTCCCGTCTACACGATCTTCACCCGCTCCGCCCGCACCGGCTGGGCCGTCGCCATCGGGGTGCCGCGCGCCACCATCCTGCAGGAACTGCTGGCGTCCGTCACCTGGCTCACCTGGATCGTGCTGGCCCTGCTGGCGGCGGGCTTTGGGCTGGCCTGGTACATCAGCGGCAAAATCCGCCAGCTGGAAGGCTTGATCCACGAACGGACCGACCAGCTCGAGGACGCCAACGTGCGCATCAGCACCGTCGTCGAGAGCGTGGGCGAAGGCATCATCACCATCAACGAAGAGGGCCGGATCGAAACCTTCAACAGCGCGGCAAGCCACATCTTCGGCTATTCGGCGCAGGAAATGATCGGGGCCAGCATCCAGGTGCTGATGCCTGAATCCATGCGCGCCGCCCACCAGGAGGGCATGCGGCGCTTCCTGGCCGGCGGCGCGCCGCACGTCATCGGCAAGGGCGCGGTCGAACTGCCGGCCCTGCGCAAGGACGGCACCGAATTCACGGTGGAGCTGAGCATCAGCGCCATCGCCGACGAAGGCAAATACCGTTTCGTCGGCGTGCTGCGCGACGTGACCGAGTTGAAGAAATCCCAGGCCGCCCTGCGCGAGGCCGTCGAGCAGGCGCAGGCGGCCAACGCCGCGAAAAGCGCCTTCCTTGCCAACATGAGCCATGAATTGCGCACCCCGATGAACGCCGTGCTGGGCATGGCGCAGCTGATGACCACCACCCCGCTGTCGCTGGAGCAGCGCCGCTACCTGACCATGCTGCGCACCTCGGGCCAATCCTTGCTGGCATTGTTGAACGACATCCTCGATTTTTCCAAGATCGAAGCGGGCAAGATCCAGCTCAATGCCGCTCCCTTCGAACTCGACGCGGTATTGCATTCGGTCTCGACCATCATGAGCGTAAACGCGGGCGACAAGCCCTTGGAGCTGGCCATCGGCGTCGAGCCGGACGTGCCGCGCATGCTGATGGGCGACTCGCTGCGCTTGCAGCAGGTACTGGTCAACCTGACCAGCAACGCCATCAAGTTCACGGCGCGCGGGGAAGTCAGCCTCAAAGTCGAATGCGCGCAGTGCGACCAACAGCGCAGCGTCATGCGTTTCATCGTGCGCGACAGCGGCATCGGCATTTCGGCGGAACAGCAGGCCAACCTGTTCGCCCCCTTTGCCCAGGCCGACGCATCGGTCACGCGCAAATACGGCGGCACAGGATTGGGACTGGTGATCTGCCAGCGCCTGGTCGAGCTGCAAGGCGGCAGCATCGAGCTCGACAGCCGGCCCGGCGAAGGCAGCACGTTTACAGTCACCCTGCCGTTCGGCACCGTGCCCGCGGAGCAGCAGCAGGCGCCGCAAGGCGCCGGTGCGCGGCCCTTGCGCGTGCTGGTGGTCGACGATCATTTCACCAGCCGTGTCTACCTGTCCAAGACGCTGCAGGCCTGGGGCTGGGGCGTCGACGTCGCCAGCTCCGGTGCGGAAGCGGAAAAGATGCTGGCCCTTGCCTCCCAGCGGGCCCTGCCCTATGACGTGATCCTCGCCGACTGGAGCATGCCGGCAGAGGACCGGCGCTATATCGATTCGTTGCGCCATGCCGGTGCGTCCGCCGTTCCAGTCATACTCATGGTGAGCGCGTTTGAGCGCAGCAAGATGCTGGAAGAGAATGCTGATGGCAAGGGACTGGTCACCAAGCCGGTCACCGCTTCCACCTTGTACGATACCGTGCATGAAATACTGGACAAGGGCGAGGCCCTCGAAGCGCAAACGGCTGCCCCGCCCGCCCAGCGCCTCAGCGGCCGCGTGCTGCTGGTGGAAGACAACACCATGAACCAGCTGGTGGCAGTGGGCATCCTCGAGCGCGCCGGAGCGATCATCGATGTCGCCAACAACGGCGAGGAGGCGGTGCGCATGCTGCGCGACGCGCCCGATGCCTACCGCCTGGTGCTGATGGATGTGCAGATGCCTGTGATGGACGGCTACACCGCCACCCGCATCATCCGCCGGGAGCTGGGACTGAAGCTGCCCATCGTGGCGATGACCGCCGGCGTCATGGAGTCCGAACGCGCCGATTGCCTGGCCGCGGGGATGGACGACTTCATTCCCAAGCCGCTCGACATCGACGAGATGATGCAGACGCTGGAACGCTACCTGGCGCCTTAAACCCGCACGATGCCACGGAAACCGCGCGCGGCATAATACGCTTCAGCCCCGTTGTGGTAGACGAAGACCTGTCCATAGCGGCGGTCGCAGAACAGCGCACCGCCCAGTTTCCGGATCGAAGCCGGCGTCTGCACCCAGCTGGAAGTCTTGCGGTCGAATTCACCCAGCGTTTGCAGGTGCCGGTACTCGGCTTCGTTCAGCAGGGCCACGCCCATTGCCGCCGCGGTCTCCACCGCACTGCCGGACGGTTTGTTTTCCTTGCGCGCATCCAGCGCAGCCTTGTCGTAACACAGGCTGCGCCGGCCCGGCGGGCTCTCGGGCGAGCAATCGCAGAACACAACTTCGCCCGTTGACGGATCGACGCCAACCACGTCCGGCTCCCCTGCCGTGCGCTCCATCGCTTCCAGCACGCGCAACTTGTCCGGGTTTGCATCGATCCGTGCCCGGATCATGCTCCACTCCAATCCGGCATGCCGGGCCATATGCTTCTTGAACCGGTTCTCGAGGATGTCGATCATGGTGCGGGATCCTATCCTTGCAGGGCCTTTCGGCCCGGCATCAGTTCGTGCGGATGGCGCCAGCCCGGCATGTCGCGGATGCGCTCCTTCCATGCCGCGATGTGGGGGAATTCGGCCATGTCCATGCCGGTTTCCTCCGGCAAGTAGACGTAGCCGGCCAGCGACAGGTCGGCAATGGTGAGGCGGCCGCCAACCAGGAAGGGCGCGCCGGCCAGGTGTTTGTCCACGATGCGGTAGGCGCCGGCGGCGCGCTCGCGCAGGAACTGGGTGACCGGCGTCTCGCCGGTCTTCTGCAGGCCGACCATATAGCGCAGTGTCGCGTAATAGCTGGTGAATTTGTGGTTGTCGAACAGGATCCAGCGCCAGATGTCGCGCTTTTCCTGTGCGTCGCGCGCACCGAATTTGCCGGTGACATCGGCCAGGTAATCCAGGATCACGCCCGACTGGCCAATCTTCAGCCCGGAATGTTCCAGCACCGGGATCTCGCCCATTTCATTGAGATTGTCGCGCCAGGCTTCGCCGCGCGTCTCGCCGCCGAAGTAATCCACCACCACCGGCTCCCAGTCCGCATTGGCCAGTGCCAGGAACAAGGCAACCTTGTACGAGTTGCCGGAAGCTGCCATGCAGTGCAATTTGAATTCCGCCATCATGCTCCTTTCGTTTGGCCCTTGCGCTCCTTCCGGAACAGCCAGGGCTCCATTGGATCGGGGTCGGACCAGAGGCCGACCCGGGAAGAACGTGCCGCCGTTTCAATCGCCGGCAAGGCAGGATCGTGGTTGTACTGGGGATAGACCCAGGCCATGCCCCGCCGCACCTGCGCCACGTTGGCGTTGACCGCGCCGCAATGAACCACGGCCACGGTGCGTCCGTAGCGGTCCTTCTTGTCCGAATCCAGCGTCGCCTCCCGGCCGAAACACAGGTCGGAAAGCGATTGCTTGGAACGCGCCCCGAACGGCTGCTTCTTTTCGGGGGCGTCAATATTGGCCAGCCGGACTTTCAAGGGATGGCCACTGCTTAACACCGTCATTGTGTCGCCATCCGAAATGCCAATGACGGTTGCTGCTGTCGATTGCGTGCAAACCAGCGCGAGCATCAGCGCGAGCTTCTTCATAAGGTTCCGCTCCAAAATTCAGGAGCGGCATCTTACTCCACCCAGCTGAATCCGTCCCGCGCCAACAGTGCGAACGATTCGGAAGGCCCCCAGGTGCCGGCCGCGTAAGGATACGGTTTCTCGGCCAGCGCGCTCCAGCCATTGATGATCGGCTCGGCCCATTCCCAGGCCGCTTCCAATTCGTCGCGGCGCATGAAGTGGGTCAGGCGCCCCCGCACCACGTCGATCAGCAGCCGCTCATACGCTTCGGCGCGGCGCTGCGAGAACGCGGATTGCAGGTCCAGGTTCAGCGTCACCTGCTGCATCTGCATGCCGCTGCCGGGCTGCTTGGCCATGATCTGCAGCTTGATCGCCTCTTCCGGCTGCAACTCGATCACCAGGCGGTTGGCAACGCCGGCCGGATTCTCGGGGAACAGCGGGAAAGGCGGGTTGGCGAACTCGATCACGATTTTCGAAGAACGGCGCTGCATGCGCTTGCCGGTGCGCAGGTAGAACGGCACCTTGGACCAGCGCCAGGTGTCGACATAGGCCCGCAGCGCAACGAAGGTCTCGGTGCTGCTGTCGGCCGGCACGTTGCGCTCTTCGAGATAGCCCGGCACCTCCTGGTTGCCGCTCACGCCGCGGATGTACTGGCCGCGCACCGTGTCGCGGGCAATGTTGGCAAGGCTGAAGCGGCGCAGCGAGCGCAGGACCTTCAGCTTTTCGTCGCGCACCGCATCGGGCGCCAGCGAGGCAGGCGGCTCCATGGCCACGATGCACAGCAGCTGCAGCAGGTGGTTCTGCACCATGTCGCGCATGGCGCCGGCGCTGTCGTAGAAACCGGCACGGCTGCCAACGCCCAGTTCTTCGGCAACCGTGATCTGCACGCTGGTGATGTTCGGCGCGCGCCACAAAGGCTCCAGGATCGAATTGCCAAAGCGCAGAACCATCAGGTTTTGCACCGTTTCCTTGCCCAGGTAGTGGTCGATGCGGTAGATCTGCGATTCCTCGAAATGCTTGCCGACCGCCTCGTTGATCTCCACGGCGGACGCCAGGTCGCGGCCCAGCGGCTTTTCCAGCACCACGCGCGCGTTGCGGTCGACCAGCCCGGCCTCGGCCAGCTTGTCGCAGATGGTGGTGAACAGCGAAGGCGCGGTGGACAGGTAGAACACGCGTTCGGCGCCCGGGCGGGAAGCAGCGGCCAGCGCCGCCATGCTGTCCTGCTGCACGTCGATGCGCACGAACTCCAGCAACTGCAGGAAGCTGCGCCATGCCTCGTCGGTGAAGTTGGCGCCGACGATGAAGGGCCGCGAATGTTCTTCGACAAAAGCCAGGTAGGCGTTGCGGTCGAATTCCTGGCGGCCGGTGGAAATGATGCGGGTGGCCGGCGGCAGGTTGCCGTGCAGGTGCGCCATGTACAGCGCGGGCAGCAGCTTGCGCATGGCCAGGTCGCCGACCCCGCCGAAGATGATCATGTCGAGGGGAAGGCTATTGTCAGCTTGTGGTGTAGAGGTCATGTCGAGGCGTTCTGGTGAGTCAGAACGATAATAATACCCTCAACATTGAAACTGCGTATCCCTCAGCAATTTCTCGTGATACGCCTTGATGCCGGCCCTGCCGCTGAACCGTATCGCGAGCAGCCGGTCTTTCAGCATATCGAGCGCGCCGGCCTTGGCGGAGTCGTGTTCGGCGCAGGCTTTGCCGTAGACAATGTGCAGCAGGTAGTCGAGTTCAGTGAGCGACAGGACCCGTCCCACGGCTGTTTCGCTGCCCGGATCGTCCAGCAGTTGGACAAAGCCGCCGACCACGTCGATCCCCGGACGTATGGTGCTGAAATGGGGCGCCTGCGCCTCGGTCTGCGCCAAGACCCCGTACACGCCTGCGCGTCCCCGGAAGACGGCCTTGTAGCGCCCAGCTGGGAACGGCGCCGGCGTTTGCGGCCGCCAGCGCCGTTTTGGTCCAGCCACGGAATCGGTCGTGTGCTCCACCGATTCGAGCGAAGCCGCCGCCAGTCCATCGAGGTAGCGTTTTACCTCGGGACGCACGGCCTGGCTGCTTCCGAGCAGGCAGGCCAAGAATCCCACCAGGACCAGGATTCTCATTCGACCTTCACGTCATCGATATAGCTGCGCGTCTGGTCGCCATAGCCGTCCAGGCGCTGACTGAACTGGATGCGTATTTTCCGGCCACGGTATGCCGTCACATCGACCTCCGCATACTGCCATGCGCCGCTATTCCAGTAGGGACCAAAATCCCTGCCAGGCTTGCCGCCGTGGACCACGATCGGCGCCAGGACAACACCATTGGTATCCAGCAAGGCTGCGTCGAACCAGTCCCACACGGCGGTGTCGTAGGTCTCCATCCACCACCAGAACGACAGTTTGGTCGCGTTGGAGGGTACGGTGAAGTCCTGGTAGATCCACTCCATGCCAAGCGGCTCCAGCGTAGGATTCTGGCCGGTAAAGGCCGTATCCCAGCGCCCCAGCGTCGCGGAGGAATGGCCGCCGTGCCGCGCGGCGCCGCTGATGATGCCGTACAGGTTGCCCGGATCGGCGCCGTGGGTCCAGCCCGTCCAGTCGCCGGTTTCAAAATCGCCGTTGACCAGGCCTCCATCCACCATGAGGAAGCCGTTCCATTCAGCCGAGGCGCTGCGCATCGTCAGGCGGGCATTATGACCGCCGTAGGGGTCCACTTTCACCGCCACGCCGTCGTAGGCCTGCTGCGCGGTCTGGGGATCGCTGCCCGCATTCTGCGGCAGCATCGGGTCGATCAGGACGCCGAAAGTGCTTGTATTGAAAGCGCGGTTCACTGTCTCGCTCCAGCCAAACGCCACCTTCGCGCCCTTGCCTTTCAATGCATTCCACAGCGTGTCGTTCTGCAGGCTCTCGCAGGCGCCCAGGTAGAAGAAGGTGTTCTTCATATTGGACGCATGCTTGGTGATAAAGCTGGGATAGATCACGAAACGCCCATCGCCGGCAACGCCGATGCGGTTCGCCAGGAGGTCGAACATATACCCAATGCGCGACCAGAACGTGGCCGGCGTTCCCGACACCAGTACCACCTGCTGCGAACCGTTCAGGCTCCACAAGCCCCCGTGCGTGTGCATGATGACGGTGCCGTAATCGCCCCAGCGCTTGATCATCTCCAGCGACGCATCCGCGTCGGTGGTGGCGGCGACCGGGTGCGGGTCAAAGCTCATGTACTCCGGATCAGCGAAGCGGTTCAGTGCGTGGTCGACGATGCCGCGTTGCGGGTCCGAGTTGTTATAGCCCGGGCCGAAGATAAGCAAGCGGTCGTTCCCCGGGCTCTTGTACTGTGCCGGCAGGTTGCCGGGTGTGCTGCGGCCAGCGCCATCGGTGGAGTCGCTGGCGGGATCGGCCAGCTGCACAAGACCCGGGATCCGGAATACGTAGCCGGTGGCCGGATCGGCCGCAACAAACATCAGCGAGAGGTTCGGGCCGGTCAGGTTGACGTTATCCGGACCGATATTGGGATCAGCCTGCGCCGAGCCCAGGGCCTTGGCACTGGCGGCCGCGTATCCCATCGAAGTCACGTCGCTGTTGAAATCGCTTTGCAGGCGCATAAATACGCTGATCGCTGTTTCGGCGACACTGGCCGGCAATTCCGGATAGGCGTCAACCCGCATTACCGGGCTCAAGTAGCGATTGCGGATGCCGCTGTACGCCACCGAGACGCGGTAGTAGCGCGTTTCCGGCCTTTGCGAATTGAGCGCGAACTGCATGGTGTAGACCGTGTCCGCAATGGTCTCGTCGCCATGCGTCCCGTCGTCATACATGAGGCCGACTGCGCGCAGGGGCTGGCCGGCACTGTCGGTTTCGATTACAACCATTGAGCCCGCTACCGGGGGATGCGCCGGGTCACCGCCAATCTCAGCGCTGACCGTGACTAACTTATTGGTGTGGATCAGCACTTCTTCCGGTGCGGTACGGGATGCGAACACGCCGCGGTCGGCCAGGGCATCGCCGCACAGCGCCAGCGCGAACAAAGCCCCCAGCAAACGCTTGCATCCTGCGCGGCGGCAGGCCAGCGCGAACAGTCCCAGGCCGAACAGGTCCAACGTCCCCGGTTCGGGGATCCCACGCGCCGGATCGATAGCGAGATCATCCATGATGAAACTCTCCGGTGTGCCCCCGGCGATGTCGATGCGGGCTACATCGATCATGTTGATAGTGATCGCCGTAGACTGACCGAGATTGCTCATGTCGTTTGTCGCAACGACGTTCTGCAGTGCGCCCAAGCTGTCGAACAGGCTGAAGCTAAGCCCGGAACTGTAAGTGAAATAGGCCGAGAACACATCGATCGGCGCAGCGAACATGAGGCGCATGGGACCGTTGCCATCGTCCCCCACTGCCCGTACACCGCTATGCGGTGGGAAGTCGGCCTCATTCAAGGAAAGTCCAGCAGTCAGCGTCACGGCGTTCTGGAAGGTGACACCCTGCGCCGCCAGTTGGTCAAGCAGCGGAACGGAATCGGGCAATGATTCGAAATCGATCACGCCCGCCGAGCCCGGACTCGGCTGAAGCAACAAGCACAGCGCCAAACTGAGTAGCCATTTCATCATGATCCCCTTTAAGTCGTTGTGGACGATGATGAGCAAGCAGGTTCCGCGCCACGTGATCAGGCGCGGCGGCATGGTGCGCCCGCGTAAAATTCCCCGACGGCGGGAAACCACGATTATCGAAATAGGCTGGACCTGTTCAAGGTGGGTAGCTTCTTGAATTCGACGATCCTTTTTGTACTCGCCCCATTCTGTCGAATATAGAAAGTAACGCGATGCTCTGCCTCGGAAACCGACACTGTTTCGATTTCCGTGTCGTCGCCCCCCTCCTGCCAGCAATTCACTTTGAACAGCAGGTCTTTAATGAGAATCTTGTCATCGCGGAAGAGCGTCAGCTTCACACTGGGGGAAGCAGCACCGCATGCGCCTTGCACATGGTGGTTGTATTTATGCGGAACGACGACGAGCATATAGGTCGCTGCCGCGCGCTGACATTTCTTTTCGAGTGTCGACTTTACTTCCGTGCGCCCGTCTTCCGCGCCAATCGGCACAAATTTGAGCATCCCGTTGAGGGAGAAGACGCCTTCTCCTTGTGGAATATCCGCTTCGGCGTCGGCCCTGCCTTCCGAGATGTAAAGAGTATCCCTTCCCGCATCGCAGGCGACCGTAACGAATGGACTTGTATTATTCAGCAACTCCCGCTTTTCCCGTTCCCGGTTGTGCGTCGGAGAGCCGGACACAAAGAAGGCCTGCATTTCCGCCTGACGCGAAGAATAGGCCTGCATTAAACAGGCGGCAACATGACAAGCATTTCGTGTTTGCGTCAGCCATCGCCTTTGCTCCGCTTGCAGGTAATCCCTGCTTTGCGCATTGGCCTCGGCCATGACGTCGCGATATACCTTATTCAGCTCATCGTCCAGACTGGAAATCGCCGGGCTGTCGCACACAAGCTTTTCAATCGAAGTAGATGCTTTTCCGCAGTCAAAACTTGCAGCTTGCAGTGG
This sequence comes from Pseudoduganella sp., assembly GCA_039593355.1. GTDB lineage: Bacteria > Pseudomonadota > Gammaproteobacteria > Burkholderiales > Burkholderiaceae_D > Rugamonas. The sequence goes on from JBCNPK010000001.1 coordinate 83,599, forward strand.
CCCGTACACCAGGCAAAACAATAGCAAAGTACGCGACTTCAAGATCAACTCGATTCTCATACCTGGCGCTTCCCATACGCAAAATGTGGTCGTTGCATTTTGCCATAACGGCATCGCTCTCCCGGTCAAGACATTTGCGGCGGCCAGCGATGCGCTTCATCCTGGCAGGAACGGCACCAGCTGTACAAGGCGTCGTACATCACCATGCCATGCCGCAGCATTTCGTGATCGTCCTGGAAATTGTGCGACAGCCCGAGGGAGAGCGCATACAGTCCGGGGGATTGCGGCGACAGGTCGAGCCGCGATGTGTCGGCTCCGCGCACGATGAGTGCCAGCTGCTGCAAGGCCGGATCGTCCAGGCCATACTTTTTCAGGAAGGCGTCGAAGCTGCACAGCGGGCCGACATGACTGAGCTCAACATCAGGAATATCGTAAGGTATGGCGCCTGTCTCGCCTGCGATCCGCAACACATCGCGCGCCGGAACGTACAGGAATTCCGGCGCCTTATCGATAAAGCGCGTGACCAGCCACGGGCACGCAATTCGATCAATTTTCGGCCTTTCACGTGTGATCCACTTCATGATGACCTCCTGCGGGAAAAGTGATGCGGTGGCGCCAGACTTACATCGGGTGAATCAAGGGAAAAACCAGTAAGCCAAGGAGTGCGGCGCCGGCAACGAGGACCGGCTCCGGCAATTTGCTGTATTTCCACAGCAGCGCAACGCTGGCAAGGGCCAGCAGCGCCGTTGGGATGTCGACGATCGAGCGCTTGGCAATGACGATGACCGAGCCGGTGATGGCGCCAATAGCCGCAGCCGTAATGCCGTCGACAAACGCGATCACCCCTGGCAGCTTGCCGAAGCGTTTGAAATAAGGAGCGGGAAGGACCGTGAACAGGTAGCACGGAAGGAAGGTGGCCAATGCCGCCACGCAAGCGCCGGCAAGACCAGCCACGAGATACCCGATAAAGCCAACCGTAATCACCACCGGGCCAGGCGTAATCATCGCCACCGCGACAGCGTCGACGAACTGCTTGTCCGTCAGCCAGTGATGTTCGTTGACCACACCCGCATGCAGGAACGGGACAATCGCCAATCCGGAGCCGAACACAAAGGCGCCCGCCTCTGCGAAAAAGAGAGCAATCTGCATGAGGATGCCGGCGTCCAGGCTGGCCAAGGGCGCCGTTAATGCCGGCAACTGCAGCAAGGCCACGCCGTTCATCTTGCCGGAGCTGGCCCATTTTGGCGGTGCGCGCAGCAACCAGACCAGTACCCCGCTCGCAATGAACAGCCATGCCACTTCGGACTCTGTCACCACGGTGACGGCCGCCAGGAGCAGGTAAATCGCCCACAGCAATTTGTCCTTGCCCACGCTCTTGAGGGTAAGCTTGCGCGCGCTGATGGCAATGATGCCGATCACCGCCGCGCCAACGCCATAAAACACCGCCTGCATCCAGGACAGGCCGCCGAAGCGCTGATAGGCCCAGCCGAGCGCCACGACCATCAGGAACGATGGCATCACGAATGCCAGTCCCGCCAGCGTAGCGCCCACAATGCGGTAATGCACATAGCCCAGATAGATACCCAGCTGCGCAGCCAATGGGCCGGGCGCAAGCTGGGCCAGAGCCAGCCCTTCCTTATAGTCCGCTTCACTGATCCAACCACGCCGCTCGACCAGGTCGCGGTGCATGTACCCGACCAAGGCGACCGGGCCGCCAAAGCCCAATGTGCCCAGCCGCAGCATATACAACACCAGCTGCCACAAGGTATAAGCCGGAGTGGTGGATGGTTGTTCGGACGTTTGCACGGCGGCTCCTATTGCGGTAAAGCGGCGTTGGTGAAATGGATGTAGAAGGCGTCGAGCACTCCGCTCATCATGGCCAGCAGCCGGTCATCGTCCGCGGCCGTATGGCGCGCACCGGCCATGGTCGCCTCAAATCCGGCGGCTTCCGGTACGAAGCCACCGCCGACATCGAGCACGTGGACCATGGCGCCCATGCGCTGCAGCGCGGCGTCGTTCTCCAGGCCAAAGCTGGCCAACAGGACTTCAAAAGAGACACGGTCGCCCACGTGCGTGAAAGCCGCGCCGTCGAAATCGAAACCCAAGGCATCCGGCGGACAGTCGGCCGGCGTATCGAGCCAAAGGAATTGCGCATCCGGATCGATGAAGCGACGGATCAGCCAGGCGCTGGCCACGCGGTCAATCCACATGCGCTTGCGCGTCGCCCAGCGCCGGCCCTGGTAGGCCGCACGGTCGAGCAACTGGATCGGCGCGGAACTGGCCGTGGGCTCGCCCGGCGAAAGCAGGCGCTCGGCGGAATGCATATAGTCCATCCAGGCAGCTTTGGCGGCTGCGCTTTCCGCGCCGGGGAAATAGTCGATCGCGACAATCGCATCGTATTCACGACGCAGCTTGCGCAACGCGCGGTTGATATCGGCTGGTGCGAGCGTCGGCAAGGCCTTGCCCGCCTGCGCCAAAGCTCCAACGAAGCCGGTCCATGCCTCTTCCCGGGAGAACAATTCCCGCATGGCGCTGCATTCCTGTTCCGACTGGCTGACCACGGTGAGCAGCCACGCCGTGCCGCCTTCGCGTTCCGTCTCCTCCGCCAATTCCTTCAGCTGACGCTGCTGCGCCTCTCGTGATGGCAAGACGTAAGCGCCGTCGCGCAGCGCTCCGCAGCCGATGGTTTTCAAGCTGCGCCAGATACGCATCCGCGCGGTGGCGCTTTGAGACGGCAAACTGACGATCAGCAGCAGCCAGGTAGCTGTGGTTTCCATGCACCCAGCTTAGCATAATGTAATACTCAATACAATTATTGTAGATATCCCTACTAACTGATTAATTGGTTCAGGTTCTGCTTGCCGGGATCATGAAAATGAATTGCATGCATGCGCAGGGCCGCCAAATAGAAGAGGAACGACACCGAGGCCAAGCCGAACAATGCTCCGAGAAGCCATTGGTAATCAACTTCCCGCAGCATCAACGCAAGCATTACCGGGGCACCGGCTTTGGCGACCAGCGATGGCGCGGCCAATGCGCTGGAGATTGCACCGTAGTTGGCGTGACCGAAGACAGATTGCGGCAACGTACCCCGCAAGATAGTCAGGACGCCATTGCTTAAGCCATAAAGAACGCAAAACAGCACGACCGCCCAGGGACTTGCCCCGATCGCATAAAGGATCCCGACTGCCAGCGGCAAACCTGCAATCGTAAAAACGCCGATGGTCCGAGGCGTCGCGCGCTCTGCGAACATTCGTTCAATCAGCCGCCCCACAACCTGCATTGGCCCGATGATGGCAACAAGGCTCACCACCAATTGCTCGGGATGACCCATTTCGCGTAACAGCGGGATCATGTGGACCGAAAGGGCCGAAAAAATGAATGCGTGGGTCGCAAAAACAGCCGCCAGCAGCCAGAAGACCGGGTGTGCCAGCGCTTCGGCCAGCGCATATTGCCGGCGATCCGAAGACTGCTTGACACTCGCCGGAGTCTTGCCGTCGCCCAGTGAAGCATGTAACGGCAAACACACGGCCAGCAAGGTAACGGCGAAGACCATGCAGGTATCGCGCCAGTCAAAGCGCGCCAGCAGCCATGCCGTCAAAGGCCAGAACACCGTACTGGCCAGTCCACCTGCCAGGGTGACGTTTGAAATTGCCTTGCGCGCCCCCTCATGGAAGCTCCGGTTCAAGGTGGCGAATGCGGCTTCATATAAGCTCATTGCCATGCCTGCGCCAATGAGTGACCAGGCTGCGTAGTAAGCGGCAATGCCGCCGCTCCGCGCCAGCACAAATAGCCCGGCACCCGCAAGCAGCGATCCGGTCGCCATGATGCGGCTGCCGCCGTGCCGGTCGATGAGCACACCTACCGGAATCGATGCAAGGCCTGCGACCAGCACCGCCCACGAAAAGGCGCCGTAGGTCTTTGCAGCGGACAGCCCCAATTCCCTCTGGATGGCCGGAGCCATGACACCGAATGCGTAGTACAGGACGCCCCAGGAAATCACCTGCGTCAGGCCCAGGATAAACACCGAAACGGTTTGCCTCTTCATCACAATCCTTCAGGCGGCATTGCGGCAGCAACCCGGCAGGAACATCGATTTAAATTGCTCAAGGAACGATGCGCGCGATGGATAGCGGCTCCCCGCGTACAACCCGACCGCGCGAGGATCGTTGTGCGCCGGCAGGTTCCGGTAGGTGCCGAACACCTGGTCCCAGATCACGAGCGAACGGCCAAAGTTGGTGTCGCCCTCCCCTGCGCGGCTGGAGTGGTGCCAACGGTGGATTTCGCTGGTACTGAACACGTAATTCAGCCATCCATGCTGCAGCGGCAGGTTCGCGTGCTGCACCATCAGCACCGGCAACGTCGCCGCAAAGTAGCCCATGATTACCGCTTCCGGCGTTCCCAATACAAGCAAGGGAACGATTCCCATCAGGTAGTTCAGCGCGTAATTGAGCGGGTGGAAGCGAAAGTTGTTGAGCGTGTAAAGGCGTTCGCTTCCATGATGCAGCGCATGCAGCCACCACAACGAGGGACGCTCATGGTGCAAGCGGTGCGACCAATAGCTGCCGAATTCCGCAATAAGCGTGGCCAGCACGACTTGCAGCACAAATGGCCAATTGGCCGGAAACAAGTTGAACAATCCGGCCGTTCCGGCATCCGCCAATGCCGCCGTTACCGCAACAGGGCCGAGCCACTTTAGCAGTGGATCGACAATGCCGAACAATACGCCTGCACTCGCCAAATCGGTCGCTGTATCCCCCCGCGCGCGCGACCAGTCGGCGCGGTACGGCCACCGCCGCTCAGCGGCCATGCCTGAAAGCATGACCGCCACCGCCGGCAAGACGACGGCCAGCTCCAGGTTTCCACCCCGGTCTGCCGCCAACCAGAACGTCCCAATGCTCGCCATCAGGGAAAGCGGAAGAAATCCGCGCATGAAAAGTGAACGCATGGCCTCTTCCCTCAAGCGCAGCAGGTTCCCGACGCCGGCTGGCGCGGCTTGCAAGCGCTCGAGGTGGCGCAGCTGCTGGCGCCTTTTGCCTTTTCCTCGACATCGAGCGCACAGCATGCTTCACTGCCGACGGGAGCCGGCCCTCCGCAGCAGCCTGGCGCTTCATCCACGGCAGCGTAGGCGAACCGGGTATTGCAAACGCCGGTTGCGGGCAGGTCAAGCTGGACTTCGTCAGCCGCCGCGAAGTCGCCGGCCAGGGCGGCAACAACGGAGCGGACCTGCTCATAACCCGTCGCCATCAGGAAGTTGGGAGCGCGGCCGTAACTTTTCGCGCCAACCGCGTAGTATCCCGGTTCCGGGTGCGACAGCTCGCGATGGCCGTGCGGGCGCACGGTGCCGCAGCTATGCTCGTTCGGGTCGATCAAGGGAGCCAGCGCGTCGGTGCTTTCGAGCCAGGGGTCGTGGCGCACGCGCAATTCGCGTGTCAGGCCCAGGTTCGGGCGGGCCCCGGTCGAAGCGATGATGCGCGCAATCCCCTCAATGGTTCGCAAACTTCCGTCCGGCCCGGCCCCCACGACAGTGAGGCTCCCGTCCCGCTCCTGCAATGCATTGATCCGGAAATTCGTATGGAGTTCAAGACGCCCGGATTCCTTCAAGGCTTTGAGGCGCGCGCCCAGCTGTCCGCGCGCGGGCAACCCATCGGCATCGCCGCCGCCGAATACTTTGGCCAACTGGTCCCCGCGCGTGGCCCAAACAATCCCTGTGCCAGGCGCTTCCCCGGCCAATTGCGCCAGCGCCAGCAAGCTGCCTGCCGCCGAATGACCTGCCCCGGCAACCAGCACCCTGCGCCCCGCGTAGAGCGGTCGAGATTCGCCGAGTACGTCGGGCATGCCGTAATCGATGCGCGATGCCGCAGCATGTTCGCCAAGTGCTGGCAGCCCGTCGGCGCCGAGCGGATTGGGTTGCGACCAGGTGCCGGTGGCATCAATGACTGCCATTACCTTATGATCGTGTTCGCCGGCTTCGCTCTGCGTCCTTACGATGAAAGGCGCCACATCGCGGCCGCGCGACTTGACTTTGTCGAAACCGGCGCGCGTGACCTCGATTACCCGGTGCGCATAATGGACGTTCTTCACCAGTTCCGGCAGATCGGAAAGCGGCTGCAGGTATGCATCCACGACCTCCCCTGCGGTCGGCAGCTCGTCATTGGCTGGAGCCTTCCAGCCGTGCGCATCGAGCAAGCTTCGTGCAGCCTTGTCGATGTTGTAGCGCCAGGGCGAGAAAAGACGCACATGCCGGTAGCTGTTCAAGTTCGCGCCGGCAGTCCCGCCCTGTTCGAAAACCAGGGGAGTAAAGCCGCGTGAAATCAGGTGCGCCGCCGCTGCCAGACCGACCGGGCCCGCGCCAAGGACAGCCACCGGGAGTTGGGGTTTAACGGAATTCATGCTTTAGCTCCTCCCTTATTCGCCAATGCTCGCCACCATCATTGTGGCCGATGCCGGGCACACGCCCTGGAATTCACGTGACGCCTTGAGCACGTTGGGCGCGTTCTTGCGTTCGATTGCCGTGAATCCCCTTTTCCCAAAAAATTCCGCCGCCGTCGTGGTCAGCAAGTACAGTGCCCGAACGCCTTCCGCCCGTGCCTTCGACCTGATGGCATCGATCAGCCGGTTGCCGGCTCCCTGGCCGCGCAGCGCGCTCGAGACCGCAACAGAACGCAGCAAGGCAACGCTGCCATACAGTTCGAAGCCTGCGACGCAGCGGATGTCGCGCCCGCTGGCGCCAACGACAAAGAAGTCCAGGTGTTCGCGCGCACCGTCCAGCGGCAGCCCGCTGTCCGCCAGCAGTGCCGTGATGCCGGGCCAGTCGGCCTCAGTGGCATTGCGGATCTCAAGTTCCAAGCTCATTCTTCCTCTCCTTTGTTATTCGGCGAATTACGAATAACGTCTTTCAAAAAAATGCCCTCAGAGGGCATTGATCAGCTGCTTGAGTTGTCCGATACGCTCAGGGTTGACGCAATAGCACACCCGTTGCGCGTCGGACGAGCCAAGGATCAGTCCTGCTTCCTTGAGAATGGTGACGTGCTGCGAAATCGTCGATGGCGAAAGCGGCAGCACATCCGCAAGGCTGCCGAAGTAGCACGCCCCGTAGGACGCCAGGTAGCACAACAGCTGGACGCGGGCAGGATGGGCCAGCGCCTTGCAAAGCTTGGCCACCTCTTCGGCATCCACCGCCGGCAGCGTTTCACCCGGTTTTGCGTCACAACAACTAGCCATATCCAACTCATTCGTTCATCGACGAAAGAAGAATAGAGTGGATGTCATCGAGCTGTCAAGATAATTCGATATTCTTCGAATTATCGTACCGATGTGCCATAATCGGCAAACTGCACATACTGAACCCGCGTCGAGAGGCGTCAGCCCATGAAAACCAAATCCGTCATCGCCGCCCTTGCCGCCCTGGCACAGGAATCGAGGCTTAACGCATTCCGCCTGCTGGTCCAGACCGGGCCGCAAGGTCTTGCCGCCAGCAAGATCGGCGAGCAGCTGGACATTGCACCGTCCTCGCTGTCCTTCCACCTGAAGGAGCTGAGCAACGCCGGCCTGATTGAAGCACGCCAGGAAGGCCGCTTCATCATCTATAGCGCCAACTTCGACACCATGAATAGCGTGCTGTCCTACCTGACTGAAAACTGCTGCGGCGGCGAGAGCTGCGCCCCGTCTTCCATTACATCCTGCAAACCATGAACGTCCTTATTCTCTGCACCGGCAACTCCTGCCGCTCCATTCTCGGCGAAGCCACCTTCAACCACCTGGCGCCGGCCGGCTGGCATGCCATCAGCGCGGGCAGCAAGCCGGCCGGCTATGTCCATCCGCGTTCCCTCGCCCTTCTCGAACGCGAAGGCATTTCCACTACGGGCTACCACAGCAAATCCTGGGACGGCCTGCCGGTAACGCCGGACATCGTCATTACCGTTTGCGGCAGCGCGGCGGGCGAGACCTGCCCGGCCTACCTTGGTCCCGTTTTGCGCGCTCACTGGGGCGTGGAAGACCCGGCCCACGCAACCGGCACTGACGAAGAGATTGATGCCGCCTTCATGACTGCCTATCGCATTCTGCGCAAGCGCATCGAAGCTTTCTTCGCCCTGCCCCTGGACGAAATCAAGCACGACCGCGCCCGCATGAAGGCGGAGCTGGACCGCATCGGCGAGGTGGTGTGATGACGCTTTCACGTCGCATTGTCTCGGAAGCCCTTGGCACCGCATTGCTGCTGGCCGTGGTCGTGGGCTCCGGCATCATGGCCGAACGCCTTGCCGGCGGCAATGTGGCCATTGCCCTGCTGGCCAACACCATCGCAACCGGGGCCGGCCTGGTGGCGCTGATCCTGATGTTCGGAACCATCTCGGGCGCGCACTTCAATCCCGTCGTCACCCTGTCCGAAGCGTGGCAAGGCAATGTTCCGGCGCGCGAAGTCCTGCCCTACATTGCAGCGCAGGTCGCCGGCGCATTCGCAGGCGTTGCGGCCGCCCACGCCATGTTCGGCGAACCGGCCTTCTTCGCCTCGGCGCATGTACGCAGCGGCCCGGGCCAATGGTGGAGCGAATTCGTTGCGACGTTCGGACTGCTTGGCGTGATCATCGGCTGTTCGCGCAGCCGTCCATCGATCACGCCGTTTGCCGTAGCGGCTTATATCACGTCCGCCTACTGGTTCACCGCATCGACCTCGTTCGCCAATCCCGCAGTGACCCTGGCCCGCGCAGCGACGGATACTTTCGCCGGCATCCGTCCCGCCGACGCGCCCGGGTTCATCTTCGCCCAATTGTTCGGAGCCACGGCGGCAACACTGCTATTCACCTGGCTCTACCCTGCGCCGCCCGCTGACGCCACTGTTGGCGGCACCGTGGCGCCGAGCGCATTTGCCAACCAATCAGTAACGGACTAACGCATGACCATCAGCGACCTGCCCAACATCAAGGCCGACTTGCTGGATATTCCCAGCATCGAAAAGCTTGCCCCGGAAGGCGACCTTTCCCATCCGCCGCGCATCCTGATGCTGTATGGATCCTTGCGCGAACGCTCCTTCAGCCGCTTCCTGACTTTCGAGGCGGCGCGCATCCTCGAACACTTTGGCGCCGAAGTAAAAGTCTTCGATCCGATGGAGCTTCCGATGGTAGGCAGCGTCCCTGAAAATCATCCGAAGGTCCGTGAGCTGCGCGAGTTGTGCCTCTGGTCGGAAGGCCAGGTATGGTGCAGCCCGGAGCGGCATGGCGCCATCACCGCCGTCATGAAAAACCAGATCGACTGGATACCGCTGGAGCAAGGAGCGGTGCGCCCCAGCCAGGGTCGCACGTTGGCGGTCATGCAGGTGTGCGGCGGCTCGCAATCGTTCAACGTCGTCAACACTTTGCGCTTGCTGGGGCGGTGGATGCGGATGTTCACCATTCCAAACCAGTCTTCGGTTCCGATGGCATACAAGGAGTTCGACGATGCCGGGCGCATGCGCCCATCGGCCTATTACGACCGGGTGGTCGACGTGATGGAGGAGCTGGTCAAGATTACGCTGTTGATGCGCGGCCGCACAAATTACCTTACGGACCGCTATAGCGAAAGGAACGAGCGGGCAAAGGCGAAAATCAATCAGCAAATAGCCCGCCTGTGATTCCCGCGAAATGGGCTTCACAGAAGTTGTCGCTTTGACGATAATGTCATCAGATGTGGCATACTCCTCCGCCATCCGAACGAACGACAGCTATGAACAGCGTACCGACCGAAAACCACCGAACCCGTGTTGCCGCCGAACGGCGTGAACGCACGCGAGCGCGCCTGCTTCAAAGCGCCCTGCAGGTGTTTTCTGAAAAAGGACCGGGGGCTGCGGTCATTGACGACGTGATCGCGCTGGCAGGCATGTCGCGCGGCTCGTTCTACAACTATTTCCGTACCAACGAAGAATTATTGCAAGCGGTCTCCACGGAAATCGGCAATGAGCTGCTGCGCATCATCGATCCCGTGGTTCAGCAGCGCGAAGATGCCATTTCCCGTATGGCTTGCGGCACAAGGATGCTGCTGCATACGGCGCGGAAGCACCCCTTGCTGGGAAATTTCCTGGCGCGACTGGCCTGGCCGGCTGCAGCGCCCCACTTGCAGGGCATCCAGTTCCTGGGGCGCGACCTGCAGGCGGGAATCGAGCGGGGACAGTTTGATTGCGGGATTCGGATCGGCATCGACCTGGTCATGGGGACCATGTTCAGTGCCGCCAGTTCGCTGGCTTTTGAACCGCTGCCGGACGAGTATCCGGAAGCGATGGTAAAAGCCTTGCTCAAAGGGCTAGGGGTCAAGGAGCAGGCGGCTGCCAAGGCAGTAGCTGCGCCCCTCCCCGGCGTGACGCTCGAGGAAGACTCGATCCTGTTAGGCACCCTGATCAGAAAAACTTGATCAGGCGGGCCTGGAAGAAGTCACCGTGCTTCGCATAGCGCGAGGCGACTGTCCGCATGTATTGCACCGTGAAGGGGATATCCAGGCCAGGCAACAGGGTGGTAAAGAAAGCCCCTGCATTCGTTGAGCGGAAACGACTCGCACCCCATACGTTATTGCGGTCATCCTGGTATTGCTGCACACGGATTGCATGCACACCAAGGACCCCAATTGCGCTCTTGTAAGCGGCAGCAAGTTCCAGTCCTGCCCAATTGCCACTGCGTAGCTCGTTATCGCTATTGCGCGTGTTCAGCCCGAGGGTGAACTTCGCAGCCAGGCCGAATTCCGGAGTTGGCAAATAGGCGAGCTGGATGGCCGGGCGGAACGTGTAAAAGTTGCCGGTTCCGATATCGGGACCCGGATTGGAGCTGTATTTGCCGGTAGGGAGGATAAGCGAGGCGCCGCCCACGACGCGAAGCTGGCTGTCGGCATACAGCCAGCCACCCTGCAATTCAGTATCGCCAAAACCTTTCACGCTGCCGGTTTCGGCCGCGCCTTGCGCGGCAATGCCGGCCTGGTATTGGCTGGAGAACTGCGCTGCAACCGCCGCCTGCGTCGCGGCGGGTATCGCTGGACTCCATTGCAGACTTGGCGTTGCCGCGCTAGCCACGATTGTCTGCTGTTTATGGCCATACGGGATATTGATGCCAAATGCAAGGCGGCCGCCGCCATATTGATCCGATGTCACATACCCTACCCCGAAATTGACCAAGTCCATAGGGCCCGTTGCGTCAAGCGTCGCCGCATTTTCCGAATAGGTCGGATAAAGTGCTGCCGGGACAGGCGCGGGCAAGGGTAACGTCCCGCCCGGCACTGTACGGGTGATGTTTCGTCCATCGCCACCGCTCACTTTGTCGATGCGCACTGCGGTCGCTGCAGCGCCAAAGGCCCACCCCGATTGGTTGGGCGGTGCGAAGATCTCGCCGCCCAGGGATCCGGTCAGGTTATAGCGAATTTCAAATCCTTCTGCCGCCTGTGCCGGGCCATTTGCCAGCGCCATCGCGCCAGCAAGTACCGCTGTCCTTACTTCCCATGCCTTCATTGCGTCTCCTTTGATTGATATAAGTCAGGTTGGTGTGCAGGTTTCAAGCTTGAGTTCATGCAGGGGCATCGCCTGCAGCATGCCGAGCGTGCGCAACAGGATTGGCTGCACTTCCTCTACCGGGCCATCGTGAAGGATCGTGCGGTCGGGGCGTACGACGGCAACCCAGCCAACCGGCGCGGCCCCAGGGACCAGCACATCCGTCATCTCCTCCCAGGAGTTGGGCCCGGCCAGGTAACTGCCGCGCGGATGCAATTGCGCTACGCGACCGCCAACGCGCTGCCATTCGTTCTGCCAGCGCGCATCGAGGCTGCGCAAAGGATCACACCCAAATGCCAGCAACGTCAGTTCCTGCCCCAGCATGTTGTCGCTTGGCTGGACCTTCCCGTCTACGCCCTGGCGCACCAGGCCTTGCGGCAACAGGCCGCCGCGCATCAGGCGCGAGCCGGACTTGCCACGCATGAAAAGCCCTCGCTTAAAGCGGTTGATTGGCTTGATCTTCAAGTCCTCGAACAATGGCCGGGTCAATGGAAACGCCCGCAGCAGGCTCACCAACCCATGCACAGCCGTCGCGACAAGACGGTTGCGCGGCATGACCAGCTTGCCCATCATCAGCGCGAGGTTGATGATCGCGCGGGCGTGGGGACGGCGCTCACTATCGTAGCTGTCGAGGATATTGGAAGAGGCGCGCTCCTTGCAGACCCAGGCGAGCTTCCACGAAAGGTTGGCCACGTCGCGCAATCCCGCCACCAGGCCTTGGCCGACAAATGGCGGCGTGATATGCGCGGCGTCACCGACAAGGAATATATTGCCTTTCGAGAATCTGTTCACGATGCGTGCGTGGAAGCGGTAGACCGCCGTCCGCTCGATCGAGATTTCCTCGGGTTTGCACCAGGGCGCCAGCAATTCCCTCAATTTTTCCGGCGACTCCATCTCTTCACGGGTTTCGCCGGGCTGCAGCATGAACTCCCATCGCTGGCGGTTGCCCGGGGCAACCATATGCGGCGTTGGGCGGCGCGGATCGCATATGAATTCCACATGATCGATCGGTTTCGGCACGTCTTGCGCGTCAACCACCAGCCAGTCCTGGGTGAAGGTCTTGCCTTCGAACTCCATACCCATATGGCGCCGCACGAAGGAATTGGCGCCGTCGGCACCAATCAGGAAGCGTGCCTGCACGATTTCGCGTTCACCTCTTGCGTTTCGGATTTCTGCGGTGACTCCGCGCGGACCGTCGCTAAACCCCTGCAATTCGGCCCCTAGCGTGACCCGCACCTTGGGATAGGCGGTTAAACGCTCGCGCAGGACATTCTCCAACTCCGGCTGGTAAAACGTCACCAGCCGGGGGTGGCCATCAAGTACGCCGGCCGTACTGGCACGGGCGTAATTGCCGAAAACAGGAGAACGCATCTGCACCTTCGAAATAGGATGCGTGGCGAAGGCGCCATCTTCCAGGCCCGCCATTTGCAAGATACGCAGGGCCTCGTTGTCGAGTGCAATCGCGCGCGGCGCCTTGAAAATTTCCAGCGCCTTTTCAATAACCCGCACGCGCAGGCCATAGCGGCCCAGCATATTGGCGGCTGCAGCGCCCACCGGCCCTAGGCCGACCAGCAAAACGTCCACTGCTTCGGGAGTTTGAGATTCCATGATGTGATCCGTATTGGTTAGATGCTCAAGCCGCCAGTTCAACCGGTATGGCAAAGCGGCCGAGAAGTTGAAGGGCTTTTTCCGCGTGCGCAGGAGCGCAGGTCACGACCGCTACCGAACCGCGTTGCAGGTCTGCGCGAACATGCAGTTGCGCAGGGATGGCATTGTTCGCCAGCTGGTCGCGCAGCACGTGCTCCGCAGCCCGCATGCGCAGCACCGCTTTGGCCACCTTGCCGACGGTCGTTAGTGCCATCTGCTGCAGGATTTCGACACGCACAGGCACTGCTGCGCGTTCCGGCACCAGTTCCTTCGCGGCCGCAGCAATCTCGTCCGCCGTTGCCTTGGCGCCAGGCTTCAGTGTCACGAACGCCATCGGCAGTTCCCCAGCGTGCGCGTCAGGCTGGCCAACGGCGGCCACCATTGCAACCGCAGGGTGGCGCAACAGTGCATCCTCGATCATTGCGGGGTCGATGTTGTGGCCGCCCCTGATGATCAATTCCTTCGCACGGCCGGTCAGGTGCAGATATCCCGACTCGTCCAGGTATCCCAAGTCCCCCGTGTTGAGCCAACCTGGTGCCAGCCAAATGCCTTTGTTATCGTCATTGCGCAGATAGCCGGGGAAGACATTAGGCCCACAAACGCCAATAACGCCCGCCTCCCCTGGGACGCATTCTGCGACCGCATTGCCGGCGGGATCCACCTTCCATGCCTTGACTTGCTGGTAAGGCAAACGGATGCCAACCGTCCCCGCCCTGCTCTCTCCGAGCGGCGGATTCAAGGTCGTCACGCAAGCTCCCTCAGTAAGACCGTACCCTTCCGTGAGGCGGATGCCGGTCGCCGACTCGAAGCGGCGGGCGACCTCGCGCGGCAAGGGTGCGGCCCCGCAAGCGGCATAACGGACAGACGAAATATCTGCCCCGTTCAGTGGCAAGGCAGAGAGAGCGGCGTAAATTGTCGGCACGCCACTGAAGCTGGTTGCACGGAATCGCTCAATCAATTGCCAGAAATTGGCCATGATGTTTTCGCCCCGGTAGCCCGATGGCGTCAGCATCACGACCTCCGAGCCGCCGTGGAAAGCCGCCAGGCCCGTCACCATCGCACCATTGACATGGAACAGCGGCAAGCCGCACATCACGACTCCCGGCCTCGGTTCCATGGCGCACAACATCGACGCGACGTAGACCTCGTTTGAGTGCCGGTGCACGGCGATCTTCGGCAAGCCAGTGGTGCCGCCTGTATGGAAATAGGCGCAAATGTCGCTCTCCGCAAAAGACCTCTCTGAAACCAGACGATCTGCCGGTTGCCGGCGCAACGATTCTTCAAAATCCAGAACTGTCACGGTCTTGCGTTGCGGGCGCTTTGCCATCAGCGCCATGGTCCGCACCATACCTGCCTTCAACGCGCCAAGATATTGCGCTGCATTGACAACATAGAGCGTACGGATAGAGGGGCAACGATCTGCTACTTCAACGGCCTTTTCCCAAATATCGACGCCCGGTAGCGGGCCAAGCGTGACCATGGCTTCCGCGCCGGTCTCCTCCACGATGCTCGCAATGTGATCAACGTCCAGCATGGGATTGACCGGGCTCGCAATACCTGCGGCCTGTGCGCCGAGCAGCGCAAAATGCGTTTGCGGAAAATTCGGAACCAGCAGCGTGACCGCCCTTCCCGGCACGATGCCAGCGCAATGGAATGCATTGGCAGCCTGAGTCACATGCTCTTTCAGCGTCCGGAAATCGAATGTGAACTCTTTGTCGCCAGGGTTCCCGGTCATGACGAAGCGCAAAGCGATCCTGTCCGGATGCCGTTCGCCGGCCTGGCATATGAGCTCGTATGTGCTGTGGGCAGGCTTGCGCTGCTCCCAGCTTGTACTTTCAAAAGCCTGCACGTCGGCGGTGCTGCGAATCGCGAATGGTTGATTGGGGTCGGTCACTGCTGTCTCCTAGATGATGTAAGCGCGCTCAGTCGCACTCGGCGTCAACACCGGGCGTCCTGGCAAACGTCTTTCGTGGTGCATGTATGCGGCAGCGGCATCGGCCAGCGTGTAGCTTCGAACCCTCGGCAGCGCGATCGCTCCAACGATTCCCGCCAGTTCTTCGAGCACAGCCCGGTTTACGCTGAATACGGTCCAGGCGTAGCGTGTTCCGCGCGGCGCCATTGCACGCATGCGGCGCTTCTGAGCGAACGCCACCAGTCCGCCCCTTAACAGCCCAAACCGGTCAAAGTTGCCGAGCAATGGATGGACCGTCGTGGCATGGCCGATCGCGTTGGGGCCAAGCAAGCGCAGCAACGTGCCGTCATCGTCCCAGCGGGCGAAATTCAGGGTTGCCGCAAATCGATAAGGCAAGGCGAGCAATTCGTCGCGGTCGCGGTCGATCAACAGAGAGGCGCCGGCCCGGCGGCACATGGGAAGACGCTCGCTGCTCCCGGTTGCGGCAACGTTCGCCCCGCGACGCTTCAGCAGCTGCACCGCAATCATTCCAAGGCCACCGGTAGCACCGTGGACCAGTACGTCGACGCCTTTAAGGTCTGCATCGCCGAGCCCCGCAGCCTCCAATGCCTTTGCGACGGTCAGGAAGTTATAGGGCACGGTAGCCAGTTCGGCACTGGACATTCCCGTCGGCTGCAACACAGCATGTGAGGCGCGCACGACAACGCAGTTGGCATGCGTGCCCCGGCTTGACGGCGGAGCAGCTCCGAAGACGGCATCGCCTTCCCTCAAATGAGAAACGCCCTGCCCGACACGCATTACCCTTCCGGCAAAGTCGTTACCCAAAGTCAGCGGCAGTTTGGCCGCCCCTATCATGGAGAACAGCGAGCGGCCATACCCCGAGCGCCGCCGCACGTCGATTGGGTTGACGGATGCCGCTTCCACCGCAACTTCGACTTCCCCGGCACCGGGCGCCCGCCGAGGAAACTCACGCAGCACGGGGCCGCTTGCGGAATCAAACTTCTCGATCGCAGCCGCGAGATATGCCGCAGTCATGGCAAAACAATCCGGTTCTGTTGTTCGCCCAGGTCGATGGCGCCATCATCGGTGCGGACCGAGCTTCGCATCACATCGCCTGGCTGCAGATAGGCCTGGTTGCGCAGGCCCTTCTTGATGAACAGTCGCCATTTCGCCGCGTCCGACAGGAGGTGCCGCACAAGCCACATCTGCAGTTTCCCCGGTGCGCGCGCGGCGCATCCCGCAGGCGTTCCCGTGGCAATCAGGTCGCCAGGATGAAGGTTGTGGAGTTCCGAAAGCTCGGTCAGCGTCTGATGCGGTTTAAAGATCATGTCACCGCAGTAGGCGTCCTGTCGCGGCTGGCCATTGACTGCGAGCCGCATATGCAGTTCCGGCCAGCGCAACCATTCGGCGGCATCCAGAAGCACCAGGAACGGTCCGGCCGGACCAAAGGTGCGGTAGCTCTTCCCCTTGTAGAACTGGGCCTGCGGCAGCTGCACATCGCGCGCCGAGACGTCATTGACGATCGTGACGCCTGCCAGCCATTCATGCAGGTCGCCCGGCGACACTGACATGGGCCGCGTGATCGGCTTTTTGACGACCAGGCCCAATTCGATTTCATAGTCCAACAAACGCACGTGGACGGGCCGCACCACGTCATCAAATGCGGATGCAAGGCAGGAGGATGCCTTGGTAAAGATCGTGTTGAAGCCGATCTTGTCCGGGTCCATGCCGGACTCGCGCACATGGCTCGCATAGTTAATGCCCTGGCACAGAAACTGGCGATCCTTCGTGATCGGCGACAGGAGGCGAACACTGTCCAGCGCAATGTTTGCCTGGGCAGGCTGGCTGGCCCTTGCTTCGTCCATTCCAGCGCGAATGAAATCGCTGGTGCTATCAAAACGGGCGGCCAGCGGCGCGATTTTGCGGTCGTGAACCACTCCCCAAGCCACCTGTCCATCAAATTGGTAACGCACTACTTTCACTGCCATGTTGATTTCCCTTGAATTGATCAAAGCCACGGACGGCCCTTCGCGGAAGTTGCCTGAATCAAGAGGCGCACGCGGTCCACTGAAATGCGGCCAGAGTGAATCAGGCGCGCCAACTGATAAACGGTCTTGAGACTTGGGCGCGGCACCATCGAAGGGGGAACGTCCGCGCCCCAGGCCCAAATGCCAGCCAGGTCGAGCGGCAGGTAGTGCGTTTCGTAATCCGAAGTGAACACATCGCCATCGGTGTAATGTTCGAACTCCATGCCGTCCGGGTCGTACCAGTAATCAAACAACTGGCTGCCCAGCGTATGGCGGCCAATGCCCCACATATGCCGATGTCCATTAGCGCGCAAGACATTCTGGCCATGGCCCAAGGCATCCACGTCGAGTACCTCATAAGCGCTGTGCTCATACTTGTCCTCGATGCCGCCCGCCAGCACCAAGGTGTGGTGGTCAGCGGGCCGGGCGCCACGATCGAGACGGAAGAAAGTCAGGTTTGGCGAGCCATCCGCCAGGTATTGGACATCGGTGGGAATGACTCCCAGGTGGCGCATGTACCACTGCGCCATCCCCGCAAAATCTACTGTCTGCAGGACCACGTGGCCGATGCGCGCGATCAATGACGGTTCGATGGGCGGCCGCACGGTGCCGTTCACCCTTGGCACCAGGCCGGGGCCATTGCTCGTGATATGGGTCGGCTGCCGCAGCGGCAAAGGCGCAACTTCATCCTGCCCGGCGATCATCCAAACAAGATTGCCGGCCGGATCAGTAAGCGCAACACCTTCGCCACCTCCGGGAATCACGCAACCCGCCAACCTTTGAGCTCCCGCCTCGGTTTCCAGCCGGGCCAGTTCCACAGCATCGGAAACGCTAAATGCTGCGCCCACATACCGTGAACGGCGCCCTCGGTTGGCAACGTAAATACACGGCGAACTGTCGGCACCGCGCATGACGAGACGCTCCGAGGTCCTTGACACCACGCGCATCCCGAAGTCGATCAGGAAGCGTTCAGTCTCCGCAAGGTCCGGCTTTTCGAACATCAGGAAGGCTAGCGCTTGCGCTTTAGCGATCGCTGCGGGACGAACAAGTTTTTGGATCCCGGCGGGAAGAGCGCTTTCGGGGTAGGCCTGCGCCTGCCGAAGTACGGCTTCAGGTGATGGCATATGGTCTCCGTTGCATTGTCTTTGGAGCCGTTTCGGCTCGTGTGCTGACATTATCGTCAGTTTGACGATAGAGTCAATATGAATTTGGCCAAAATGAGAAAATGCTGCAAGCTGTGTTGCTAGCCGTCTCGCGCGCAAAGCATCGGATGCCGAAGAAATCTGGTTGGGAACTGCGCCAGGCAAAAAAGTGGATTGGCGCCAGAATTTGGATGAACAGAAAAGAAAAAGCCCTCGATGATCGAGGGCTTTTTCAGTGTTCTGGCGGAGAGGGTGGGATTCGAACCCACGGTAGGGGGACACCCTACGCCTGATTTCGAGTTCTACGCACACCACGCGCACGCTGCGCAAGTCTTTGATAACTTGGCCTATTTCCTGCGCGCATGACGTGGATTTCGCCAGTTTCGCGGCATATCTGGCAAAAAAATCCGCACACTTTCAACCCACCTTTTTGATGGCCTCGGCCAGTGTCCCGCGCGCCAGGTGCGCATAGCGCTGGGTTGTCTTCTTGTCCCGGTGGCCCAGGATGCCGCCCACCGTGTACAGTTCGACACCGTTGTTCACCATCTCACTGGCTGTGCTATGGCGCAGGTCGTGGAAGTGCAGGTGCTGGAAGCCGGCCGCATCCATGGCGCTGCGCACCTTCTTGGTCAGCCAGGACCGGCTCATGGTGAACGGCAGGTAGTTTAGCAGCGGCCGCACACGCGGATGCATTGGAACAAACCGGCGGTCGCCGTTCTTGGTGTCGGCCAGAACGAAGCCATCCTCATGGACCTGCCCTTCCCTGCCCAGGCTGAGGCATTCCGCCAGGCGCATCCCCGAATAGAACGCCAGACGGATCAGCGCGCGCGCTTCGCGCTCCGGGCAGGCCCGCGCAATCTTGAGCATGGCATCCCGCCCCTCGTAGAAATGGCGCTCGTTACGGACAACCGGCATCGGCATCCGGTATTGCGCGTTGCGGTCGCCCAGGCCGTGGTCGTCCTTGGCGTAGTTGCATGCTGAGCGCAGATAGGAAAGGCGTGCCTTGAGGGTAGCCGGCGCCCAGTCCGGGTGCGCATCGGTGATTTCCTTGGCCACGTCGGCCAGCTCGTCAAGGTATCGGCCGTCGAAGTAGCCATGGATCAGGGCCAGCTCCTGCGTGATCGCCTTCCCGGTCTTGAGGTGTGGGCAACGGTAGAACACGTACAGGTCGACCGCAGACTGAATCAGAATGCGCGGCTTTATCGCACCAGTTGCAACGCCGTAGAGCCGGGCCGTTTCGGCCTGGTCGAACGTTTGGGCTTCGTCGCGACCCCAAGCTTCTGGAAGCAGTTTTGAGGCACGGACACGCTGGCCTTGGATGACCTTATTGAATTCAAATCGCCAGCGACGGTTGCGTTTATCGTAACGGATCGGCATTTTGCTTTGTAATCGAGAATGTCTTGTTCTTCGAACCGGATGCATTTCGCGCCGATCCGATAGCACGGAATAGGGCCAGCTGGAGCGGCCAGGTCATAAATTGTACGCCGGTCAATACCAAGTAACTCGGCGGCGGCTTTGGCGTCCAGCATTCAGTCCTTCCTCTCTTCCACTTTGCTATTTTTTTGCGACATTGCAAGTTGGATTGCTTTCCTAGCTGCGATCACCGCAATAGCTGCGGTGGCGCAATGGGGTTGGTTCGGGTTCGGCCATTCGATTTCTTCGGCCTCTTCGCCCATGAAGGCCGTGCGGTTTGCCTGGTGCTCACGGCGTCGCTGCAGGCAAACCTTCCGGCGCAGTTCCTCGGCCTCATAGTCATCCATTATTCGCCCCTGAAAATGGTTGAGCCGGTGTGCGACAGGATGCCTTCGTACGCCAGTAACGATTCGGTGCGGTCATAGCCCTGCTGCTCATGTTCGCGGAGCCGACGGATATAGCGGTTGCGAACGTAACGGCCAGCCGAAATATGGTTCGGGTGAACGATGTAGCCCAGGAATGGAATGCCGGCACGCGTCGGCGCCAGCCGGATCTTGCGCGGGTTGATGGTCAGCCCATCGGCACCAAGCTTCTGCACCACCTGGTCGCGAATGTCGCGCAGCTGGCCAGCGGATTCGCCCACGAACACTAGGTCATCGACGTAGCGGATATAGCGCAGCACGTGCAAATCCTGCTTCACCCAGTGATCGAAGTCGCACAGGAAGATGTTGGCGAACAGCTGCGACGACAGGTTACCAATCGGCATCCCCTTGGCCGCAGTCATGCGGTAGGCGCTGTCCGGTGCGAACAAGTTGTCGTACAGGCTGCCGGTGCGGTAGGAGTCGATCAGGCTCACCAGCAGCTGGCGCAGCGCCTGATCGCCGATGTAACGCAGCGCGCGGGCCTTCAGCAGACTGTGATTGACCGAATAGAAGTATTTCGAAATATCCATGTGCAGCGCCCAGCCGGCGCCGGTGGAACGGCAAAACTGCGCCAGGCGCTGTACGGCAGCATGGGTGCCACGGCCCGGCAGGTTGCCGTAGGTATCGTGGATCATGCGCGGCTGCCAGATCGGCAGCAGGTGCTGGTAGATCATCCAGTGCACGACGCGGTCTTTCATTGGCGCGTCGACCACGTTGCGGAACTTCTTGTCCTGCACCAGGAATTCTTTGTAGGGGCCAAAGGTGTATTCGCCAGCGCGCAGCCGCTGTTGGATGGTCAGCAGATGGCGCAGTGGATCCTGCTCGAAGCGCTGCACGCGGCGGCTGGCGCCCTTATTCTGGCGCGCACGTTGCCAGCAGGTGAACAGATTCGGCAGTGATGTCAGGCGCTGGAACAGGCCTTCGCCTCGTTCCGCGCAGGCACCAGCGGCGGGCCCCTGCGCGGTTCTCGGTTTGGCTATGCGCCCTGCTTTCGGGGATTCCCCGGGAGGATTTCGACCAAGAATTGACCTCCCGCCGGCGCGCGGCGCGGCGTCCAGGTGCTTGTATTTTGGGTCAGCGGAACCCGACGTTGTCGTTCTCGTTGTCGGGCCAGTCGTTGTTGAGATTGAAGACCCCGGCATTCGACTCGGAGTTCCAGTTGCTGCTGCGGATGAGCGCATTGCTCGACTATCCAGAAATCCCCCCATGTCGATCATGGCGTCACCTTTACGGAGGAACGGATCAAACCGCCCACCAGACGGCCAAGCTCGACGGCTAAGCCAGCTCGGTGTTCAAAGGCGAACTTGAGCTTGCTTAGGCGCGGTGCCTGGGCGAGGTAATGTTTGAGCAAATCGACTTCGGCAGAAATGTGATGCAGTAGCTCTGCCTTCTGGCTTTCCAGTCCATAGCCGAACACGGCCGGCATCAGGCGCGCCATGCAGCTGCGCAGGTTCTCGCCGTAGGTTGCACGCAGATCGCGCGGCATCTTGATGATGTCCTGCAGCAGCTGCGTATCCAGCGCCTGGGCCTGAGACTTCATCTTGAACCCGACGCTGTCAGGCTCGGCAAGCATCTTCTTGGCGGCTGCCTGGTTCAGGGCGCCGCGCTGGCGCAGGTCGGCGATCACTTGGTGCACGATCTCGTCGCTGACACCAGCCATCAGGCTGCTCTCGCTGCCCTGGTCGGAGACATAGACGGTGTAGCCGCTGCTTTGCGTGCCGAGAGCAACGACGTACGGAATGGCGAATTCCTGCACCACGCTCCACAGACGGCGCTTGAAGTTCATGGCGGGGAAGCCGACGCGCAGGTGCGGTTCGTCGGCGGTGCCGATCAGCTTCAGCTGGTAGCCCTTCAGGGTAGCCAGCACATGTGCGGATTTGTCGAACGCGTGCAGGAACTTCCCGGCCTGCATCATCACCAGATGGTGCGGATACTTCTCGGCCAGCTTGGCCGCTGCCGTGGCCAGCGGATCGGCCTTGCCCAGGCCTACGTCGATTCCCTTGAAGGATGCGATGGCCTGTTCGTTCATTTCTTCTTTGGTTGGTGCGATCTGTTGCATTTTCTACTCTTACTTGATGTTGAAGCGGTCACCGCTGACGCGGCGACCCGTGACCCGATACCAGACGCCTACTTGGTGCAGCGGAACCCGACGACGTCGCTCCCGCCGCCGGGCCAGTCGTCGACGAGATAGAAGACCCCGGCATCCGACCCGGAGCTCCAGCGGCCGCCGCGGACGAGCGCACGGCTCGACCAGTTCAGCGTGGTGCTGTCGAACACATAGCCGCCGCCCTTCGCATAGCAGTCATCAGGGATGCTCGAGCGGCTGGGCGAATCCTTCCCGATGGATTTGGCGACAATGCCTTCTGCGTTGCCCTGGACGTTGTCGAAGACCCAGGTCCAGACGTTGCCGGCGAAGTCATAGATGCGTTCGCCGTTCGAGAGCTGGTGCCAGCGCCGCTCTTCTGTATGCGGCGATTCGTAGTTACCGTCCTGCGGGCCGTTCACGGTATCCTTGTGCAGGCCCTGGTACAGCTTTCCTTCGCCGACCCTGCCGCCGGTCCAGTTCACATCCTGGTGCCAGATCTGGTGCGCGATCGCCAGGCATTGCAACTCGGTGATCAACGCGAAACCGGCATTCAGGCAGGCCTGCTTGGCAGTTGCAAAGTTGATGTTCACCCAGGGCTTGCCGTCCTTGCTGACTACGGCCTTGCCGTCCGCTCCCTCGCTGCAGGCGTAACGGCCCACCTGGAAAGCTGGAACCACGGTGCCATCCGGAAGTTCAGTCTGCGGTACCGAGACGAAGTCGCCCTGGCCAGTGGTCAGCTGCAGGTCATGCAGCAGTCCATCGGTACCCTTCAGCACGGTTCCATCCTGGTCAACGATCAGGCTGCGGCCACGGCCATCGACCACTTTGCGCAGGCCCTCCCATTGGTCGACCACAGACAGGCCGCGTACGATCTGCTCGCCGGCACGGGCAAAATAGGATTGTTCCGGCACCAGCTCAATTTTCATTGCGGATTTCATGTATGTACGCTCCTTAGGCGGCGTCTTTGAAAAGGTCTTTGGCGGTAGTCGGCGCCGGCGGCAGCAGCTCGAGGTCGATCTCGCGCTGAATCAGCTCCGACAGCTTGCCGATGTCATCCGGCGCAGGGTGTGCGATGACGCGAAGGCTGATGCCGACCGAACCGCCATTCATCGGCGACAGCACGATGTGATCGACCTTGAGTTCGTCGCCCAGATCGATATTGCTTTTCACATCGCCCAGGCCGTACTTGATAACGCCGCGATAACCGCTCCCCTCCCAGTCCCATTTCAAGGCGCCCAGCTTCGGATAGCGCAAGATGGTCAGGCCGTCGCCCTCGACAACCTGGTCGACCAGATCGGGGTTATCGTCCTTCTTGAACATGTGCTGGCGCAGCTCGGCGTGGAAGTAGATCAGGCTGCTGCTCGGACAGATCGCCTCGATCTTCAGGTCTACGGCCGCTCGCGTCTCTTCGCCATGCTTTTCGGCGCGTAGATTGACGTTGGCCAGTTTGACGGTCTGGTTCAATTCAAACATCGGTTACTCCTTCAGGTTGGGTGAGTCGTTGAAAAACTGCATATATGGCAGGCGGATGAACTGGTGGAAGCGCTTCTGGGCCTTCTCGCAGCGGTCGATGTCGCCACGCGATTTCACCTCGCAGATGGCGCGCACGCTGCTGATGGCGGTCTGCTCGTCGGGCACGCGGAGCCACTTCTGGAACAGAGGCTCCTTGCAGCGTAGCGCGAGCCATTGGCTGATGCGCTGTGCCATGCTTTATTCGCCCGT
The DNA here is from genome assembly GCA_039593355.1 of Pseudoduganella sp. Taxonomy (GTDB): domain Bacteria; phylum Pseudomonadota; class Gammaproteobacteria; order Burkholderiales; family Burkholderiaceae_D; genus Rugamonas. The sequence continues at coordinate 107,470 of JBCNPK010000001.1, forward strand.
CAGCGCGGCGCGACGCTCCTGGTACAGCGCGGAGAGCTTGGCCTGATCGCCGCTGTCGAATACATCGCGGATTTCATCGGCGATCACGTCGAGCACGTCCAGGTCGGTGGCGTTGGTCAGGCGGTTGAACAGCACCTGGTAGAGGCCATCGTCCGCCGGCGCCGACACTGCACCACCTTCGGTACCTGCTTCGCTGGCGGCCGCTTGCTCGTTCTGCTCCAGTTCCGGCGCCGTTTCCACCTCGGTGAAGGAGCCGTCGATAATGGCGCTGTTCTGCTGGCTGATGCCGGCGTCGGCCATTTCATCGATGCCGACCGCCTGCTGGATCTCGATCGACACAGGCAGGAATTTGAAGAGGCGGCGCACCACGGTTTTCAGCGCCATCGCGCTGTAGTCGGTCACCCACGGGCCGCTCTCGGCCGCCTTGCTGCGGGCGCGCACGCCTTCCACTTCGGCGCGGGACATGATGTCGAACTGGATGCCGCCATCCTTCAGCTTGGCGACGGCGTAGACGAAGCGCAGCTTGTCCGGGACGGCGCGGTTCGGGTTCTGCCAGTCCGGCTCATGCTCGAGCTTGGCGTCCAGGCCCAGCTGGCAGTTGAACTTGTCGCCTTCGTACACGGCGCGGGCGTCGATGCTGACGATCTGGCCGCTACGGCGCGCCAGGTCGATCATGCCGCGATAGCCGATGATCACCTGCGCTTCGACGCGCTCGGTGCGCCACTGTCCGCCCACCTTGGCTCGCTTCTCGAACGGCAGGATGTAGGCATGGCCCAGCGCGTTGCCCGGCTCCAGACCCAGCTGCGCGCACTGGATGACGGCGCCCAGGAACGACATCGGGTCGCACTGCGCCAGCTTCGGCACCTTGCGCATTTCGGTGGTCGCGATACGCGCCATGCGCTCGGCGGTCATGTGGCGCGGCAGCGCAGCTTTGATCTGCTGCTGCACCTTCGGGTTGGCCATCAGATGGGCAAGGTCTTTCGGTTCGTCGCTCTTGGCGCCATTGCCAGTCACCACGGATTTCAGTGCGGAAGTACTCATTTATGCTTGCTCCTTCAGTTTGGAAAGTCGGAAGTCGACGTAGCGCGATGCGCCATGCTCGACCGTGTAAGCCTTCTTGTTGATGACCTTGCGGGTGAATGCCATGCCATCGGTGAACTTGATCGCACTGGAATTGCCCATTTCGTACAGAAGATGTGCCTTCGAGCCATCCAGAATCGCCTGGTAGTGGTCACGCATTTCGGCGGCCGTATCCATCACCGCGCGCCAATGCTCGTGCATCGCAGTGGCATCGATGATCGTGCCGTCCGTGCCAGGGTAAAGGCGCTTCAGGGTGCTGATGATGTCCTTATGCTCGTAGTCAAGCGGCGGCTGAATCTTGGGCAGCACGTGCTTGGTCCAGAATTCGACAGCGCGTTCCCGCATAGCGGCGATCAATTCGTCATCGCGCTCGACCAGGTAAGGCTTCAGGTCATCGCCGATCAGCGCAAACGCACGGCAGCGGCTCGCTCCCCGCACGCCCATGCCATGCTGGACCTGGGCCACGTAATGCAGCGGCAGCTGGTCGGTATCCACGTCGCCCCATTCCTTGGCCTTGAACGGATGCACGGTCTTGATCTCGCCGTTCTCGATCTTGCCGGTTTCCTTGTCCAGATATTCGAAGTCGATCTCGGCCGCCATGAAGTCGAATTCGGAATCGATATAGCGCTGGTTTGCGTTGACGATTTCGAGGCCATGCTCTTCGCGGATCATGTCGAGAATGTACGGTTCCATACGCGAGCCGCGGCGTTTCGCAGCAGCGTTCTGGCCGTTCTCGGTGCGTGGAGTGATCTTGTCCATCCACAGGTCGACAATATTGCGCCAGGGGCTCACGCCTAAGATGGCAGCAATGTCGCTGCCGCCGATATATTTGGTGCGGTCGTGTGCGGCCGGATCAGCTATTGCGTTCATGGTTAGAATCCTTTGTTCCAGGCTACGACGGCCTTGACGAGTGCTTTGCGGCGGCTTAGGCGCGCACGGCGATACACGCGGTAGAGGTTGAGGATCGAGCGCATTACCATGCCTCCACACGGCTGCACTGTTCGGCCAGCGACATCTGGCGGCGCAGCTGCTGATGCTCAGCCGCAATGCTGTAGTCACGCAGGGCGCGCAGATGGGAAATTTCGTATTCGGCATCGCGCATCATCCAGCGCAGGTGCGCAATGCGCAGCGGCTTGACGATCTTGCGAATGATCTTCAGCAGTTTCTGCATGTGTCTTCTCCAGGTTATCGAGGTGGGGCTTTGACCATGTCCCCCATGGGCCTGTGCGCGTTCAGGCTCGCGTGCTCCTGACGGAAAGCGACCGGGGCATTTCAGATCCCGCTGCATCTATTTCCTGAGCCGAAAGCAGGCCAACCCGGGGATTTAACGAGAGGCCACCGGGGCCAACGTGCTGCTCGGGAGGGCCACCGCTACGCGGCGACCCGGGACCAGTGATCAGAGACCCTTGGTGCAGCGGAACCCGACGCCGCCGTGCTCGCGTTCGGGCCAGCCGCCGTTGAGACGGAAGACCCCGGCACGCGACCCGGAGAACCAGCGGCCGCCGCGGACGAGCGCATAGCCCGACCAATTAGCGCCGGCATTCGGACGCCAGCCCATGCCCTTCTCCATCGACGGATATGGCGCGGTGACGATCGATGGCGAATCTTCAGCGAAGGCCTTTACCACCAGGCCGTCGTCATCGCCCTGCACGTCATCGAATACCCAGGTGTAGACCAGGCCGGCCACGTCGAACACGGTCTCGCCGGTCGACAGCAGGAAGCCGCGCTTGCCCTGCTCGTAGACGCCGGTCGGCGCTTCGTCGAGGTCGTAGTCATCGTGCAGGCCCATGCTCAGCTTGCCCTCGCCCACCGCACCGCCGGACCAGTTGGCCGCGACGTTGAACACGTTCCAGGCCAAGGCCAGCGCTTGCGTTTCGCGGATCAGTTGGCCGCCCATCGCTTCGCACTGCTGTTTGGCTTCGGCGAAGTCGATCTCGACCCACGGCGCCAGCTCCTGATTCACGACCGGCGCGCCATTCTCGTCCTTGGCCACGTGGAACTGGCTGACCTGGAAGGCCGGCACGACCAAGCCATTCGGCAGCGTGGTCTCGGGCACGGTCACAAAGCCGGTGGTGCTGATCAGGGTTGCTGGGGCTGCGGGTGCAGCAGCGGTTTCGGCTTGCTTTGCTGGGGTCGGGAACGGCCAGGCCGCTGCGGGTTTCAGTGCTTCCATCTTCTCTTCTCCTTGTCGGTCAATCGGTGGGGTGGTTCGGGTGTTGATGTGATGCATTAAACACCACGTTTAACCACATGTCAAACACTTTGTTTAATCGCGGACGAAAAAAAAGCCAGCAGAGGGCGGGCAATTTGATACTAGGAGGACGGTTGAGCGCTCAGGGCGCAATCATTGAGATGGATTAGGGAGCAGTATTGCCAATATCAGCGCATACCCAGTCTTCGATTTTGTTCTTGATCCACACTGCTCCAATTCCTAAAGGCAGCCAAGCAACGGACCATATCAATTCAGAATGCTCATTATGAAAATCAGGGAAATTCTGCAGGATTCGATAAAGGAAGTATCCGGAAAGTAAATAAATTACGAATCCGATCCACCAACAAAGTGTCTCAATACGGGTCAAGGTTCCATGCCCCATCTTAGATCCTCTCGCTCTCCTTACGAACCACGCGACCGACAATCATGCAGGTATCGCCTTCACATACCTTACGATGGAACTTGCGCTGGTCCGGGTTATCTGATGTGAGCCACCAGCGTCCGGCATCGCGCGAAAGCCGCTTTACTACCGGTTCGCCTTCGTAGTTGAAAGCATAAACGGCACCATCCATGGGCTTTGTATCGCCTGTGTTGATCACGACGGTGTCGCCTTCGTAAAGGGAGGGCTCCATGCTTTCCCCCTTTACTTCAATGGCCAGCAGCTTGCCAGGGATATATCCGTACTTTTCGACCCATCTACGAGGCACCGTGGCAATGCCACTTTCGCGCCGATCAGGCTCAACCTGGAATCCCATGATTCCAGCCGAAAGTTTCAGCCGAACCTTTTGGATCCTCACCAGTCCAGGGTCATCCAGATCAGCGATTTGAACCTCCTGCATCGGCGTGGCCTTAAATCGCCAGCCCTGACCCGCTGTCATCGAACCCTCACCGGTATCCAGCCAGCTGGCAGAAATGCCAAAGCGCTCTTGCGCCTTGATCATGCCGGCCTTTGAGATTCCGCGCGCCTCCCAATTGTTCAACGTTTGAGGCGATGCGTTTAAGGCGCGCGCAAGGTCAGATTGCCCCTCGATGCGGGAAATTTGTTGGACTGCCTCATACAGGCGTTTCATTTGTTCATGCATGGGCGCCATTGTCGGGGCAACTAAACAAGCTGTGTTACACGGTTTGTTTGACGAATATTTAAACATGGTGTTTAATCCGGGTGTAATCCATTCACACGGCGACATCATGACCAACGACAAACAACTGATCGAAGAGCTTGGCGGCCCGGCAAAAGTCGCCGAACTGCTTGGCTACAACAAAGACGGCGGCGTACAGCGCGTCCATAACTGGACCACCCGCGGCATTCCTCCAAAAGTGAAGCTGGCCCATCCCGACATCTTCCTGAAATCGCGCCCCATAGCTGCTGAGGCGTGATTCATCGCAGAGCATGTGCGCTGCTTTCGCTCGTCCTAAACGATGCATTTTGGAAATTATTTATTAAAACACAAACAGGATGACTACCGCGATGAAACCACTATTGGCCGCCGACGCTGAAAGAGCACGCAAGAACCTGACTCTGGTTTTGCAATCGAGTGCTTCGCTTGGCCAGAAATCCATCGCCGAGAAGCTGGAGACGTCCGAGGCGACGATCTCGCGCCTGATCAGCGGCGACCTGGAACGGGTATGCCAGGTGCTGGCTGTGCTGGGGCTGAAAGTAGTCCCGGTCGAAATGCAGTGCTACCCACCCGAGAAGATCCGCATCCTGCTGTCGCTGGCGCGCGATCACCTGAACCAGCTTGAAACCCCAGAGCAGCTGTCTTTCGATTAGGAAGCAACGCTGCCGACTACCTGAAGGAGTGAGAAAAACCATGGCAATCAACCATTTGCTTGATGAAGTCGCCGCGCGCAAGCGCCTGAAGAACGATGCCGCCCTGTCGCGCGCCCTGGCTGTGGCGCCGCCGGTGATCAGCAAGCTGCGTCACGGCCGGCTGATTATCGGCCCGGCCCTGATCCTGCGCATCCACGAAATGGACGCGGAGCAGTTCCCTGTGCGCTTTATCCGTGACCTGCTCAAGCTGGAGGCCGTATGAACCAGTCGATCGTCTCGCTCGAGCACATCCGCAAGAAAGCCCGCCTTGCCCACGCCGCCGGCAAGGGCCGCGACGAGCATGGCTTCAACTGGCACGCACCGGCACTGAAGCATTGGCAGGAAGAATGGGATCGCTGCGAAGCCGCAACCGAGGAGCAAGCAGCATGAGCGGCCGCACCTACGCCAATGCCCGCGTCGGCATCCAGAACATGAACCGTGTCATTGAAATGGCGCGTGCCCAGGGCACGCTGACCATCAAGGCGGTGGCGCACGAATTCGAATACTACGAGAAGTCCGCCAAGATGTACCTGCAGCGCCTGGTCGAACGGGGCCTGATGACCGAGCAGCCGAAGACGGCCGTCAATTCGATCCGCCACTTCGACCTGGTGCCCGGCGCCAAGCTCATTCCCCTGCCGCCGCCACCTGAACAGGTACGTATGAGCGTGAAAAAGCCAAAACCGCGCAAGCCGCGCCTGCAACCTGGTGAAACATGGCGGTGCGTGCACGTGGTTCCGGCTGTGCAGATCGGCATCCAGCGCGATGCCCTGGTGGCGGCATTATTCGGTGACCGGAGGGCGGCGTGAGCGCGCGCGATTTCGAAGACCGTATTGCCTTCAGCAGCCGCCTGCGCAGCCTAATCCTGGCACGCGGGCTGCCGATGGTGCCGGACCGGTTGTCGGAAGACCTGCAGGCCGGAACCGGCACGCGCGCCACTGCCCAAACCATTTCGAACTGGATCAACGGTGTGCAGCTGCCGCACCGCACCAACGTCGCCGCCCTGGCCGAATGGCTGCATACCACCGACGACTTCCTGCTGAACGGCGTGCCGGTGCTGCATTTCGCTGCGGCGCGCGGCCCAGTTAGCGATGAGGATGCGCAGCTGCTGCAGCAGATCGGCCAGCTCGATACCTACGGCAAGCGCGTGGTGAAAGCCATGCTCAACTCCCTGGTCAATCTCAAGGCCACCACGACATGAATTATTACGAACACCACATCGGCGATTATGCGGAGGCCACAGCGCACCTCTCCTTCGTGGAAGATGCGGCGTACAGCCGACTGATCCGCAAATACTATGCGCAAGAGAAGCCATTGCCGACCGATTTGAAACAGGTCCAGCGGTTGGTCGGCGCACGTGATCGCAACGAGAAGGCCGCTGTCGAAACGGTGCTGGAAGAGTTCTTTGTGTTGCAGAATGACGGCTGGCATAACCTGCGCTGCGACAGCGAAATAGCCAAGTTCCGCGATGGTGAACCAGAGCGCGAGGCCAAGAAAGCGAATGAAGAAAACCGCCTGAAACGCCATCGCGAGGAGCGTTCGAGGCTATTTAAGCTACTCACCGATGCCGGCCAACATGCCTCTTGGAATATCGGCATGAATGAGTTACGGGACCTTGTTTCAAGGTTGAATGTAACGGGTACAGAAACGCAAAACACGCCGTTACCTGAAACGGCACCTGCAACGCCTGCAACGGCTACCCAGACACCAGACACCAAACACCAGACACCAGTATTAAAACCCTTAGGACACCGCGCATCTGAGCAACCGGAGTTAGCGCGCGGGGCTGAGCCCTCGGAAGACGTCGAAAAACCGGAAGTCACGCCCACGCCAGCCGCCCTGCTCAGCCAGGCCATGCGCAAGCACGGCGTCATGTCGAACCCTGGCGACCCTCGCCTGATCGCCCTCGGCAACCAGGGCGTGACCGTCGAAACCATCGAGGCGGCCTGCGAGGAGGCCAAAACCTGCAAGCCCGGCGAGCGCATCGGCCCGGCGTACGTGGCCGCGATCATCGAGCGCTGGTCCAAGGAGGCCAAGGCCATCGATGCCACTGGCGCCAAGCCGCCCGAGTCGAAGTCGAACGGCAAGGAGCCTGCCGACCGTTGGTGGCTCACCGATTCCGGCATCGTTCGCAAGGGCCGCGAGCTGGGCATGTTCGCCCGCGGCTCCGAGAGCTACGCCGACTTCAAGGACCGAATTTTCAACAAACTTCGCGAACAAGGAGCCGCAGCATGACCCATACCCACGATGACCGCGTTGCTGCGCACCAGCCCGGCATGTGCGCCGCCTACGGCTGCCCGCTGCACGGCACCATGTCGATCGCCACCGGCGGCACCGACACCTGGTGGTGCTGCTACCACTTCGGCAAGGAGGCCGACGACCTGCAGCTGGTGACTTCGGCCCTGAACCGCAACCGCTGGCTGGCCGAAGTGCGTGTCGCGGTACTCGAGATCCACCCGGCCCGTGGCGACGACTTCTGCCGCAAGACCACGGAGTGGGTGCGCAAGACCCTGGCCGCGAACAACCGCGAGGACCTGCAGTGGGCTGGCTTCCCCGAGAACACCCGCCAGTGGTCGAACCGCATCACCCGTGCGCTCGACAAGCTGATCTCGGTCGAGTTCACCAAGCCGGCGCAAAAGCCGCTCGAGGGCAGCCAGGAGACCTGGACCAAGGTGTCTTCGCTGTACCCATCCTGGGCATGATCGAAAGGAACGAAATGAACATTTTGGCATTAGACCTCGGCACCACCACCGGCTGGGCCCGCTGCTCCCGCGATGGCGCCGTGCACAGCGGCAGCGAGAAGTTCGCGCCCCGTAAGCTGGAGGCCGCCGGGCAGCGCTGGCTCAAGTTCCGCGCCTTCCTCGCCGAGCAGCGCAATGCGGCCGGTGGCGAGCTGCACGCGGTCTACTTCGAGGACGTGAAGCGCCATGCCGGTACCACCGCAGCCCACGTCTACGGCGGCTTCCTGGCGATGCTCGAGGCCTGGTGCGCGGCGAACAACGTGCGCATGATGGGCGTGGGTGTCGGGACTGTGAAGGTGCATTGGACCGGCAAGGGCAACGCCGACAAGGAGGCCATGATCGCGGCTGCCAAGGCCCGGGGCCACAACCCGGTGGACGACAATCACGCCGACGCGCTGGCGATCCTGTCGCTGGGCCGTGCGCTCGAGCTGGCTGCCGACGAAGCGCCGTTTTGACGGAGGAAGCGATGAACTATGCCTTGTGGGGTCTTGCCGTGGTTTGCGCCATTGCCGCCCTGGTGCTGTGGGTGCTGGACTGCATCGGCCAGGGCATGGAAGGGTTTGAGGATGATTTGGAGGACGAGGGTTGATCGAGAAGGATGACAAGGGGATGGCGCATGGCGCCCGTGGTATCGCGCGCGCCCGCGCATTTGCGCAGAACGACCTTCGGGTCGATTGGTTCCGTGTCCTGAACGGCCTGAAGGCCGAGGGCTACAGCCTTACCGCAATTGCCCACTTCACCGGCATCACCAGGAGCTGCATTTGCGGCTACAAAGCAGGCGGCCAGCCGATCTACCACCATGGCGTTCGCCTCCTGCAGTTCTGGGCCGAGGCGACCGGTCACGACGTGAACGAAGCGCCGACGATCAGCCCGTATTCCTTCAAAGCATGATTCAGTCGGAATTCCGACCGGCGACCACGCAGATACTTCGGGACGTTACCCCTCATCAACTCCCCGAAGGAATCGAACATGTCCACTGCAAACAAGCGCGCCACTAACGTCCAGGTCCCGGGCGAAGAAAAAAAGCCGGAAGCCGAACAGCCGAAAGAGACCCAGGGCGGTCAGGGCGCTGAAGGCTCCGAAACTGCGGAAGGTACTGGCGCCGGCCAGACAGAAGGCAGCACCGCTGCACCGGCCATCAACATGGATGCGCTGCGCGAGCAGATCCGCGCCGAAGAGGCGGCAAAGCTGCGCGCCGAGCTGAGCGAGCAGATCGAGGCTGCCAAGGGCGACATCAAGGTCGCAGAAACAATTGCTGCGAAGCCAAGTGCAAAGCCTGGTCGTCGCGACTACCTGCAGATGCGCGCCGAGGACATCGATCCAGCCAGCCTGACTGCACCCGTACGCACCAAGGACGGCTGGCTGTGCCCGCCCGCTCCTGAAGCGAAGAAGTAAGGAGGCCACCATGTGCGGCGGCGGACCAAAACTCCCACCAGCTGTCGATCCAGTGGCTGAGCGCCTGAAGGCAGCGCAGGACGCGACGATTGCAGCGAACTCCAAGACGGCAGCCGGTCGGCTGGCACGGCGCAGCCAGTCGCTGCTGGCGGCCGGTATGCCAGGCGCTACCGGGCCGGTCACCACCAGCAGCGTGCTGGCGATGGGCAAAGACAAACTGGGCGGTTAAGCATGCAAGACGAGAACCTGGCCACGAAGATCATGCGCCGCAAGGCGGCGATGCAGACCGACCGTGTGCCGCATGAGCAGCACTGGCGGGATTGCTTCGACTACTCCTTCCCGGAGCGGGGCGACGGCTTCTACAACGAGAAGAACGACGCCACCGCGCTGCAGGCTAAGCGGGCCAGGCTGCTCGATTCCACGTCGACCGAGTCGGGCCTTATCCTGGCTGCTTCCGGCATGAGCGGCGGCACACCGAGCAATTCCCGCTGGTTCGGCATGTCCGCCGGCCAGGACACCGAAGAGGAAAAGCGCTGGTTCGACGCTTGCTCCGACATCATCTTCCACAACATCCACGGTTCGAACTACGATGCCGTCGGCTTCGAAGCCTGGCTGGACATGATCCCGGCTGGCTGGTTCGTGATGTTCATCGACATCGACCGGCAGGAAGGCGGCTACAAGTTCGAACTGTGGCCACTCGCCAACTGCTACATCGCAGCATCGAAGCCGGGCGGCCTGCCCGATACCCTGGTGCGCTGCTTCGAATACACGGTGGAGCAGGCCATCAACGAGTACGGCGAGGACTCGGTCAGCGAGAAGGTGCGCAGCCTGCGCGACAGGGGCGAGCTGGACACCAAGGTACAATTCATCCTGTCCATCTATCCGCGCGGAGAGTCCTACCAGGGCAACGCGCGCGCCAAGAACCTGCCATTCGCCTCCTGCCACATCGAGGCTGATACCAAGCAGCTTGTGCGCGAATCCGGCTTCCACGAATGTCCGTTCGTGGCGCCGCGCTGGAGCAAGCTGCCGAACAGCGAATACGCTGTAGGGCCGATGTTCCGTGCCCTGCCCGACGTGCGCCAGCTGAACCGCCTGGTCTTCCTGGAAGACACCAACCTGGACATCGCCGTGTCCGGCATGTGGATCGCTGAAGACGACGGTGTGCTGAACCCGCGCACCGTCAAGGTCGGCCCACGCAAGATCATCGTGGCGAACAGCGTGGACAGCATGAAGCCGCTGCAATCCGGCGCCAACTTCAACGTCTCGTTCACGAAGAAGGAAGGTTTGCAGGCAGCGATCCGTCGCACCATGCTGGCCGACCAGCTCTCGCCGCAGGATGGCCCGGTACGCACCGCAACGGAGATTCAGGTGCGGGTGCAGCAGATCCGCCAGATCCTCGGGCCGATCTACGGCCGCATGCAGGCCGAGTGGTATGCGCCGATGATCAACCGCTGCTTCGGCTTGGCAGCGCGCGTACCTGGCGTACTGCCGCCGCCGCCACAGTCCCTTGCCAACAAGTCGTACAGCGTGGTCTTTGTCTCCCCAATGGCCAAGGCGCAGAAGATGGAGGAAGTCACCGCCGTCGAAGCGACCCTGGTGTCCACTGGCCAGCTGGCTGTGGCCAAGCAAGACCCTGGCGTTTGGGACAACATCGACGTGGACAAGAGCATCAGCATCATCCGCGAAGGCCGTGGCGCCCCAGCGAGTATCGGGCGCACGCCAGAAGAAGTTGCCGCGATCCGCGCCGCACGCGAGCAACAGCAGCAGCAAGCGCAGGCCCAGGCGCATCAAGCGGCCATGGCGGAGAAGGTCGTGCCGCAGGCCATGAAGAACATGCAGGGGGCGTAAATGACAGCAGTCTTGGGAGCCAACGGATGGCTCAACGATCCGGGATCGGGAAGCCGGCTGCGCGTGGATGAAGGCAGTATGGGCTTCTATGCAGGCCGGGAATTCCGCATGTTCGTGGAGTTCGACATTCCGCCCAACGGTGAACTGTGGGTACGCCACACGATCACCAAGAACTTCATCCTGCACGACCAGCGCATCGTTCTCGAGTCGAGCACTGTACGCTGGACAGCCAACGCGGCGGTGTCTTCCTCGCCCGGCCCATGGACAGCGGCCACCTTCCGCCGCCGCAACCAGATGACGGACCAGAAGCAGCCTATGTTCGTCAGCGGCAGCACCATCGAAACCAGCACCACCACTGGCGCTGCGACTGGCGGCATTGTAGTCGACGCAATGCGCGTCGCCGCAGGGAATGGCGCAGGTTCTTCCTCGAATACCCAGAATGCCGGCCTGCGCGGCCTGGCGCCGAACGTCTACCACGCCCGCATCCAGAACCTGGGCGCACAGAATGCCGTCGGTGTCTACGACTGGTGGTGGGAGGAACGCGAATGAGCGACATCACTCCACAGGAATACAAGGCCATCTTCGAAGACGACCGGCGCGGCGCCGCCATTTTCGAAGACCTGACCCGCAGGTTCGCCGGCAAGGTGTACGTGAAAGGTGGGCACGAAGCCGACCGCGAGACCTGTTACAACGCAGGAAAACGTGACGTGATCGAATTCATCGTCGCGCAAATCAACCGCGCCAACGGCGTGGAAAACAACCAGGAGAATGAATAATGCTGATCAAACGAATGATTCACCGATACTTGGACGAGGCCGGCGGCGCAGTCGGGGCCGGCGGATCGGGCGGCGCTGATGGCGGGGCAGCAGGTGCTGCGGGAGCAGCTGGCGCTCAAGGCGATGCGGGCGCAGCCGGTGCAGCTGGTTCTCTACTAGCCGATGGCGCTGGCAGTCCTACCGACTTCATCCCGGAGAAATACCGCGTCACGAAGGACGACGGCAGCTTTGACATGGATGCATCGAGCCGCAAGCTGGCCGACGCCTACACCAGCCTGGAGAAGCGCTTCGGCTCTGGCGAGGCGGCACCGAAGGATGTCGGCGAATACAAGATCAACGTGCCGGAAACGCTGCAAGGCTTCGATCCGGCGACCGATGAGGGCGTCCAGAGCTTCCTGAAGGAAGCGCACGCCGCCGGCCTGAATCAAGCGCAACTCGACCTGGTCATGGGCAAGTACTTCGAGATCGCCCCGCAGCTGGCCCAAGGCGCGCATCACCTGGACGCGGCCGCAGCGCGCGCCGAGCTGGAAAAGACCTGGACCAACGAGGCCGACTTCAAGAAGAACGTGCGCCATGCCTACCTGGGCGCCAGCGCGGCGGCGGCCAAGGCCGGCATCGATATCAACGAGATCATGAGCGGCCCGCTCTCGAACAACCCGCAGTTCATGCGTTTGATGGCCGCCCTGGGCCCGGAGTTTGCCGAGGACAGTCCACCGGCAGCCGCAACCATGGTGTCGCAGGACGATATCAACAAACTCATCGTATCAGAGGCCTACACCAATCCGAACCACGTTGAGCACGCCACGGTGAGTGCCAAGGTCAAGGCGCACTTCGAGAAGAAATACGGCAAGGAAGCCGTGGCCTGACCACATTCCCACTCCCTACAAGGCTCGCACATTCGCGGGCCTTTTTCATTCCATCGGGCAAATAGTCGGAATTCCGACCGCCAGACCGCGCAATCATTGCCTCCATTCAAGGCCCGCCCTGGCAAGCGGATACCCTTACAGCCCGCTCCACCGCGTGACAGCCGATGCGATGGACCGTATGACAGGCCCGGTAACGGACACCCTGAAGGCGAATTCCTCTCACCTTTTGGAGAACAACAATGAGCAACACCATTACCCAAGCCTTCGTACAGCAGTGGGATACCACCATCCGTCTGCAAGCGCAGCAAAAGTCCTCGCGCTTCGAGTCGCGCATCGTCAATCGCGGCAACATCACCGGCGAATCGTTCACCGCCAACAAGCTGGCGCCGACCGAAGACACCCCAGAGAACAACGTACGCCACGGCGACACCACCTGGAGCGAAACCACGCATACGACCCGCGTGGCGATCATGCGCGACTTCTACCAGGCCGTGCCGGTGGACCGCAACGACGAGCCAAAGCTGCTTGCCAACCCTTCCGGCCCGTACATGGACTCGCTCCTGGCTTCGTGGAACCGCCGCAAGGACGCGATCATTTACCAGGCAGGCCTGGGCAACTCGCAGGCCAAGGACGGTTCGTTGATCGCGCTGCCTGCCGGACAGAAGATCGTGGCGGGCGGTACCGGCTTCACCAAGGCCAAGATCATCACCGCCAAGAAGATTTTCCGCGCCAACGAAGCGGACGGCGAAGCCGACAACCCACAGAAGCTGTACATGGCGTTCAACGCTGAAATGCTGGAGGACATCCTGTCCGACACCACCCTGACCAGCGCCGACTTCATGGCAGTCAAGATGCTGCAGGAAGGCAACCTGGCCGGCATGTGGATGGGCTTCAACTGGGTCCCTTACGAGCGCCTAAACAACGTCGGCGGCACCTACAGCGCCATGGCCTGGGCTGACAGCGCTATCCACTTCGGTACCGGCTTCTTCGAAGGCAAGAGCCAGCGCCGCGCGGACAAGAAAGACCTGCTGCAGCTGTCGGCTGCCGGTTCGGTCGGCGCGACCCGCGTATGGGAAGACGGCGTAGTCCAGATCGACTTCGTCTAATCCCCGACCCATCACCTGAACCCAATTAAGGAGCCCTGAAATGGCTGAAACCAATACCACCCAAGGCGCGAAGATCATCGCGCGCACCAAGCTGCTGCCGCATGAATCGCACGGCCGCCAGCGTGTCCTGGCGGCGAAGATGCCCACCGCATTCGCGCAGATGGCAATCAACGACACCATCTTCATCGGTCGCATTCCGGCTAACTCCCGCATCCTGGCCGACTCCGTCGTCAGCTGTGGCGCAGGCACCGCAACCGGCACGCTGGATATCGGCCTGCGCGAAACGGCCACCGGCACGGTGCTGAGCGCGACCGGCATAGCTACCGGCGTCGACGTGGCGGCTGCCGGCGTCAAGTTCGCCAACAGCGGCGCTTACGTCACCGGCGGCGCCGAGTTTGTTACCACCGTCGAAACCGACGTCTACGCCACCGTGAAAACGGCGGTGCTTGCTGCGAACCAGGCGCTGAAGTTCGAGATCTATTACGTCTGCGACTAAGCGCTACCGCTTCTCCTCCCTACCCCCTGTGGGTATCTCAGCCGGGGCCATGTGCCCCGGTTTTTTCTTGTGAGGGTCCGACATGACCAGTTCTGTTTCGATTTGCTCCAATGCCCTTGTCATGCTTGGCGGCGCGCCATTTAGTTCCTTTGACGAGCCGCGGCCCCATGTGCGCATAGCGGCCAACCTTTACCCATCGGTGCGCGACACGATGCTGCGCGCCCATTACTGGAACTGCGCCACCGATCGCGTCATCCTGGCGCCGCTGGCCAACGCCCCGGCCTTCGATTTCACCAACCAGTTCCAGCTCCCTGGCGACTGGCTGCGCACGATCCAGGTTGGCTACAAGGGCGACACCATCGAATACCGCATGGAGCGCCAGCGCATCTTGGCCGACGTCACCGCCCTGCCGCTGGTCTACATCTTCCGCAACGAGGTGGAGGACACCTGGTCCACCAACCTGATTCACGTCATGGAGCTGGCAATGGCTGCCGAAATGGCCTATGCCGTGACCGCATCGACCAGCGTACGCGACAGCTACCGCGACCAGCTGGCGCGCGAACTGAAGATTGCGAAAGCCGTCGACGGCCAGGACGATCCACCAGAAGAGTTCCTGGAAGGCTCGCTGCTGGAATCCCGCTTCGGTTAAGGAGTAGCCCATGCCCCGCGTTACCATCAACCAGACCAATTTCACCGCCGGCGAGATCTCCCCGAAGTGCTACGGACGCGTGGACATTTCGCGCTACCAGAACGGCGCGCAGTCCATGCCGAATTGCCAAGTGAATATCTACGGCGGTGCCGAGCGGCGGCGCGGCAAGCGCTTTGTGGCGCCGACCAAGACCGCCGCCAAGAAGTCGCGCCTGATCCCCTACATCTTCAGCACGACCCAAGCCTACATGCTGGAATTCGGCGACCTGTACATGCGCGTGTATGTCCAGAGCGGTGGCCAGGTGCTGGTCGGCGGCGTGCCGTACGAGATTGCCACGCCGTACACCGAAGCCATGCTGGCCGATCTGGACTACACCCAGGGCGCGGACACCATGTTCCTGTTCCACCCGCTGGTCCCGATCAACGTGCTGCATCGCATCTTTTCCAACTTCTGGACCATCGGCCCGGCGCCGCTGACCGTACAGCCATTCGAAGAGATCGGCCACACCTTCAACCAGGTGCTGACGCTCTCCAATGCCACGGTCGGCACCGGCCGCACCGCCACCGTGCCCGGTGCAACATTCCTTGCCGCCGATGTCGGCCGCCGCATTTCCTACCAGTCCGGCCTGGCGCTGATCACGGGATTCACCAGCAGTACCAGCGTCACGGTCGATGTGCAGGTAGCTTTCTCCACCACGACCCTGCCGGCGAACCTCTGGGAGCTGCTGGACTCGCCGCAGACTACGGTGACGCCTTCCGCCAAGGATCCTGTCGGCGCCAGCATCACCCTGACCGCCGCTGCCGCCGCCTGGCGCCTGGAGGATGAAGGCAAGTTCGTCCGGATCAACGGCGGCCTGGTCCAGATTGATACCTTCACCAGCGCAACGATTGTCGATGCCACGATCAAGGAGGCGCTGGACGCCGTGGTCGGCTCGCCGGCGAACGCCTGGAGCCTGGAGGCCTCTGTCTGGAATGCCGGCAATGGCTACCCGCGCACCGGCGCGCTGTACGAGCAGCGCCTCTGCCCGGCCGGCTCGCCGCGCTACCCTCAGACCGTCTGGGGCAGCAAATCGGGCCTGTTCTACGATTTCACCATCGGCACCAACGACGACGACGCCTTCAGCTTCTCGCTGCCGTCCACCGGCCAGATCAACCCGATCCAGCGCATGGTGACTGCCAAGGCGCTGTTCCCGCTCACCTATGGCGGCGAATACACCATGGAGGGCGGCAACGATCTGCCGCTGACGCCGACCAACGTGAAGAGCCGCGCACCATCGGTCTATGGCTGCAACATCGTCAAGCCGGTGCGGATTGGCAACGAGATCATGTTCGTCCAGCGCGCCGGCCGGAAGATCCGCTCCCTGGCGTTCAACATCGCCGAAGACACCTACCGGGCGCCGGACCTGACTGTGCTGGCCGAGCACATCACGCAGTCGGGCGTCATCGACATGGCCTACCAGCAGGAACCTGGTTCAGTGCTGTACTGCGTCCGCGCCGACGGCAAGATGGCATCCCTGACCATCGACCGGGACGAAGGCGTCACTGCCTGGACGCCGCTTTCCACCGATGGCTTGTACGAGTCCGTAGCCTCGATCCCGAACGCCACCGGCGACGAAACGTGGGTCATCGTGCAGCGCACGGTCAATGGCGCGCAGGTGCGCTACGTGGAGCGCTTCGAAACCGGCCTCAACACCGACTGCGCGATTACCGGCACCGATGCGGTGGGCAAGAAGATCTGGACCGGCATCGATCACCTGGAGGGCCGCAGCGTAGCCGTGAAAGCGGATGGGACCTATCAGGGCATGCTGACGGTTACTGGCGGCGCGATAACGTTGGCCCGCAATGCGAAGGCCGTGGAGATCGGCCTACCCTACTCGAACAGCGTCACCTTGCTGCGTCCGGAAATCCAATCCGGCGAAGGCAGCGCCCAGGGCAATCCACAACGCACGCATGAAATCTCCATGCTCCTGGCGGAGACCATCGGCTGCAAGATCAATGGCGACGTGATTCCTTTCCGCGAATTCGGCAGCGACCTGCTGGATGTTCCGCCGGAAGCCTTCTCCGGCTTCAAGCGCGCCGGCCTCACGGGCTGGTACCGCGGCGACGAACAGATCACCATCACGCAGGATGAGCCGTATCCGTTCATGTTGCTGGCAATGGTACGCAAGACCACCGTCAATAGTTAAGGGGAGAACATGGGAATCCGAGTTGCAACCATAGCCGATCTACCGCGCATCCTCGACCTGGGCGAGCAGATGCATGCCGAGAGCCCGCGCTGGTCGCGCCTGTCGTTCAATCGCATCAAGGCTGGCAAGTTCCTGCAGGCCGTCATCGAATCGGCGGATGGCGTGATCTTCCTGGCCGAGCGCGGCGGCGTGGTGGTCGGCGGCATTGCCGGCATGGTGTCGGTGCACTGGTGCAGCGATGACCGGGTAGCCGACGAACTGAGCCTGTTTCTGGCGCCGGAGGCGCGCGGCGGGATGCTGGCGGTGAAGCTGGTCAAGGCGCTGGAGGCATGGGCCGATCTGCGCCGCGCGGCCTGGCTGCAGGTCGGTACTTCCACCGGGCTAGATCCGGAAGGTACGGCGCAACTGTATGAGGCAGTCGGCTTCACGCGCTGTGCCATCGGGCTGGAGGTGACCTATGGGTAACCTCGAAATCCGGCGCGGGACCATCCTCGAACTGGAATGCGCTGAAGGCCTGGAACAGCTGCTGGCTGAGTACGCGGCGGAATCGGCTATTCCCGACATCGGGCCGCACAACCCGCAGTTCCAGGCCTACCGCGCCATGGAGCAAGCCGGTCTGTTGAAGACATTCATCGCACTGCACGACGGCCAGGTAATCGGCTTCCTGCTGATGCTGCTGCCGGTGCTGCCGCACTTCGGGCGCTGTGTGGCGGTGACCGAATCCTTCTTCGTCGCAGCCGCTCATCGCAAGACCAGCGCCGGCACGCAACTGCGCCTGGCTGCCGAAACGACCGCTGCCGCCGCCGAAGCGCGGGGCATCCTCTTCAGCGCACCGGCCGATGGCCGTTTGGCGCAAATCCTGCCGCATGTCGGCTACCGCAAGACCAACGAAACCTTTTTCAAGGGCTTCCCATGAACCAGCTTGTCACACCGCCGGCCATCCCGGCCATGAGCCCGCAAGCCATCGCCAACGTCGCCGCGCTGGAAGAGATCGCACTGGCACTGCCGCAGGTGCCAATCCATACCACCCACGTGCTGCACGCCGGCCTGTACTCGCGCACGATCAGGATTCCCGCCGGGGTGGTGCTGACCGGCGCCCTGATCAAGATTCCCACCATGGTGATCGTCAGCGGGGATTGCATCGTCTCCAGCGGCGAAGCCCAGGGCCTGCGCATCACGGGCGCCGCGGTGCTTCCAGCCAGCGCCGGGCGCAAGCAGGTGTTCGCCGCCTACGAAGAAACCAGCGTGACCATGATCTTTGCCACCAGCGCCAAGACCATCGAGCAAGCCGAAGCCGAATTCACCGACGACGCGGAGCTGCTGTTCTCGCGCCGCGATCCCGACACCAACACCATCATCATCACAGGAGAGTAACCATGTCCGGAGGGATTTCCGCCACTACCTGGGTGGCCCTGGCCGCAGCCGCCGCCAGTGCAGCCGCCGCCGTCTACCAGGGCAATGTGCAAAAGAAGACTGCCGAAGTGAATGCCGAGCTGCAGCGCCGCGAAGGCGAGCAGCAGAAGGATGCCGCCATGGCGCAGGCCGAGAAGATCCGCAAGGCCGCTCAGGCCCAGCAGGGGCAGGCGAATGCCGCCCTTGCCGCTTCCGGTGTTGCCATCGGCGAGGGCACGCCGCTGCGTATCAATGAACAGATCGCCCACGATTCCGAGAGCGATGCCTACAGCGTCCTGCTGACCGGCAAGCGGCAGCAGCAGGCAGCCAACGACCAAGCCGGCCTGCTGCAATACCAGGGCAAGGCGGCGCAGACAGGCGGCTACATCAATGCCGGCGCTTCGCTGCTCAGCTCTGGCGCCAACTACGGGAAATGGAAGGGAGTCCAGTAATGCGCATTCCAATGGGTAATTTCGGCAACACCATCGCTCAGCCGCAGGCGCAGGCCCGCGCGCCGGGCGGCGATCCCATCGGCCAAGCCCTGGGGAACCTGGCTGGCGCCGGGCAGCAGTATGCCAACGCCATGCAGCACGCCGAGGAACAGAAACAGCGTGCGCAAGCGGCCACCACCGCCGCTACGCTGACCAATGACCTACACAGCATGCACGACGAGATCGGGCGCGGCGTGAACGACGGCAGCATTCCGGCGGCGCAGGCGGTGCCCGAGTTCCAGAAGCGCATGGGCGAGCTGACCGCCGAGCGCACGAAAGACCTCAGCCCGCTACAGCGGCAGGTGATCGATGCGCACCTGATCCAGGCCAGCGGCGCGCTGACGCGCAACCTGGAAGGCGTGGCGGTGAAGCGTACCCAGGACGAAACCGGCGCCAGCCTGATGGACCTGGGCGAGCAGTTCCAGCGCAGCGCCATGCGCGACCTGCCAGGCTCGATCAACCAGTGGAACCAGAGCGTGGATACCATGGGCCCGGCCGCCGGCTGGAATCCCGAACAGATCACCAAGGCCAAGCAGCAGTTCAAGGAAGGCGCAACCTACAACTTTGCTAACGCCACGCTGGAAGGTGCAGCGGAAACCGGCAACATCGAACTGGTGCGCGCGGCGCGCCAGAAGATCGAAGGCCCGGACGGCGAAGACATCGACCCGGCCAAGCGCACCGCCCTGATCACCAAGGCCTACGGCTACGAGAACGGCATCCTGGCCGCCAACCAGCGCGCCGCAGACAAGGCCGATCGCGAGAAGCTAGCGCGCGAGAATGCGGCCGTGGACAGCTACAACAAAGCTTTCGACCTGTCCTCCCAAGGGCGCTACTTCTCCAAGGAATTCATTGATGAATTGTCCACAGCGACTGCCGGCACCACGATGGAGAAAAATGCCCAGGCCCTGGTGCAGTCGCAGGCCAAGGTGGCCGGGTTCGCCTCCCTGACCTTGCCGCAGCAGCAGGCCGAGCTGGAGCGCATGCGCGCGGTCGGCTCCGATCCGCAGCAAGGCATCAGCCCAATCGAACGCGGCGTGGAGAAGCAGTTCACCGCCATCCATGACGCCAGCGTAAAGGCCTATGCAGAAAATCCGTGGCAGGCGGCGCAGGAGCGCGGCGTGATCCGCGATGCCCCCGTGATCGAGCTTGGGAATATCCAGACCGCGCAGCAGGTAATCGCCCAGCGTATGGCACAGATCGGGCAGTTGGAAGTCGCTGCTGGCCGCAAGGTCTCGCCGTTGCAGCCGGAAGAAGCAGAAACCCTCGGACGCTTAGTACATGCTGTGCCACCGGATCAGCAATCCTCGGCGTTGGCCACTATTACCAAGCTGGTTGGCGACGGCGACCGCCTCTTAGAACTCGCACGCCAAATCGATCAAAAAGATCCCGTACTGGGCACTGCCATGGTAGTGGGAGATTTGACTACCACCCAGGGGCGTTACGTTAGCGAGTTGGTCATTAAGGGTGCGCGCGCGATCAAGGATAAGTCAATCACCATTGACCAACACCGGGAATCTGGTTGGCGAGCAGCCATCGCGACAGAGATGGGCGACGCGTTCCAGAGTCAGGAAGTTCGCCAGCGCATCATTGACGCCGCCTACTACGTGCAGGCCGGCTTCTCGGCCGAGGGCAGTGGCACCGATACCAGCCGTGCGCTGCGCCTGGTGGTGGGCCGGATCGTGGAGCACAACGGCAGCAAAATTCCACTGCCGCGCGGCATGGATGTCAGCGACTTCGAAAAGCGGCTGGGCGCTATACGCGCTTCCGATCTGGCGACCCAAGCGCCGGGCGGCGTGGTCTACGTCGGTAAGACGGCCGTGCCGTTGGACCAGTTTGTGAAATCGCTCCCTAGCGCAAAACTTGTAAACGTAAGCCAGGGAAAGTACAACGTCGGTGCGGGGATGGGGATGGTGATCAATAGCCAAGGCCTGCCCATTACTATCGGAGTTCTCAATGGCAATTGAAGATCTATTTGTAGAAAGCACGAAGAAGGTCATCGCCGACCGCATTGCGAGGCCTCTGGCCGAGCCTATCCCACAACGCTCCTTCGGAGCCAATCTTTGGGGTGTGGCTTCTTCTGCGCCAAAGGGTGTCTTCGCCGGTGCCGCCGAATCCGCTGGTTTCTTCTCCGATATCCTCGGCGCCTATGGCGAGGTGCAGGCCGGCTACGCCGCGCAGTTGGACCCATCCCTGATGCTGGACCCAAACAAGGCGCAGAGGGTGCGCGAAGAAGGTCAGGGTTCACGCGCCCGCGTCGCCACTGGCGAAGCCTTCAGCACGGAAGCCGGATCGATCTTTCGCAATGTGCCCGCCTACTACATGCCAGATCAGCAGAGCGCTGGCACAGCGGAAAACCTGCTCTTTGGCGCAGGCCGTTTCATGACCAAAGCAGTGGGCTACACCGCACTGGGCGGCCCGGCAGTCGGCGCCGCGCTGACCGGTACCGACGAGGCAATGGCGGAAGCCGAACGCCTCAAGGCCCAGGGCGTGGACCCGATCACGCGCACGAAAGTTGGTGCCGTAGCTGGCGTAACCTCTGGCCTGGCCGTCGCCCTTCCCGTGGCCGGCAATACGATAAAGTCCACCGCTGCCCTGGTGCTGGCCGGTGGCCCGGGCGGCTTCATCGCGCAGCAGGCGGCCAGCAAGGCCATTCTGGAAAACGCCGGTTATGACAAGATCGGCAACCAATACGATCCGTTCGACCCTGTCGGGCTGGCCGTTTCCACTCTGGTGCCTGCGGCATTTGGTGTGCACGGCCTACGCGCCAACCGCGCCACGCCAGCCGCAGCCGGCGACGCGCCGATCATCGACCTCTCCCGTATGAGCGGCAACCAGCTGCGCGCCCTGCCCCACGCCGATCCACGCCTGGATGCCTACACCGTCACCGCAGCACAGCGCGAGGGAATCCCGCCGGAAGCCCTGCTGGCGATCAAGAACGCGGGCGAGCGCTCCGAATCCGGTGCCACTTCGCCGAAGGGCGCCAAGGGCGTCATGCAGTTCATGGACGATACCTGGTCCGCCTATGGCAAGGGCGACCCGCGCAATCCCGTGGATTCCATCGACGCCGGCGCACGCTACCTGAAAGACCTGATCAAGCAATACGACGGCGACGTGCGCGCGGCCATCGCCCACTACAACGGCGGCGGCAAGGCGGGCGAGGCGGTGCGCGCCGGTAAAGCGCCACCGGCCAAAGAGACGCAGGCCTACCTGCAGCGCACCGACCACTACATGGCCGAGAAGAGCGGCGAGCTGGCCGGCCGCGCCGTCGCCGATGACCCGGAGCTGGTGGCCGCGGCGCGGGTGCAGCAGGTGCGTGAAACCGTCGATTCCTGGAACCTGGGCGATCCTGCCGATGCGGCAGCAGCGCAGCGCCACCTGGAAGGCGTGCTGAAGGCTGGTGACCAGATCGCTGCCGGTGGCCGGGTCGATATCGGCGAAACCGTGCCGCTCGATTCCATCGCGGAAACCCGCGTGCTCGATAACATGGCCGGGCGGCTGGAGCAGGCCCGGGCCGACCTGGCACCGGAAGCGGCCGGCCAGCTGGCGCCGGAAGCGGTGGCCCAGATCCGCGCCGAGATTGCCCGCCTGGAGGAAACCCGGCCGCCGGCCACCGCAGAATCCCTGCGCGCCCTGGCAGACGAAATCCAGGCCCGGGATGGCATCCAGCGCAATGCCGCCATGCTGGCCGCCAAGAAGGAAATCCAGGCGCAGCTGGGCGCCGTGAATGAGCAGATTGCCGGCCTGCGCGCCCAGGTCGAAGGCCACCGGGTTGCCAGCGAGGCGCAACAGCAAATCGGCATGATCGACCAGCAGCTATCCAGCATCCGGCGCGTCCGCAGCGGCGAAGCACCGGCGGCACCGCGCAAGGCCACCCTGGAAGAAGCGCGCACCCAGCACGCCAAGCAGGACCAGCTGGTGCAGGAAGCGGTCACCAAGGCCGAGGCGCGCAAGGCGGGGAAAGCACAGTCTGGCGCAGCGCCAGAACCCGCAGGAAGCACTACAGGCGCTCAAGCCGATGCGGCTGCTGTGAATCCTGTCACGGGATCGATCGACGCGCAGAGCGCCGAAATAGCCCGCCTGGCGCCCGATATGCTGGTGCAGCTCGACGGCATGGACAAGCCGATGCGCCTGGCCGATGCACTGGAAGCGGTGAAGATGGAAGCGGCGCGCGAGGTACAGGATGCGCCGCTGCTGCAGGTGGCGGCGGAATGCTTCCTACGAAGCGCCTAAGCTGGAAATCCAGAAGATGCCAGCAAGCAAGAATCCAGCGCCGAAGATGCCGCCCATGATCAGCAGGTACTGCTTGAATGCCTGCAGGGCGTGGCGCCAGTTCCCTGAACCGGCCCACACCGTGAGCGGGATGATCAGGAACATGCAGAAGAGCGCGGCAACCATTTTGAGGAAAGAGAGCATAACGACATGAAACCACAATGCCGACAGGCTGTCGAGCAGGCCGCCGGGCGCGCACTGAGCGACGCCGAAATCCGCAAGATCGAAGACAGGCTGAGCGCCACCATGCGCAACCTGGCACGCACCGATCCCGCCGCCTGGCGCGCCAAGTCCGCCGACCAGCGCGTGATCGAAGGCGCCCAGCAGGCGATGGCCGATATCCAGCGCGAGGCCGCGCTCAAGGTGCAGCGTGCACAGTTGCAAATCATTAAGACTGCCGCCATGGAAACCCGGGTGGGCGACCTGATGGGCGCGTACGACACCGGGCGCAGCAAGGCGCTGGTGAAGGAAATGGAGCTGACCGACCTGTACGCCGGCGGCATCAAGCGCGAGACCCTGAGCAACCTGATGGACCTGCTCGCCGCCGTGGACAGTCGCCAGGGCGCCGGCATCGGGCGCCGCTCCATGATGTTCCTGTTCGACGTCGAGAACCCGGCCATGACGCGCGACCTCGCCACCGAGATCTTCAACGAGGCCAACGGCGGCACCGGCAACCAGCTGGCGCAGAAAGGCGCCAAGGCCTGGCTGGACTCCATCGAGCAGCTGCGCCAGCGCTTCAACGCCAGCGGCGGCGATGTCGGCAAGCTGGATTATGGTTACCTTCCACAGCCGCACGACCAGGCCCGCGTGCGCGGCAACGGCGAGGCCACGGCGCGCGACAAGTGGGTGCAGGAAACCATGCCCTTGCTCGACCGCGACCGCTACTTTGCCGAGGATGGCACCCGCCTCGGCGACCAGCAGATCATCGACCTGCTCAACGCCGCCTGGGACACCATCGCCACTGGCGGCCTGAACAAGAAGACGCCGGGCCAGTTCGCCGGCATCGGTGCCAAAGCCAACGCCGGCAGCGAGAGCCGCCAAATCCACTTCAAGGATGCCGATTCCTACATGGCTTACATGGGCAAGTACGGCGGCGGCAGCATGTACGACGCCATGCTGGGCCACATCGGCGGCCTGGCGCGTGACATCGCGCTGGTGGAGCGCTACGGCCCGAATCCGTCGCAGCAGATGCGCGTACAGTTCGACCTGGCCGCTCAGGCGGACAATGGCCTGAAACGCTCCTTCGGCCTGACGCCGCAAAGCTACTGGGATCTGGTCAGCGGCAAGACCGGCCTGGCCGACAACGGCACCATCGCCCGGGTGGCGCAGGACGTGCGCAATATCCAGACCTTCGGCAAGCTGGCCAGCGCCGTGCTCTCTAGCGTGACCGACATGGGCACCTATTTCGTGACGACCGGCTTCAACAAGCTGTCGTACTGGGAGGCCTTCAAGAATATCGGCAAGCAGCTCGATGGCGACACGCGCGAGTTCCTGACCATGCACGGCGTTATCGCCGACTCGATGACCTCCGACCTGAACCGTTGGAGCGCCGACAACATCAAGAACAACTGGTCGGGCCGATTGGCCAACAGCACCATGAAGCTGTCCCTGATGAACGCCTGGACCGACACGCTGCGCCGCGCCTTCTCCATGACCATGATGAACGGCCTGGCCAAGCTGGCGAAAACCGACTGGAAAGCGCTTTCCGAATGGGACCGCTCGCACCTGGTGCGCAAGGGCATCACCGAGGCGGACTGGGAAGTGATCCGCGCCGGCCAGCTGACCAGCTACAAGGGTGCCGAGTTCCTGACGCCGGAGGCCATCCACGCCAGCGGCGACCCGCGCGCCAATGAGGTGGTGGCCAAGGTGATCGGCCTGATCACGGACGAATCCGAATACGCCGTGCTCAACCCGGATCTGGCAACCCGCTCGATCGCCAGCGGCGGCAGCCTGCAGCGCGGCACCGTGCGCGGCGAGCTGGCGCGCAGTGTGATGCAGTTCAAGAGCTTCCCGGTCGCCATGTTGTCGCGCCACTGGCGCCGGATGCTCGATGCACCGCGCGGCCTGGACGGCGCGCCGACGCAGGCCAACCGGCTGATGTATGGCGCTGCCATGATGACGACGCTCGGCATGCTGGGCGCGGTGGCGCTCCAGACCAAGCAGGTGGTGCAGGGCAAAGACCCGATCGACATGACGCGCCCGAAATTCTGGCTGCAAGCCACGGCCCAGGGTGGCGGATTGGGTATCGTCGGCGACTTCCTCCTGACCGATCCCACCCAGAACCCGGGCGATGCCACCGCCAACGCCATCAAGAACGTGGCCGGCCCCACTGTTGGCAGTGCCTTCGATATCGGCTACAAGCTTGGCGTCGAGAACATCTACGAGGCGGCCAATGGCAAGGACACGCATTTCCTGGCCGAAGGAATCCGGATCGGCCGCAGCCACCTGCCCTACGTCAACCTCTGGTACGCCAAGGCTGCCATCGACCATGCGGGGCTGCATGCCTTGCAGGAGAACCTGAGCCCGGGCTATCTTTCGAGAATGCAACAGCGAGCGCGCAAGGATTGGAACCAGGAATACTGGTGGAAGCCAGGCACCGGCCTGCCGGACCGCGCGCCAGATCCAACAGCAGTAGGAGGACGATGATGCGGCAGGACCAATACGAAAAATTGCAGGCGCTGGCGGAGAAGCTGACGGATACCTTCCTGGCCGAAGCGAATCCGGATGCTTGGCCCGGGCACGGCGTTGCCATGGCGGCGATGGACCAGCAGACCCGGGGCGACCGCTACTGGTGCAAGAAGAACGCCGCGGCGACGCTGTCCGTGATCATCCGCACGACCAACCTGGTCGGCATCATCCAGCAGCGCAGCGCCGGCGCCGGTGGTGGCGATGTTCCGCCAGCCGAAGGCGAGGCAGGAGACGACGGCCTGGACGCCGAAATCAAGGCGGCGGAAAAGGAGGCGTCCAAGCTACTGCACCAGCTCCAGCAAGGCAGCTCCAAGGCGGCATTCGATAAGCGCGTCCATGGCAAATAAGCCGATCAGCTTCCTGGCCTTCTTTCTGATGTGGGCCAAGGTCATGAAGTGGCAGGTGCCGCAGCTGCACGTGCGGATCTGCTTCTGGCTGGAGAACACCGACGATCCGGTGCGCGTGCTGCAGGTGTTCCGCGGCGCCGCCAAGTCGACCATCTTCGCTGTCTACAAGGCCTGGCAGCTGTATTGCGACCGCACCTGGGTATCGCTGATCTGGGCCGCCGACGGCAAGCTGGCCACCAAGCTGACGCGCGACACCATCAACGTGCTGCGCCGGCATCCGCTGTGCGGCGGCATGCTGCCGACCAAACCCGGCGCGCAGATGTTCTGGGTCAACGGTTCCACCGATGCCCGTAACGCCAACATGACCGCGACCGGTGTCAACCAGAACGTTACGTCCGCCCGCGCGCGCAGCATCGACTATGACGATGTCGAGGTGCCGAAGAACATCAAGACGCCGGAGGCCCGGGAAAACCTGCGCGAGAAGATTCAGGAGGCCATCTTCATCCTGGTCCCCGGTGGACAGGAAACCTACATCGGCACGCCGCACACGCACGATTCCATCTATCCGGAGATGATCGCGGCCGGCGCCGCATCGTTGAAAATCCCGCTGTTCGAAAGCAGCGTGCGCTACGAGGACACCAGCAGCCGCACCCGGTACCGGTTCGACTTCACGCCGGGCGCCGATGGCCTGTACGTGATCCTCGGCATCCACCGCTTCGCCCGCCTACTCGAGGAAGGCATCGACTACCAGGTACAGGGGAACGAAATCGTCTTTGCCAAGCCGCCCGGCATGGTGATGGACATCTACGCCCATTGCGCCTGGCCGGAGCGCTTCAACCGCGCCGACATCATCAAGCGCCGCCAGAAGACGCGTACCCTCAACTACTGGGACAGCCAATATATGCTGGAAGCCAAGCCAATCAACGAGTGCCGCCTCGATCCGGCCCGTCTGAAAGCCTACGATGTTCAGCCGGAAATCGAGCTGGCCAATCGTCAGGTTCGCATGATGCTCGGCAAGGTCCAGATCGCCAGCGGCCGGGCCTACTGGGACACCTCCCTGGGCAAGAAATCCAGCGATGCGTCGGCGTTCTCGGTGGTCTATGACGACACCCTTGGCAACCATTACTGGCACGTCTGCGAAGGCCTCACCGGCGAATTTGCAGAATTTGCCGACAGCCGCAATACGGTCATCACCGCCGGCCAGGTGCTGCAAGCCTGCGACCTGATCGAGAAGTGCAATATTCTGCATGTCTATGTGGAGGTCAACGGCGTCGGCTCCTTCGCCGGAAAGCTCTTGCAGCGCGCCATTAAACAGCGCCGGCTGCATTGCGGTGTGACGGAAATTGTCCAAAAGGCCAATAAGAACGAGCGCATCCTCGGCGCCCTGGAGGCCCCCATGAAATCCGGTGTGTTGTGGGCGCACGTGAGTGTTATCGAAGGGCCGCTGTGGGATCAAATGAAGGATTGGAACCCGAAATTGGCGGAGCAGCCGGACGACTACCTGGACAGTGGCGCGGGCGCGATCGAGCAGGCACCAGTGCGCATCAACCATTTAGTCGGAATTCCGACCGGCAACATAAGCAAAGATTGGCGCCATTCAGCGGGCGTCCACGAAGTGGAGCTCGAAACCTGAGCGCCGGGCGTGGCGCTCCCTCCAGGACAGCGCCATGACCGTATCCTCCCAAGACACCGTTTTCCAGTACGTCGGCAATGGCGTTACTACCACCTTTGCCTATAGCTGCCAGGTTCCAACCGCCACCGACTTGCGCGTTTTCCTCAATGATGTAGAGCAATTTTCCGGTTTTTCCATCACCGGATTAGGCTCGCTGACCGGTGGCACAGTCATTTTCTCCGCGCCTCCTGCGAGCCTGATCCCGATTCGCATCGAACGTGATATAGAGCTGGAACGCAGCACGGATTATCAGCAAAACGGTGACTTCCTATCAGATGTGGTCAATCCGGATTTCGACCGTATTTGGATGGCGCTGCAGCAACACCTATCCGGATTGAAGCGCGCGATCAAGGTGCCGAAGTCCGACACTGTAGCTCCCATCGATTTACCGCCAGCTGCACAACGCGCTAATTTCCTTCTGAGCT
This sequence comes from Pseudoduganella sp., assembly GCA_039593355.1. Taxonomy (GTDB): domain Bacteria; phylum Pseudomonadota; class Gammaproteobacteria; order Burkholderiales; family Burkholderiaceae_D; genus Rugamonas. The sequence continues at coordinate 135,915 of JBCNPK010000001.1, forward strand.
TCGATGCCAGTGGTCAGCCGACAGTGGTCGCGCCGTCGGCGCAATCGGCTTCCGCACTCGCCATCTTGCTTGCCTCACCTTCCGGCGCATCCTACGTCGGGTTCATCCAGAATGCGCTTGCGGCGCAGGCAAGAACACTAGAAGAAAAGGCGCGCGAGCGTGGTGTTAGCGCGCTGGATTTCATGACACCCGCACAACGGGCCGACGTCCAAGGTGGCTTCGCTGCCATCGATGTGACAGCTGTAATTCAGGCAGCACTGAACGCAAGCAAAAATATTGTCATCCCACCTGGGAAATACCTGATCAATCCTGTTGATCCTAATTACCCGACTACAAAATATGGCGGTGGCCTAAAGCCACAAAATGGGTCGACCATCGTCTATGATGCCGGCGCACAATTTGTAATGGCACCAACTAATCGCGATGAGTATGTTGTGTGGAATCTTCGCGGAACAACGGATGTCACCATCATCCGTGGCGATGTAGTAGGTGATGTCGGTTCACATACTGGTGCCACTGGAGAATGGGGTTTCGGCTATTACGTTGCTTCGGCGGTGAATCCGCGGATCATCGATTGCAGGGCATCCAAGTTCTGGGGCGATGGCATCATCTTTGATCGCTCTATTGAGACATCCAGCGCCCCCGTTAGCGGTGGTGTTTTGCAGAATTTCTGGTCCGACAATAACCGCCGACAAGGCATGTCTATCAGCTCCTGGGTGAAAGGCATGGTACTTGGCGGGGAGTTCAATAACACGGGGCAGATCGCCACTACACAACCGTCATACGGCATTGACATTGAGCCTAATCCGGACGGCGTTTGCCAGATCGATGTGATGATGATCGGCGTGCGCACCTCTGGCAATAAATTCGGGGGTATTCAATTCGTCCCTGGGTTCATGTCGAACAACCTATTTACACGGCCAACATACAATGTGACGGTCATCGGATGGGAATCCAATGCTGACGGTGATAACGGTCCTTTGCGCTTTGCCTATCCTGACCTGACGAATCCTGGGGTGAATGTGGCAAATCGTGTGTACGGCCAGATCACCGTAGATAGGCCGCGCATTATCAATGCCACTAAGCGCGCCATCGACTTTGCACGCTGGGTTCCAACTGCACCACGTGTCGTCATCAATGCGCCGTATATCGAGAACCCCAATACGAGCGGATCGGTGGCGACCAATGAAGATCAGTGCGGGATCGTGTTCTTCCTCGATGTAGCGAACATCGCTAACCAAACTAGCACCGGCACGGTGGATATCAATAATCCGGTGATCGTGGACACCCGTGCAGTGCCGAAATTATTGGTGCCTATCTGGGGACAGACTGGTGCCGGGCAATCCATCGACAATGTCACCATCCGTAATCCGTCTGGCTCTGGCTGGACTTCCTCTGCTAATGGCTTCACGCGATTTACCAATGCGAGCGGCACTGGCAATGCCGTGCTTTATGACAATCCGCCAAAGATTGATCGGGCCGGCACAGAAACGCTGGTGAACGGTGCATTTGAGGGCTATTCGTATGCCGTCACCGCCGATTCAGTTACTACTCTGGAAAGCGCTGCAACCTGCGTTGGTCGTGAGCGTATTTTCGATAATCGCTTTGCTGCAACCTGGACAATTCGCCCTGCGGCTGGTGACACCATTTTGATGTTCGGTCGTGTAGTTAGCGGTGACATCGTGATGCGCCTGCGTGGTACACGTATGAAATTGAAGTCGCTCGGCAGTACCTTCTGGGAGGTGGTGGAAGCGCAAGGCAATATCGTCCAGGGCGGTATGGAGCAAGCCCGCGATATTTTCTTTAAGAGCTCGATGCCGACTACAGGTTCGTTCACCCAGGGAACTTGGGTCATTAACACCACGCCTGCAGCAGGCGTTACACCAGCGTGGGTTCGCCTAACTACAGGCAGTGGAAATGTCCTCAACACCGACTGGCGCGCAATGCCTGTCCTTTAAGGTAGCCCATGACGATTAAGGAAACCTGGCAAATGGAAGCAGAAAAAGCGGGCGGCGTGGCCCTGGCAGAAGTAATCAAGGAGGTTCGCGACACGCAGCGCGACATTCTTCAACGCCTGGACTTGCTATCACGGGCTTTCCCTGGTGGCGATCATGATGGACATCGTCGTTATCATGAGGCGGTCATTGAGCGCATGGAATTGAAGAATCGGCTTGTTCGTGCTGCCCTCGAAAAGGTGATCCAGGCCGGCGCTCTGGCATCTTGTGGCTGGGTCGCAGTGGCCGTTTGGAATTACTTCAAACTGAGCGTGCACCAATGATCACTTCTTTCGATGACTGCTTTGCGCGCCTGATGGAGAACGAAGGAGGCTATAGCTTCCGATCCAATGCTGCCGACCCTGGCGGGGAAACAATGTGGGGCATCACGATGACGGTGGCCCGCAAGTGGGGCTACCAAGGCGCCATGCAGGACCTGCCGCAAGATACTGCAAAGCAAATCGCCCGCGCCTGGTACTGGACCCCGCACCGCTGCGACCAACTGCCTCCTGCCATCGCCTTCCATATATTCGACTCTGCCTATAACGGCGGTATCCCGGTGATTTGGCTGCAGCGCGCGGTCGGCGTTTCGCCGGACGGCATCATCGGACCGAAGACCATCGAAGCGGTACGTGCCATGCAGCCTTCGGCGCTTGTCATGGCCTTCAACCGGTACCGCCTGCAGTACCTGACCAAGCTGAATAACTGGCCTGAGAATGCGCGCGGCTGGGTCAATCGAATAGTTCGCAATATGGAGGTGTACTGATGGACCCGATTACTGCAGCGTTGGCGCTGGCTTCGCAGTTTGTCCCAGGCCTGATCAAATACTTGAATGGCGGTGACAAAGCTGCCGAAGTAGCGAGCAAGGTAATCGCGGTGGCGCAGTCAGTGACCGGTATGGATTCCCCAGCATCTGCAACCGAAGCACTGAAGGCGGATCCGGGCAAGTTGCTGGAATTTCAAAAGATCATGGGTGACCTGGAACTGGAGCACGATAAGCTGCGCTACCAAGACATTGCCGGTGCTCGTCATCGCGATGAGGAAATTCGTAAAGTCACGGGTGGTCAGAATCGCCGCGCGGATTATATGGTGATTATGGATGTGGTCGGGTTGATTGCCTGCCTGGTCGTGCTATGTATTTTCCGATCCAGTATCCCCGCTGAAGCGGTGGGCCTTATTTCCACCATTGCAGCAGCCTTCAGCCTCTGCCTGCGTGATGCCCATCAGTTCGAATTTGGGAGCTCGCGCAGCTCACAGGCTAAAGACAGCACGATCAACAACCTCACGAAGTGAGCTGACCAATACACGGATGACAAAAAAATCCGCACACGCAAACAAAAAAGCCGCTCGTTTGAGCGGCTTCGTTGCGACGTAAGTCTTTGAATTTATGGCGGAGAGGGTGGGATTCGAACCCACGGTAGGGGGACACCCTACGCCTGATTTCGAGTCAGGTACATTCGACCACTCTGCCACCTCTCCAGGTACTGCATTTAACGGTGGTCGCCGTTGAGAGCCAAGATTATAGCAGCCCTTCCGAAAAATGGAAGGGCTATTTTCAACTTTATGCTACGAGCTTGGTCAGGCCGCCCATATAAGGCTGCAGCGCGGCTGGAATGTCCACCGAACCGTCAGCCTGCTGGTAGTTTTCCAGCACCGCGACCAGGGTGCGGCCGACTGCCAGGCCGGAGCCGTTCAGGGTATGCAGCAGTTCAGGCTTGCCCGCGGCATTGCGGAAGCGCGCCTGCATGCGGCGGGCCTGGAAGGCTTCGCAGTTCGACAGCGAGGAAATCTCACGATAGGTGTTCTGCGCCGGCAGCCACACTTCCAGGTCGTAGGTCTTGGCAGCGCCAAAGCCCATGTCGCCGGTGCACAGCTGCATCACGCGGTATGGCAGGCCCAGGGTCTGCAGGATGTATTCGGCGTGGCCCACCATCTCTTCCAGCGCTTCGTACGATTTTTCAGGATGCACTACCTGGACCAGTTCAACCTTGTCGAACTGGTGCTGGCGAATCATGCCCTTGGTGTCGCGGCCGGCCGAACCGGCTTCGGAACGGAAGCACGGAGTGTGGGCGGTGACCTTGATCGGCAGCGTTTCGACGGCGACGATCTCGTCGCGCACCATATTGGTCAGCGACACTTCCGAGGTCGGGATCAGGTAGAAGTTCTGGCCTTCGCCTTCCGCGCCGCCCTTCTTCACCGAGAACAGGTCCGCTTCAAACTTCGGCAGCTGGCCGGTGCCCAGCAGCGATTCGGCGTTGACCATGTACGGGGTGTAGCACTCGGTGTAGCCGTGCTTGTCGGTGTGGGTGTCCAGCATGAACTGCGCCAGTGCGCGGTGCAGGCGTGCGATGCCGCCCTTCATCACGCTGAAGCGGGAACCGGTCAGTTTGGTGGCGGTCTCGAAGTCCAGGCCCAGTGCTGCGCCTACGTCGGCATGGTCTTTGACTTCGAAGTCGAAGCTGCGCGGAGTGCCGAATTTGCGGACTTCCACGTTGCCCGTTTCGTCGGCGCCTGCTGGCACGGATTCGTGCGGCAGGTTCGGTACGGCCTGCAGGAAGGTGTTCATCTTCAACTGCACGTCAGCCAGCCTGGTTTCGTTGGCCTTCAGTTCGTCGCCCAGGCCGCCTACTTCGGCCATCACGGCGGTGGTGTCTTCCCCTTTGCCCTTCATCATGCCGATCTGCTTGGACAGCGAGTTGCGCTTGCTTTGCAGTTCTTCGGTACGCATCTGGATGGCTTTGCGTTCGCCTTCCAGGGCATTGAAGCCAGCTACGTCGAGCTGGAACTTGCGGGTCGCCAGTTTGGCGGCGACAGTATCAATGTCTTTACGGAGAAGTTGGATGTCGATCATGTTGTTATTGCTGCCGCAACGAGGTTTAGTCGAAAGGAGCAATTGTACCAAGATGACAGCACAACGACCGAGTTTTAAGCCCTCCGGCGTCGTGCTGTCAGATCAGTGAAGCTTTTTCGGCTGCGGTCAGGCGCTTGGCTGCCACCACCACGGTTGGAATGCTGCTGTCCACTTTGGCGACGACCGGGTCGGCGGCGACGTGCAGGACCGGGGTGGTGGCGGTTGCGAAGCTGGTCACGATGGCCAGGGCGGCTGCGATAACGAAGGTCGCTTCCATGTGTTTCAGGGTTTTCATGATGCTCTCCTTTAGGTCAGTGTCAAGTACTTCCGTGCTTCCATGGTTACACTGTACCTAAAGGCTCCCTGCCCCGCCTTGCACTTGCGACGAAGTGCAAAAAACGCGGGATGAAACGCAGGATTGCCGGCCTTACGTTGGATCGTCCGTGGTTTTGTCGGTGACTTCGACTGGCTCGCTGAGGGCGCCGCGCTTCAGCCATACGCCGACATCGGCGCCCAGTGCACGCGTTACTTTGTGCAGCATGTCGCAGGTGCCGCCGAACAGGCCGCTGTGGCCCGAGGAGCGCGAGAACACTTTTGACCCCAACAAGGTTTCACCCTGTTTGAGCTCGGCCAGCACCGTCATCGATTTCGGGCCGGTCCACTGGGCGCCGCCGATCGCATCCACGGATGTAATGGTGAGCTTGATGAACTTCTCATTGCCCAGGTCGTCGTTCCTGGCGGCTACGGCAACGGGGCCATAGCGCTTGGTGATCCCGGCCTCGGCGTTGACCGCCATTTCACGCTCAAGGTCGCAATCGGACTTGATGCGGGGCATGACAAAGGCGCTCGGGGCATACTGGACCGGCACCTGGAGGTAGAGGCGCTCACTGGCGGTCGCGCCCATGGAGACTGTCAGCGAAGACAGCAAGAGGATGACTTTAGAAAGTTTCATCCCGGCACTATAATTCCAAAATGCAATTATTGCAACACTGCAGTATTCACTTGCGCCAGCCAACCCATGACGGCGCTGTTGAAGGCTTCCGGCTCCTCGCGCATGACCCAGTGGCCGCTACGGAACGCCAGCACCTTGCTGTCCGGCTTGGATTGCACGGCGGCCTCGAAACTGCGGGTATGAAAATGGAAGGGCTTGCGTTTGCCATAAATGTACAGCATCGGCCAGCGCAGCTTGAACGGCAGCGTGCCCGCAGCCGGCGCACTGGCGCGCAGCCAGCTGATCACGTGCGGCAGTTGCAGCCGCGAGCTGGCTTCGCGCGCCGCGTGGCTCGAGCCGCTGGCGGCGTTCAGGCGGCGGTGAGCCAAGGCCAGGCGCAGACGGGTTTTCCAGTCCAGCGACGCGCGGTAGGTCGTCTGGCTGGAACCGCCAATGCCGACACTGATCACCCTGCTCACCAGCTCAGGGTAGCGCAATGCAAATTGATAGCCGAAGACGCAGCCCCAATCGCTCAGCATGAGGATTACGGGCCGGCCGCCGTTGACGGCGCCCACGGTGTCGGCGTACAGCCGGGCGACTTCATCAATGGTGTGGCTGCCCTTGCTGCGCTGGCTGGGGAAGCTGAAACGTACGCAGCGGTAATGCGGGGAGAAGGCGGCCACCTGGGCGTCCCACAGGCTGCGGTCGTGCGGCCAGCCGTGGAGCATCATGATGACTTCATCGCCGGCGCCGTCGATATGCACGGTCACCCCATCAACTGTCAGACGCTGCGCCATCCCGCCCTCCGTTAAAATATTTACAACATCCTAACGGCGGACAAGGGAAATGTAAATAGTTTGTCTACGTGCTTCGCTTACGCGCCTCGTCGTCCAGCTTGCGCAGGAAGGCCAGCTTGTCGGCGATCTTGGTTTCCAGGCCGCGCGGGACGGGCTGGTACCAGCCTGGCTCGGCCATGCCATCGGGCAGGTAGGTTTCGCCGGCGGCGTAGGCGTCCGGCTCGTCGTGGGCGTAGCGGTATTCGTGACCGTAGCCCAGTTCCTTCATCAATTTGGTCGGAGCATTGCGCAGGTGGACCGGCACTTCGCGCGATTTGTCGCGCCGCACGAAGGCCATGGCGGCGTTGTAGGCGTTGTAGCCGGCGTTGCTCTTGGCGGCCACCGCCAGGTAGATCACGGCCTGGGCCAGCGCCAGCTCCCCTTCCGGCGAGCCGAGGCGCTCATAGGTTTCGGCGGCGTCGTTGACCATGGTCAGGGCGCGCGGGTCAGCCAGGCCGATGTCTTCCCAGGCCATGCGCACGATGCGGCGCGCCAGGTAGCGCGGGTCGGCGCCACCGTCGATCATGCGGCAGAACCAGTACAGGGCGCCGTCCGGGTTGGAGCCGCGCACGGACTTGTGCAGGGCCGAGATCTGGTCGTAGAAATTGTCGCCGCCCTTGTCGAAGCGGCGCGCGTTCAGGGTCAGCGCGTTCTGCACGAATTCGCCAGTCACCTGCCGGGTGCGGGCGGTGGCGGCGGCGGTCTTGGTCTGCTCCAGCAGGTTGAGGAAGCGGCGCGCATCGCCGTCGGCGTAGCCGATCAGGGTGTCGATGGCCAGCTCGTCGAATTCCAGGTCCGGCATCGCGCGTTCGCGGGCGCGCGCCAGCAGCTGGCGCATCTCGTCTTCCGTCAGCGCCTTCAGCACGTAGACCTGGGCGCGCGACAGCAGCGCGGAATTGACCTCGAACGAAGGGTTCTCGGTGGTGGCGCCGATCAGCGTCACCAGGCCCGATTCGACGTAAGGCAGCAGCGCATCCTGCTGCGCCTTGTTGAACCGGTGGATCTCGTCGATGAACAGGATGGTCTGCTTGCCGTTGGCGACAAACTGCTCCGCCTGCTCGATGGCGGCGCGGATGTCCTTCACCCCGCCCAGCACGGCCGAAATGGCGATGAACTCGCAGTCGAAAGCGCGCGCGGACAGGCGCGCCAGCGTGGTCTTGCCTACGCCCGGCGGGCCCCACAGGATCATGGAGTGCGGCTTGCCCGACTTGAACAGCAGGTTAAGCGGCTTGCCCTCGCCCAGCAGGTGGCTCTGGCCGATCACGTCCGCAACGGTGTGCGGGCGCAGCGCTTCGGCCAGTGGCGGGGTGGGCTCGGGTGCGAACAGGTCTTGCGTCATCATGCCTCAATTGTTGATGACGTCCGCGCCCTTCGGCATGACAAATTTAAAGGACGTTGCATTCAGCGCTGGATTTTTTTCAAACTTCTTGAACGCCAGGATGGAAGTCTGGCCAAAACTGTCTTTCAGCTCCATGGCTTCCGGCGTGCCGTTTTTCAGGCCGATCAGGATCTGCTCGAAGCTGGAATCCTTCGCTTTCGGGGTCGCTTTCAGCCATTCCAGGCCGTCGCGGGCCCCTGCTTCGGACAGGGCGAAGTTCTTTTCCAGGTCGTTGGAGCCGAACAGGATCGCCGCCGGCGAGGAACCGAGCGCATCGCCCAGTTTGCGGGTAGTGACCTGGTTCAGGTCCTTGTCGTAGATGAACAGCTGCTCGCCATCGGCCTGCAGCACCTGGTCGTAAGGTTTGGTGTAGGTCCAGATGAATTTGCCGGGGCGGGCGAAAACAAAGCTGCCTGAGGACAGCTTGTCCTTGCTGCCCTGGGCCACGACTTTTTGCGTGAACTCGCCCTTGGCAGCCTTGGTGCTGGCGACGAAAGCCTTGAACTGGTCCAGTGCGGCAGCATTGGCTACGCCTGCAAACAGCAGGCCGGCGGCCAGCACGGCCGCCAAATGTTTGGTGTGCTTCATAGGATTCCTTATTCCGCCGACGCGGTAGGCGCGATGATTTCGCGGTTGCCGTTCGACTGCATGGCCGATACAACGCCGCTGTTTTCCATTTGTTCCAGCAGGCGCGCGGCCCGGTTGTAGCCAATGCGCAGGTGACGCTGCACCAGCGAGATCGATGCCTTGCGGTGCTTGAGCACCACTTGCACAGCCTGGTCGTACATCGGGTCGGCCTCGCCGTCCCCGCCGCCGCCGGCACCGGCGATCGCGCCGTCGCCGCCGCCCTCTTCCAGCGTGCCGCCTTCCAGGATGCCTTCGATGTAATTCGGTTCGCCCTGGGCTTTCAGGTGGTTCACCACGCGGTGCACCTCATCGTCGGAGACAAAGGCGCCGTGCACGCGGATCGGCAAGCCGGTACCAGGCGGCATGTACAGCATGTCGCCCATGCCCAGCAGGGTTTCCGCCCCCATCTGGTCAAGAATGGTGCGCGAGTCGATCTTGGACGATACCTGGAACGCAATACGCGTCGGGATATTCGCCTTGATCAGGCCCGTGATCACGTCTACAGATGGGCGCTGGGTCGCCAGAATCAAGTGCAGGCCTGCGGCACGGGCTTTCTGTGCGATACGGGCGATCAGCTCTTCCACCTTCTTGCCGACCACCATCATCAGGTCGGCCAGCTCGTCGATGATGATGACGATGGTTGGCAGCTTTTCCAGCGGTTCCGGCGCGTCCGGGGTGATGGAGAACGGGTTCGGGATCTTTTCTTCGCGCTTGGCCGCTTCCGCGATCTTGGCGTTATAGCCTGCCAGGTTACGCACGCCCAGCTTGGACATCAGCTTGTAGCGGCGCTCCATTTCGTTCACCGCCCAGTTCAGGGCATGGCCGGCCTGGCGCATGTCGGTGACGACCGGCGCCAGCAGGTGCGGAATGCCCTCGTACACCGACATTTCCAGCATCTTCGGGTCGATCAGGATCATGCGCACGTCGTGCGGGTCTGCCTTGTACAGCAGCGACAGGATGGTGGCATTGATACCGACCGACTTACCGGAGCCGGTGGTGCCCGCCACCAGCAGGTGCGGCATCTTGGCCAGGTCGGCCACCACCGGCTTGCCGGCGATGTCCTTGCCCAGCGCCACGGTGAGCGGCGAATGGTTGTCGTTGTAGACCTTGGAGCCGAGGATCTCGGTCAGGCGCACGATCTGGCGCTTCGGATTGGGCAGCTCCAGCGCCATGTAATTCTTGCCGGGGATGGTTTCCACCACGCGGATGGAAGTGAGCGACAGCGAGCGCGCCAGGTCGCGCGCCAGGTTGACGATCTGGCTGCCCTTCACGCCGGTGGCAGGCTCGATCTCGTAGCGCGTAACGACCGGGCCTGGATAGGCAGCGACCACCTTGGCTTCCACGCCAAAGTCGGACAGCTTCTTCTCGATCAGGCGGCTGGTGAATTCCAGCGTCTCCACGGCCACGGTTTCCTGCTGCGGCGGAGCCTCGTCCAGCAGCGACAGCGGCGGCAGGTCGGTGTTTTCGATTTCCTGGAACAGGGTGCCCTGCTTTTCCTTGATGGCGCGCTCCGATTGCACCACCTGGGTGATTTGCGGCTCGATCTTCACGATAGGCGCAGGCGGCGCATCGGCCGGCACGTCGGCCGGCTTCGGATGCTTCTCTTCGTGCTTGACGCGCTCTTTCACCACCTTCTCTTCGCGCTTGACCACGGCCACGTCGCCCTGGCGGCGGTCTTCGCGGTCTTCCATGCGGGCGCGGAACCAGTTGATGCCCATCTCGATCACTTCCCCGATCTTCTCGGCGACCGACATCCACGACACGTGGAAGAACAGGCTGAAACCGGTGCCGAACAAGAGCAGCAGGAGCAAGGTGGCGCCGGTGAAGCCCAGGCCCACATGGGCGCCGTGGCCGATCAATTCGCCCAGCACCCCGCCCGGAGCGCGCGGCAGCTGCACCTTCATGGTGTACAGGCGCAGGTACTCGAGACCCATGGAACCGGCCAGCATCAGGGCGAAGCCGGCGAGGCGGATCAGGCCTTCCTGCTGGTGTTCCGGGTCTTCTTCCTTCTTCAGCACGAACTTGCGGGTCAGGCGCCGATAGCCCTGCCACACCACGCGCAGCATGTAGACGCACCACCACCAGGCGGAAAAGCCGAAGATGAACAGCATCAGGTCGGACAGCCAGGCGCCGCCGCGGCCGCCCAGGTTGAACACCTTGGGCACCACATTATTGTGCGACCAGCCCGGGTCCAGGCGGTTGTAGCTGGCCAGGATCAGGATGAAATAAACGCAGACGACGAACAGCGCGAAAAAGCGCGCCTCCGACAGCAGACGCACCAGCCGGTTGGGCAGCGGCTGGCGTTCGGTGACAGTACGAGTGTAACCAGAAGTTGTCTCTTGACTCTTTTGACTCTTCTTACTCATTGCTTGGAGGCAAAAATTCCATAATTGCGCTTATTCTAAGGCATATCAAGGTTAAACGGCCTCCCGGTACATGTGAAATGCATGCTTCGCATATAATTTCGGTTTGCTTGGGCCCGGACTTGTCGTATTCCTGTTCCGCACCCATATACCAGACACTCAAACAAGGTAAAGAATCCACTTATGACTACTACCAAACACGCGAAAGTCCTGATTCTTGGCTCCGGTCCTGCAGGTTACAGCGCCGCGATTTACGCCGCCCGCGCCAACCTGAACCCGATGCTGGTGACCGGCGTCGAACAAGGCGGCCAGCTGATGACCACCACCGACGTGGAAAACTGGCCGGCCGACCCGATGGGTGTCCAGGGCCCGGACCTGATGCAGCGTTTCCTGCAACATGCGGAGCGCTTCAAGACCGAGATCGTGTTTGACCACATCCACACCACCCACCTGAGCGAAAAACCGATCCGCCTCGAGGGCGACAGCAATACCTACACCTGCGACACCCTGATCATCGCCACCGGCGCTTCGGCACAGTACCTGGGCCTGCCGACCGAGCAGGAATTCATGGGCCGCGGCGTATCCGCCTGCGCCACCTGCGACGGCTTCTTCTACCGTGGCCAGGAAGTGGCCGTGGTCGGCGGCGGCAATACCGCAGTCGAGGAAGCACTGTACCTGTCCAACATCGCGACCAAGGTCACCCTGGTGCACCGCCGCGAGAAGTTCCGCGCCGAGCCTATCCTGGTGGACCGCCTGATGGCCAAGGTTGCCGAAGGCAAGATCGAGCTGAAACTGAACTCCACCCTGCACGAAGTGAAGGGCGACCAGTCCGGCGTGAACGCCATCACCGTCAAGCATAACGACGGCGGCCTGACCGACGTGGCCGTGCACGGCCTGTTCATCGCCATCGGCCACAAGCCGAACACCGGCATCTTCGAAGGCCAGCTGGAAATGAAGGACGGCTACATCAAGACCCGCACCGGCACTGAAGGCATGGCCACCGCCACCTCCGTACCTGGCGTGTTCGCCGCCGGCGACGTGCAGGACCACGTCTACCGCCAGGCCATCACCTCCGCCGGCACCGGCTGCATGGCGGCACTGGACGCGCAGCGCTACCTGGAAGCGCAAGAGTGAAAAGCTTCGCCGACCTGAAAGGACTGGGCAAGCAGCTCAAGGAGCAGCAAGAGCAGCGCGCGGCCGCCGAAAAGGAGGCCGCCAAGCAGCAGAAGGCCGCCGCCGCCGCCGCCAATGTGTTCCAGTCCTCGATGGCCGGCGTGCAGAAAATGAAGCCGTCCGACCGCTACGTGCCGCCGCCCGCCAAGGGCCCGGCCGTGGCGAACCGCCCCGCCCAGGGCGGCAAGCGCGGCCCGTTGAGCGCCGAAGAACAGGCGGCCGACGATGCGGCCGTGCTGCGCGAATCGATGCTGTCGGACATGTTCGAGGTCGACCACTACCTGGAAGAAGACCCGTCCCTGAACTTCAGCGCGCCCGGCATCGGCCCGGACGTGATGAAGAAAATGCGCAAGGGACACTGGCCGGTGCAGGACGAACTGGACCTGCACGGCAAGCGCCGCGACGAGGCGCGCCAGGCGGTTGACGACTTCCTGCTCAAGGCCAAGCGCCGCAACTACCGCTGCGTGTGCGTGATCTACGGCCGCGGCTTCGGTTCGCGCGGCGGCGAGCCGGTATTGAAATCCATGGTCCATTCCTGGCTGGTGCAGACCGACGGCGTGATCGCCTTCTGCCAGGCCCGCGCCGAAGAAGGCGGCGAAGGCGCCATCATGGTGCTGCTGCGCAGCGCCTTGCAGCCGGTCCGCTAGCAATGTTATCGTTCGGACTATGAAAATAGTCCCCGCCGTCTCCCTCATCACCATTATCGAAGTCGTAGCAATCCTGGTAGGGGCCTTCTCCGGTTTTATCGAGGCGCGCCGCAAGCGCATGGATATCGTCGGCGTCTTCATTGTCGCCTTCATCACCGCGTTCGGCGGCGGCACCGTACGCGACATCCTGCTCGACAAGCGTCCCCTGTTCTGGGTGGCGCACCAGGAATATACGATCCTGCTGTTCGTGGTGGCCCTGCTGGCTGCGCCCTTCTTTAAGCATGTCCGCCACATCGTTTCGGAACGCCTGATCGTGATCGCCGATGCCGTCGGCCTGGGACTGTTCGCCGTGGCCAGCGTGGCGCAGGCCCTGGCGGCCGACATGCCGATCTTTGTGGCCGTGATGATGGGCGTGGTGACCGGCATTTTCGGCGGCGTATTGCGCGACATTATCTGCAACGAGGTGCCGATGGTTTTCCGCGACGGCAAACCGTATGCGATCTGCGCCTTCTTCGGCTGCTGGTTCTACATCGCGCTGCAATACACCCAGGTGTCCGACGATGTGGCCTTATGGTCCAGCGCCGGCCTGATTACCGTCATGCGCCTGCTGGCCTGGCGCTTCGACCTGAAGATCAGCCGGCCATAGGTTAACGGTATCACCGCAATACTTTCAATTGAAAAGTTAAAACTTACGGTAAAGAAACAAAAGATATAATGAGGCAACTTTAAGATGCGCCCGCCTCACCGTGTTTACTTTTGATGTCGCCACTGCAACCAGCTTGATCGGCTTCCTGTCGGTCCTGATTGCCTGCGCCTTCCGCGGCCTGCATGAGCGGGCATTGGCGACGTCCCCGGGCGGCCAGTGGGCGCTGTCGGCGCTCACCGGCGGTGCCGCCGCGCTGATTACAGCCTACGCCGCCAGCCTGCCCCATTTCGTCGGCACCGTTGTCGACAACACCCTGACCGTTGCCAGCCTCGTATTCATCCACCGCGGCACGGCCATGCTGGTCGGTACCCGCTACAACGACCGCGCCTACCTGGCCTGCGTTGCATTTGCCCTGGCGGGATTCGCCTGGTTCACCTACGGCTACCCGAGCCTCGCTTGCCGCATCGGCCTCATTTCGGCGTTGCGCGGCCTGTTCTATGGCGCCACCCTGCTGATGCTCCTGAACCGCTCCGGCCTGCCCGCCGGCACCAGGCACCTGTGCGATATCCTGGCGCTGGCAGGCGCCTGGAGCCTGGTGCGCCTGGCTACCATCATCATGTCGGGCGACCACGTCACCAATTTCCTGGAGGGCGGCGCCACCTACGCCGTCATGTTCGCCGTCAGCGGCATCCTGCACATGCTGGTCAACGCCTTCCAGTTCCGCCTGGAGAGCGAACAGGTGCGCGACGAGCTGGCAGCGCACGCCGGGCGCCTGCAGGAAAAGCGCGACATGCTGCAGGCCGTGGTCGCCGAACGCACGGCGGAACTGACCCGGCTCGCCACCACCGACAGCCTGACCGGCATCGCCAACCGCCGCCACTTCATTGAGCGCGGCAGGCAGGAGCTGGAGCGCGCCACGCGCTACCGGCTGCCGCTGGCCGTCCTGCTGCTGGACATTGACCACTTCAAGCAAGTCAACGACAACTTCGGGCACCCAGCCGGCGACAAGCTGCTGCAACTGGTCGCATATGCTTGCCAGTCCAGCGCCCGCCACATCGACTTAGCGGGCCGCCTGGGCGGCGAGGAATTCGCCCTTTTGATGCCGGAAACCGGCGCCATCGCTGCCCACCTGGCGGCCGAACGCCTGCGCCGGGCGATTGCCGGCATCGCGCCCGCGCAATCGGGTGTGCTGCTCCCGGTTACGGCCAGCTTCGGCGTCGCCTCCCTCAACGCGCACGATACTTCGCTCGATACGCTCCTGGCGCGCGCCGATGCGGCGCTATACCGCGCCAAGAACGGCGGCCGCAACCGGGTGGAGGCGGCATGAATCCACTGCACGTTGGCACCTGCGCCCTCACACTGGGCATCGCCTGCCTGGCGATCGGCGTCGCCTTCTTCGGCCTGCACGCGGTGCGCGACGGCCGTTCCGCCGGGTCGAACTGGAGCCTTGCCGCCATCTGCCAAGGCGTGGCGTGGATCCTGATCAGCATGCGCGGCGAACTGCCGCCTGCCTTATCCATCGTGCTGGCCAAAGTCCTGTTGAGCTCCAATGCCGTGCTGCTGCTGCGTGGCGCGGTGCGCTACGCCCCGGCGCCGCATCCGCTCCTGCTCAAGGCCTGGCCGTGGGCGCTCTTCCTGCTGCTTGCGGCCCTGCCCTACGCCTGGTTCACCTATGGCGACGACAACATCCACGCGCGCATCGCCCTCACCTCGCTGATCCGTATTCCCCTGCTGATTGGCGCTTTCCATTTCCTGTCGCACCATGCACCGCGCAACGGCCGCACCGTCCTGTGCGCCCTGTTCGGCATCGGCGCCGCCTGGCACGTGCTGCAGGCGCTGGCGATCGCAACGGGGCTGTCGTCGGTCAACGACTACCTGCAGACCGACGCCATGCAGGCAACCTCCTACCTGCTTAGCGGCGCCAGCATCATCCTGGTGATCGCCACCCAGTTCCGCATCGAAAGCGACAATGCGCGCGCCTCCCTGCAGGCCTGGGCCGATGCGCTGGAGACCGAAAGCCAGCAACTGGAACAGACCATCGAGGAGCGCAACCAGGAATTGCACGAGCTGGCAACCACCGACTGCATGACCGGCCTTGCCAACCGCCGCCAGTTCCTGGCCAGCGCCGGCCGGGAGATCGAACGCGCGCGGCGCTATGCGCACAAGCTGTCGCTGCTGATGATCGACATCGACCACTTCAAGTCGATCAACGACCAGTTTGGGCACCCCACCGGCGACCTGGCAATCATCGCCATCGGCCGCCACTGCGCCACGGCATGCCGGGGCAGCGACCTGGCGGGCCGTCTGGGCGGTGAAGAATTTGCGATGCTGCTGCCGGAGACCGGCATGGCCGAAGCGCAGGCCGTGGCGGAACGCCTGCGGACAGGCGCCCAGGCGCTGCAGGTGCTGCATGAATGAAGGAGCGTGCCGCTCAGGCTCAGCATCGGCATCGCCAGCCTTGAAGCGGCCGATGCCGGAGCGGACGCGCTGCTGGCGCGCGCCGACCGGGCTTTGTACACGGCCAAGAACGACGGCCGCGATTGCGTGCGCGCGGCCTGAAGCGTTGGCGGCGGATTACACCGCGTCCGGGCCCGTTTCGCCGGTGCGGATACGGATCACCTGCTCGATATTCTGCACGAAGATCTTGCCGTCGCCGATCTTGCCGGTGCGGGCAGCCTTGATGATGGCGTCGACGGCGGAATCGACCACGCTATCGTCCACCACCACTTCCACCTTCACCTTCGGCAGGAAATCGACCACGTATTCCGCGCCGCGATACAGCTCGGTGTGGCCCTTCTGGCGGCCGAAGCCCTTCACTTCCGTGACGGTCAGGCCGGTCACATTGACTTCGGCCAGCGATTCACGCACTTCGTCCAGTTTGAATGGCTTGATGATGGCGGTAATTTGCTTCATTGCGTTCTCCTTATTGTGATCAGGCGTCAGGCACGGTCTTCAGGTTTTCCAGCCAGGCGGCGGCTTCCGAATCGCTCGGGGCGCGCCAGTCGCCGCGCGGCGAGAGCGAACCGCCCGAGCCGACTTTCGGCGCGTTCGGCACGCAGGTGCGCTTGAACTGGGAAGTCTGGAAGAAGCGCTTCAGGAAGATGCCCAGGTTTCGTTTGATGTCTTTCAGCTCGTACTGGTTGCGCACCACGTGCTCGTCTTCCGGCCACAGGCCGGTCTCGCGGTCGCGCCACGCGTGGTGGGCCAGGAAGGCCACTTTGGACGGCGCAAAGCCGAAGCGCAGCGTGTAGTACAGGTTGAAGTCCTGCAACTCGTAGGGGCCGATAAAGTCCTGGGTGACCTGGGCCGGCGCGGTGTCGCCGGCCTTGCCGGGCACCAGTTCCGGGCTGATTTCGGTATTGACCACGGCCAGCAGCACGCTCGAATTGACGTCGCCGAACTGCTTGCTCTCGGCCACCCAGCGCACCAGGTGGGTGATCAGGGTCTTGGGCACGCTGGCGTTCACGTTGTAGTGCGACATATGGTCGCCCACGCCGTAGGTGCACCAGCCCAGCGCCAGCTCGCTCAGGTCGCCGGTGCCGATCACGATGCCGTTGTGGTGGTTCGCCATGCGGAACAGGTGGCTGGTGCGCTCGCCCGCCTGCACGTTCTCGAACGTGATGTCGTATTCTTCCTTGCCCTCGCTGTAGGGGTGGCCGATATCCTTCATCATCTGGATGCAGCTTGGGCGGATATCCACTTCCAGCGCGGTGCAGCCGACGAATTCCATCAGCGCGCGGGCCTGGTCCAGCGTACGGGTGCTGGTGGCGAAGCCCGGCATGGTGGCAGCGATGATATTGGTGCGCGGCAGGCCGAGGCGGTCCATGGCCTTGGCGCAGACCAGCAGCGCATGGGTCGAATCCAGGCCGCCCGACACGCCGATCACCACCTTCTTGATGCCGGACGAGGACAGGCGCTGCACCAGCGCGCTGACCTGGATGTGATAGACCTCGTTGCAGCGCCTGTCGCGCAGCTGCGGGTTGGACGGCACGTAGGGGAAGCGCGCGACATTGCGCTCCAGCGGCAGCACGCGGTGCAGCGGCAGCTCGACCGGGAAGCGCACGGTGCGGAACTGCGCCACCTCCGCCTTGTGGCGGCGCGTGGAATGGCCGAAAGTCGTGGTGCGCATGCGTTCGCGCGACATGCGCTCCAGGTCCACGTCCGCAAAGACCATATGCGATTCGTCGGCAAAGCGCTCCGACTCCGCCAGCATTTCGCCGTTTTCGTAAATCAGTGCCTGGCCATCCCAGGCCAGGTCGGTGGTCGATTCGCCGCGCCCGGCCGAGGAATACAGGTAAGCCGCGATGCAGCGCGCCGATTGCTGCCCGACGAGCTGGCGGCGGTAATCGGCCTTGCCGACCAGGATATTCGACGCCGACAGGTTGACCAGCACCGTGGCCCCGGCCAGCGCCGCAAAGGACGACGGCGGGATCGGCACCCACACGTCTTCGCAGATCTCGATATGGAATTTGAACAGCGGCAGGTTCTCCAGCTCGAACAGCTGGTTGGCGCCGAAGGGCACGCGCTGGCCGAGCAGCGTGATTTCCGAAGAAATCGCCTCATCGGCCGCACTGAACTGGCGCGCCTCATAGAATTCGCCGTAATTGGGCAGGAAAGACTTCGGCACCACGCCGCGAATCACCCCGCCCGACACCACGATCGCGCAATTGAACAACTGATGATCGACCCGCAGCGGTGCTCCCACCACCAGCGCCGAAGGGATGCGGCTCGACGCCTCCACCACGGCTTGCAGGCCCTGCAGCACTCCATCCAGCAGCGCGCGCTGGTGGAACAGATCATCGCAGGAATAAGCCGACAAGCCCAACTCCGGGAACGCCACCAGCACAGCCCCTTTGGCCGCCGCCTGCTCCGCCAATTCAATCGTCTGCGCCGCATTAAACAGCGGATCAGCCACCCGGCAACGCGGCACGCCGACGGCCACGCGGGCGAAATCATGGTGATACAGATTATGGAAGGAATGCGGCATAACTGAGCAAGGCCAATGGTGATGGCGAAGATTTTAACATTGCCCCCGCCCCAACGTACGGCCGAGCCTGTGTCCCACCCTGGGGTCACACCCGTTTCGGGACACGGACTCGGCTGGCCAATCCCTGAGCTCGTGTCTCATTTCGGGTGTGACCCCAGGGTGGGACACGGGCTCGGCCGTAATTGGCTAGAATGGCTGGATGGATTACCGTACCAGCGTCTTTTCTTCCCTTGCCGACGTCGCTCCTGCCGAATGGGACCGGCTGGCGGCGGGCAATCCTTTCCTGTCGCACGCTTTCCTGCATGCACTGCACGAGTCCGGCAGCGCGACGGCGGAAACGGGCTGGCAGCCGCAGTTCCTGGCTGTCCATCAAGGTCAGGAGCTGGTTGCGGCCATGCCGCTTTACGTCAAGGCGCACTCCTATGGCGAGTACGTGTTCGACTGGGCCTGGGCCGACGCATACCACCGCAACGGCATCGAGTACTACCCCAAGCTGCTGTCGGCGATTCCTTTCACGCCGGTCACCGGTCCTCGTCTGCTGGCGCGCGATGCGGCTGCGCGGGCCATGCTGCTGCAGTTCCTGCGCGAACAGCAGAAGGCGGCGGGCATGTCTTCCACCCACATCCTGTATCCGCCGCAGGACGAGGCGGAACAACTGGCCAAGGCAGGCTTCATGCTGCGCAGCGGCGTGCAATTCCATTGGCTGAACCAGGGCTACGCGAATTTCGAGCAATTCCTGGAGACGCTGGAGCACAAGAAGCGCAAGAACATCCGCGCCGAACGCCGCAAGGTGCAGGAGGCCGGCATCACCCTGCGGCAGGTGCGCGGCGGCGAGGCGTCCGAGGCGGACTGGCGTTTCTTCCACCGCTGCTACTGCAACACCTACGCCGAGCACCGCTCGTCACCCTACCTGAACCTCGATTTCTGGCTGCGCCTTGCCCGCACCATGCCGCAAAACCTGCTGCTGGTGGCGGCCGAGCGCGATGGAAAGCCGGTGGCGTCGTCCCTTGTGGTATACACGGCGGACACGCTGTACGGCCGCTACTGGGGCGCTCTGGAGCACATTCCCTGCCTGCATTTCGAAACCGCCTACTACCAGCCGCTCGAGTTCTGCATCGCCAACGGCATCCGGACCTTCGAAGGCGGCGCCCAGGGCGAGCACAAGATGGCGCGCGGCTTTCTGCCGCAGAAGACCTTTTCGGCGCACTGGCTCGCGCATCCGGCTTTCAGCGATGCGGTCGAACGCTTCCTTGAACGCGAGTCGGGCGGCATCGACGACTACCTCAGTGAGCTGAACGAACACTCGCCTTTCCGCCGCTAGCTAACGCGGGGGCCGCTCGACGTTGCTGCGCTGGCCGGGCACCGGCTGGATGCCAGCCTCGTCATCGTCCAGCTCCTCCGCCGCCAGGGCTGTATTGGCCGGCCCGTGCAGCACGGCGCCATCGGCGGCAAAGCGCGAGCCGTGGCAGGGGCAATCCCAGGACTGTTCGGCGGGATTCCAGCTCACCGCGCAGCCCAGGTGGGTGCACGCCGCCGACATCGCGTGCAGGCCGCCGTCATCGTCGCGGTACACTGCCAGCTTTTTCGCGCCGCGGTTCAAGATGGCGCCCTGCCCCGGCGCGATCTCCACCGCCGACTCGACTTCGCCGCCGCGCAGCCAGTTGCCGTACTGCGCCAGCGTATTGGCCTGCTCCTGCATGAATTCAGTGACGCCCTGGTATGGTTTGCGCGCCGGGTCGTACAGCTCGGCCCATGGATTTTCGCGCCCCATGATCAGGTCGCGCACGATCATCGCGCCCAGGGTGCAGTTGGTCATGCCGGTGCCGGAATCGCCGCTGATCACGTACACCTGGCTGTCGTCCATCGGATTGCGGCCGTGGAAAGGCAAGCCGTCCGCCGGTTCCATGACTTCGCCGGACCAGCGCAGCGTCACCGCGCCGGCCATCGGGAAATGCTGGCGCACCCAGGCCTCAAGCTGGTCGTGGCGGTGGCGCGGGTCGTGGTCCTGGCCGACCTTGTGGTCGCAGCCGCCGGCAACTAGTACCTCGTGCCCAGGGCTGGCCCCGCTCGACGCCAGCCGCACGTAGTAATAGGGATCGCCGCTATCCCACAGCAGCATGCGCGGCAGCGAGCCGCGCGGCACTTCCACGCCGATCACGTAGGTGCGGTAGCCGTTTTGCTTGGTGTGCAGCACCACGCGGTTGTTGAACGGCGAGTTGGTCGCCACCACGACGGAACGCGCCACCACCCGGCCGTGGGCCGTGTCCACGTGCAGGCGCTCGCCCACGCGGTCGATGCCGGTGGCGCGGCTGCCGCAGAAAATGCGCCCGTCGCGCCGGCGGATGCAGTCGGCCAGTCCGTTCAGGTATTTCAGCGGGTGAAATTGCGCCAGGCCGGCAAAGCGCACGCAGCTTCCGGTTTCGAACGGCACGCCCGGCACTTGGGGCAGCAGCTCGGTTTCCAGCCCGGCGCGCGTGGCGGCTTCGCGTTCGAGCCGGACCTCTTCGGGACTGTCGATTGCCGAGTACAGGTAGCCGTCCAGCCGCTCGAATTCGCAGTCGATGCCCTCGCTGCCGACGATGGTCGCGACCTGGTCGATGGCCGACATCTGGCCGGCCGCCACCAGCCTTGCATTCACCGAGCCGAAATCGCGTTCGATACAGTGGTACCACTCGTCCGGCGGCATCAGGTGGGCGGTGGTGCGGCCGGTCTCGCCGCTGCCCAGCTCGCGCGCTTCCAGCACGACCACGCGCTGGCCCTCCAGCGACAGCAGGTATGCCGTCGTCAGGCCGGCGATGCCGCCGCCGATGACGCAGGTGTCGGCCTGCACTTCGCCGCTCAGTTCCGGCAGCGCGACGGTAGGGGCGGTCTTCGCCCAGATCGACAATGAGCCTTCCATATCGCGTCCTCCCTGCAAGGGTGTACGCGAACGACTATACAAAAAAAGCGCCCCGCGGGGCGCTTTCTTCGATCGGGCCTGGAATCAGCCTTCCTGCTTGGCCGCTTGTGCGACGCCGTGCATGATTTCTTTCTTGGCTTCTTCCGGACCGTACCAGCCTTCAATCTTGACCCACTTGCCTGGCTCCAGGTCTTTGTAGTGTTCGAAGAAGTGCTGGATCTGCTGCAGGCGCAGGTCCTGCAGGTCTTCCGGCTTTTGCCAGTGCTTGTAGATCGGCAGGATCTTATCGACCGGAACAGCCAGCACTTTCGCGTCTTCGCCGGATTCGTCGGTCATCTTCAGAACGCCGATCGCGCGGCAACGCACGACCACGCCAGGGATCAGCGGGAATGGGGTGATGACCAGCACGTCGACCGGGTCGCCGTCATTGGACAGGGTGTTCGGGATGTAGCCGTAGTTGCATGGGTAGTGCATGGCGGTGCCCATGAAACGGTCCACGAAGATGGCGCCGGATTCCTTGTCCACTTCGTACTTGATCGGATCCGCGTTCATCGGGATCTCGATAATCACGTTGAAATCGTTCGGCAGGTCCTTGCCGGCCGGTACTTTATTCAGGCTCATGTTTTTCCTCGGGTTAATGCTTTTTTGGACAGTCTAACCTTGCAATTATAGCGAAGTGCGCGCCGTTTGTGCGGCGCAGCACTCTCACAAAATAGTTGCCAAGGCGCACTGGCGATAGTGGTTCGCCGCTTCTTCGGGCTGGGACAGCGCTTCATGCAGCTGCGCCAGCTTGAGGTGGGATTCGCGCACCATGCGCGCTTCTGAGGCGTCGGACAGGGCCTGCTCCAGATAGCGCTGGGCCTTGCCCCACAGTTTCTGCTTCAGGCACAGGGAACCCAGGGTCAGCGCCAGTTCCGGGTCGTTTGGACGTTCGCGCACCCAGCCTTCGCAGTGCTCGATCTGCACCAGCAACGCAGCGGAACCAACCGGCGCGGCGGCGTCGCGGTAAGCGCGCAGCACACGCTCGTCCCAGTTGGCGGCCAGCGATTCTTCGCAGACCACGCGGGCCTCATCGTGCAGGCCGCGCGCGTTCAGGGCGGTGGCGGCGCGGCAAGCGACGAAGGGCTTGAGGCGGTCTGCCGTCGGGATGGTGGCCCAGACGCGCTGCAGCGATTCCGCATCGTGCGAATTATCGGACAGCAGGTCGTCATAGGCCAGCTCGCGCAGGCGTGCCGACAGGGCCGGGTGCAAGGCCTTATGCTTGTCCAGCAGGCGCACCAGGCGCAGCACTTCCGGCCAGTTCTTGGCCTGCTGCTCGGCCTTCAGCGACCATTGCAGGGCGTGGATATGGCGGGTGCCGCTGGCGTTCAGTTCGCGCACGGCTTCCAGCGCCGCTTCCGGCTGGTGGTCGTCGACCAGCAGTTCGGTCATGGTCATCAGGCGCGCCGTTTTCATGCCGTTGTCGCTGGCGATACGGGCCAGCCACTGGTCGCGGCGGGCCTGCTGGCGCATGCGGTGGGCGGCGCGGGCGCCGATCAGGGCTGCAACGCCGGCATTTTCCGGCAGTTCGGCGGCGCGCAGTGCGGCTTTCTCGGCATGGCCGAAGCGGCCTTCGAACAGGGCCTTCAGCGCATCGCGCAGGCCCTTGTTGCCGTCGCGCTCGCGCTTGTTCTGGCGGTAGGCGGCCACCTTGCGCGGCATGTTCACGGTGGCGTTGAAGGCGCGCACCAGGAAGTACACCAGCATGAAGGACGCTGCCAGCAGCACCAGGAAGAAATTCAGCGACAGGTCGACCCGGTACGGCGGATAGAACAGCACCACGTTGCCGGGATTGAAGCGAGCCGTTACGGCGATACCGATGGCCGCAGCCATCATGACAACGAGCCAGATGAAGAGACGCATTATGGCTTCGCCTTGTAGTTACGTACCGCGTTCAGGCTGTCTGCCAGCGTCGGCATCTCGATCGACAGGTTGCTGCCTTGCAGTTGGCGCAGCATCTGCTGGGCGGTCTTGGTCTGGCTGGTCTTGGTGTCGAAGTACTTGGCTAGGGTTTCCTGCGCGGCCAGCAGGTCGGCGCGGAAAGCGGCTTCGTTGCGCGACAGCAGGGCCATGCGCGCGTTCAGCAGGCGCAGTTTCAGGTTCTCGCGCACGAAATAGGCTTCTTCCGGCGCCAGCATGATGGCGTCCGGCGTATCGACGCGGCGCACGCGGATCAGGGTCGACACTTCCGACCACATATCGCTGCTCCACTCCTGCCACACGTTCTTGATGCGGTTGCTCCAGCTGTCCTGGTCCTCGGCCGCCGGCGCAGGCGCGGCTTCCTTGCCCGTGCCCTTGGCTTTTGGCTTGGCCGGCGCGGCGGCCTTGCGCTCCGCCGGGGCCGGCGGGGTTGGCTTGGCGTCGGACATCATCGGCAGGCCGTCGACCTGGGCGATCACGTTATCCAGGCGCACCGCCAGGCCGACCGAGTCCACATTCGGCAGCGCCTTCAGGCGGTCGATGTCCTTGGCGATGGCGCGGCGGATGGTGATGAACTGCGGCTTGTCGGAGCGGGACAGGCTGCGGTCGGCGTTCTGCAGGGCGATCAGGGCGCCCGGCACATTGCCGGCCAGCTGCAGCTGCTGGCTGGCGGTGGACAGCACCTGCTCGATTTCGGCCAGCGCCCACTCGTCGCGGTTCTTCGACATGTCCTGGTACAGCTGCTCCAGCGCCAGTTGCTGCGCTTGCGCCTCCTGCTGGCGGTTTTCCAGCACGCCGACCTTGAGCTGGATTTCCTTGGCGGTCTCCTGCACGCTCTTGGCAAGCTGGCTGGTCTGGCCGTTCAGGGAATCGCCCTGCTGCAGGCGGCGCGCCATCTCTTCGCGCAGGCGGAACACCTGGTTCTTCGAGTAGAAGGCTTGCGCGGCCAGCAGGATGCCGAGCACCACCACGGCGATGGTCAGCGGCTGGCGCAAGGCGTCGCGCTCTTGCGCCGGCGGGGTCGCTGGCGCAGCTGGGGCGGTGGCTGGAGTCTCGACGGCCGGCGCGGAAAGCTGGTTTGGCGGGACGTCTTTATTGTCAGTTTGGTTAGGCAAATCGTTCATGGACGTGATTGTAACGCGGCGAGCACCCGTTCGTCGCCTGATCCTGTCAGGGTCACATTCTGGAAGCCCAACTCCCGCGCCGTGTCGGCGATCCGGGAATGGGGGACGATCAGGTGATGATGTTGCATAGTTGCAACGATTGTCAACTTGTTTAATTCATTTAGCAGGGCGGCAAGACCGCGCAGGGCCTCGGAACTGGTGATGATCCAGTCGGCGCCATCGTTGGCCAGCGCGGCCAGGCGGGCTGCCAGCGCGGGCGTCAGCTGCGGGATGGCGCGCCGGTAGGCCGGCAGCACGGTGACGTCGGCGCCGGCGGCGCGGAAGGAGTCGGCCATCAGCTCGCGCCCGGATTCGCCGCGCACGATCAGGACTCTGGCGCCGCGCAGGGCTGGCAGGTCCAGCGCTTGCAGCAGGTGTTCGGTGTCGCTCTTGGCCGGGTTGGCGGGGCTGGCGATCAGCGACGCGGGAACGCCTTTTGCGATCAGCGCTTGCCGGCTGCCCTCGCCCACCACGGCGGCGTGCAGGCCCCGGGGCCAGGCGGGGATGTGCGCGAAGGCTGCATCGATCGCGTTGGGCGAGACGAAGGCAACTAATTGATAGCTCGCCAGTTCCGCCAGGGCCGCACGCAGGTGCGACTGTTCCGGCAGCGGGCTGATTTCGAGCAGCGGCAGCACCTCGACCTCGCGGCCAAGGGCGCGAATGCGCCCGGCCAGCGGCTCGGCCTGCGCAATGGGACGAGTGAGGACGACGGTGCTTGCCATTGAAACCCGGTAAGACAGGGTCAGACCCGAGGGTCTGACCCAGGTTTGCTGGGGTTGCGGGGCGTAACCGGCATCGGCACGGCTCAAGCCGACGGAGCGGCGTTGGGGTTCATCGCGTCGGCTTGCTCGGCCTGGCAGACGGCGAGGATGGCCTCGGCGTCCTGGGCGCGCAGCTGTTCTGCGACCTGCGCGCCCAGCGTCTCGGCGTCGGCGGCGGCGCCGGTGATTTCGGCGCGGGCGACGCGGGTGCCGTCCGGGGTGGCGACCATGGCGCGCAGGTGCATCTGGCCGCCGTCCACGGTGGCGAAGGCCGCCAGCGGCACCTGGCAGGAGCCGCCGAATACCTTGGAGACCTTGCGTTCGGCCGTCACGGCCTGGGCGGTCGGCAGGTCGTTCAGCGGCGCCAGGATGGCTTTCAGGTCCAGGCCGTCCTGGCGTTCGGCGATTTCAATCGCCATTGCGCCCTGCCCTGCGGCCGGCAGCGAGTCTTCCGGCGCCAGCAGCGATTTGATGCGCTGCGGCAGGCCAAGGCGTTTCAGGCCGGCTGCGGCCAGGATGATGGCCGCGTAGTCGCCGCGATCGAGCTTGCCCAGGCGCGTATCGAGGTTGCCGCGCAAGGGCTTGATCACCAGGTGCGGATAGCGCGCCGAAATCAGGGCCTGGCGGCGCAGGCTGCTGGTGCCGACGATGGCGCCGGCCGGCAGCTCCGCCAGCGAGGCGTAATCGTTGGAAACGAAGGCGTCGCGCGGATCTTCGCGCTCCAGCACCGCCGCCAGGGCGAAACCTTGCGGCAGCTCCATCGGCACGTCTTTCAGCGAGTGGACGGCCAGGTCGGCGCGCCCCTCCTCCATCGCCACCTCCAGTTCCTTCACAAACAGGCCCTTGCCGCCCACCTTGGACAGGGCGCGATCGAGGATCTGGTCGCCCCGGGTTGTCATGCCCAGGATCTCAATGCTGCACTGCGGATATAATTGAGACAAGCGCGCGCGAACATGCTCGGCCTGCCACATGGCGAGACGGCTTTCGCGCGAAGCGATCACCAATTTGGAAGGGTGCTGTTGGGCCATTTCGGGAGTATTCAAAACCAGTTCTTTCGCTGTTGCTAGCGCTAACCCGGCGTTCACCAGTGTATTACGCTTGATTAGGACCACAAATTCTAGCATGCGCGCCCCTATGCAGACTGCGGCCACAAGCCTTTTGCACGACCATTCTTATCTTTTGACTGATTAACTATGGCAAATCAAGTAAGTGCAACAGACGATGTAAACCAGAGCGCCGATAAAGACGCGCCGTTGAAAGAAGACATCCGCCTGCTGGGCCGCCTCCTGGGCGACGTCCTGCGGGAACAGGAAGGAGAGGAAGTATTTGCCGTCGTAGAAACCATTCGCCAGACCGCCGTCCGCTTCCGCCGTGAAGCCGATGCCGGCGCCGCCAAAGAACTGGACGGCATGCTGAAGATCCTGACGCGCGAACAGACCATCACGGTGGTGCGCGCCTTCTCCTACTTCTCCCACCTGGCCAATATTGCGGAAGACCAGCACCATATCCGCCGCCGCCGCGCCCACCTGCTGGCCGGTTCGGCGCCGCAGCGCGGCAGCATCAGCTTCGCCCTCGACAAGCTGAAAGAATCCGGCGTCGAACTGGACACCGTGACCAGCTTCTTCAAGGAAGCCTTGATTTCCCCCGTCCTGACCGCCCACCCGACCGAGGTGCAGCGCAAGTCCATCCTGGACGCGGAACACGATATCGCCCGCCTGCTGGCCCAGCGCGACCTGCCGCTGACGCCGAAAGAGCGCAGCGCCAACCTGCACATGCTGCGCGCGCGTATCGCGACCCTGTGGCAGACCCGCATGCTGCGCTACTCCAAGCTGACCGTGGCCGACGAAATCGACAACGCCCTGTCCTACTACCGCATCACTTTCCTGCGCGAGCTGCCGGCCCTGTACGACGACATCGAGACCGAAATCGCCGAACACTATGGCCCGGCCGCGCCTGCCATCGACGCCTCCTATGTGCAGATGGGCAGCTGGATCGGCGGTGACCGCGACGGCAACCCGAACGTCAACGCCGGCACCATGCAGCATGCGCTGGAGCGCCAGGCCACCACCATCCTCGACTTCTACCTCGACGAAACCCACGCCCTGGGCGCCGAGCTGTCCGTGTCGACCCTGATGGTCGGCTGCTCGCCTGAGCTGCAAGCCCTGTCCGACGCGTCCACCGACACGTCCGACCACCGCAAGGACGAGCCGTACCGCCGCGCCCTGATCGGCATGTACGCCCGCCTGGCCGCCACCGCGCGCGCCCTCGGCGCGACGAACATCCTGCGCAAGGAAGTCGGCCACGCCGAGCCTTACCCATGCCCGGCCGATTTCTCGGCCGACCTGCAAGTGCTGATCGACTCGCTGGACGCCAACCACGGCTCCGTGCTGGCCCGCCCGCGCCTGACCACCTTGAAACGCGCAGCCGACATCTTCGGCTTCCACCTGGCGTCGCTGGACATGCGCCAGTCGTCCGACATCCACGAGCGCGTGCTGGCCGAACTGTTCGCCAAATCCGGCGTGCAGGCCGACTACGCGGCGCTGGATGAAGAGGCCAAGGTCAGGCTGCTGCTGGCCGAACTGTCGCAGCCACGCCTGCTGTATTCGCCGTACATCGAATACTCCGACGAGACCACCTCCGAGCTGACCATCCTGCGCACCGCGCGCGACATCCGCCAGCGCTACGGCCAGCGCGCGATCCGCAACTACATCATCTCGCACACCGAGACCGTGTCCGACCTGCTGGAAGTGTTCGTGCTGCAGCAGGAAACCGGCCTGCTGCGCAAAGGCGCCGACGGCGAGCATACCTCGGACCTGATGGTGATCCCGCTGTTCGAGACCATCCCCGACCTGCAGCGCGCGGCCGGCATCATGGAAACGCTGATGGCCGTGCCGATGGTGCAGAAGCTGATCGCCAAGCAGGGCATGATCCAGGAAGTGATGCTGGGCTACTCCGACTCGAACAAGGACGGCGGCTTCATGACCTCCAACTGGGAGCTGTACAAGGCCGAACTGGCCCTGGTGGAAATCTTCGCCAAGGCCGGCGTCAAACTGCGCCTGTTCCATGGCCGCGGCGGCACCGTCGGCCGCGGCGGCGGCCCAAGCTACGAGGCGATCCTGGCGCAGCCGAAAGGCACCGTCAACGGCCAGTTGCGCCTGACCGAACAGGGCGAGATCATCGCCTCCAAGTTCTCCAACGCCGAAATCGGCCGCCGCAACCTGGAGCTGCTGGTCTGCTCGACCCTGGAAGCGAGCCTGATGCCTCAGCCTGACGACGCCTGCCACGGCCCGCGCCTGGCCGGCTTCGAAAAGGCGATGGCCGAAATCTCCGAGCTGGCCTACAAGGCCTACCGCAATTTGGTGTACGAGACCCCGGGCTTCACCGACTACTTCTTCGCGGCCACGCCAATCGCGGAAATCGCGGAACTGAACCTCGGTTCGCGTCCTGCCTCCCGCAAATCGACGCGCCGCATCGAAGACTTGCGCGCCATTCCATGGGGCTTCAGCTGGGGCCAGTGCCGCTTGCTGCTGCCGGGCTGGTATGGTTTCGGTTCCGCCATCGGCGCGTGGATCGCGGCCGGCAACAAGCAGGAGCGCACCGCGCAGCTGCGCGACATGTTCCAGCACTGGCCGTTCTTCGCCACCCTGCTCTCGAACATGGACATGGTGCTGGCCAAGACCGACCTGGCGATCGCCTCGCGCTACGCCGAGCTGGTGACGGACAAGGAACTGCGTGAGCGTATCTTCAAGCGCATCACCGAGGAATACCACCAGACCCTCGACTGCCTGGAGTCGATCACCGGCACCAAGGACCGTCTGGCAGGCAATCCGCTGCTGGCGCGCTCCATCACCAACCGCTTCCCTTACCTCGATCCGCTGAACCACCTGCAGGTGGAGCTGATCAAGCGTCGCCGCGCGCTGGGTAATGAGGAAGACAGGCTCGATCCGCGTGTCAACCGCGGCATTCACCTCTCCATCAACGGTGTTGCCGCAGGCTTGCGCAATACCGGCTAAGCCGCACTGGCAAACGGGCCCGGAAAAAAATCCGGGCCCGCTTAGCAAAAAATCTACGAATAAGTCATAATCATGCGCTCTGTTATGAGGAGATCGTATGTTCCGCCTGACGCTGTTAGCTGCACTGCTGTTGCCCTCCCTCGCCCTGGCTGAAGACCAGGTCCGCAAGTTCGATACTTTTTACGGCATCAATGTCAAAGGCCCGATGAGCGTGTACGTCGAAGTCGGCAAGCCGCAATCGGTGACCATCAGCGGCGAACCCGATTTCATCCGCCGCATCAACGCGGACGTCAACGGCGGCGTGCTGCGCATCGTGTACGACGATACCAAGCGCACGTCGAACCCGAAGGACTCCAACAAGATCACCGTGACCGTACCCGCCCTGACCAGCTACCGCATCCTCGGCGCCGGCGAATCGCGCGTCACCAATATCAGCGGCGAACGCATCGACATCAGCTTTGAAGGCGCGGGAGCCATGTACGCCAGCGGCAAGGTCAAGCTGTTGCGCATGAAGTCGCAGGGCGTGGGACAGGTCACCCTCAAGGACCTGCACGCGGAACGCGCCGACCTGGACGTCAACGGCATGGGCGACCTGACTGTGTACGCCAGCGACACCCTGAACCTTGTCGCCAACGGCATGGGCAGCATCAAATACTTCGGCCATCCCAAGCACTTCAACAAATCGGCCAACGGCCTGGGAAGCATTTCCGCCGGCGACTAACCTGCCTTCACCAGCCGCGCGTGGGGCAGCTCGCGCGTGGCGACATAGCCCATCGAGCGGTACAGCGCCTGCGCTCGGGCGTTGGCCGCCCCCACATGCAGCATCGGCCTCACGCCTTGCTGCTGCATGCCGTACATGATGTATTCCACCAGCCGCCGCGCATAGCCGCGCCCCGTGAATTCGGGATGCGTGCAGACGGCGCTCACCTCGCGCAGATGGCCCAGGTCCATGCGCTCACCGCTTAGCGCCACCAGCCTGCCGCCATCATCGTGGATGCCGGCATACCTGCCCATCTCCCCCGTTCGCGGACGGAAGTAGCCAGGGAAGGCGAGATTGGTCAGTTCCACCATCGCCGGATCGTCCGCTGCCAGAACGCGGATCGCCGAGGCGTCAGGCGCCGCGAGCGGCCCGCCCTCGTAAACCATTTGCAGCACCCCGGACAGTGGCTGCAGCGCCCATCCTTCCGGCAGTTCCGGCATCGCACCGAGGAAGTAATAGGTGCCGCTTTCGATGCCTGCCAGGTCCTCGCCGGACAGCGGCACGCCGTGTTCCGCCACTGCGCAAAACGGCGCCACGTCGGCCGGATATCGCCGGGCCGCGCCTGCCGGAATGTTAAAATGTTGCTGTGCGCTGTTCAGCGCTGCCCAAATCGGGTTTTCCAATTCCTGCATGTGAGTTCCAATGTCTAATTTCCCAGCCTGCCCAAAATGCCAGTCCGAGTATACCTACGAGGACGGCGACAACTATGTTTGCCCTGAATGCGCCCACGAGTGGCCGAAACAGGCCGCCGAAGCAGCCGGCGAAACCGCGCGCGTCTACAAGGACGCCGTCGGCACCATTCTGCAAGATGGCGACACCGTCACCGTGATCAAGGACCTCAAACCAAAAGGCTCCGGCGGCGTGATCAAGCAAGGCACCAAGGTAAAGAACATCCGCCTGGTCGACAGCGACCACGATATCGACTGCAAGATCGAAGGCTTTGGCGCCATGAGCCTGAAATCGGAGTTCGTGCGCAAAGTCTAATCATTACAATTTGAGAATATTTTCTAGCAATATTCCCGTATAGTCTCCGGAAACATTCCTCTTCCCCCGGAGACTACCCATGAAGCCTGCATCGCTCGCCCTGCTCGTCGCACTGGCCCTGCCCTTCGCCGCCCACGCCAAAGGCCCGATGGGGGAATCCAGGACAGAGTCCAGTACCATGACCGGCATTAACGCGGCAGGCGAATGGGTGGGCGAGATCAAGGATGAAGACGGCCGCCGCCGCGCGGTCATGATGTCGCAGGGCCGCCATATCGAAATCGGCACCCTGGGCGGCAGCGACAGCACCGCCAACGCCATCAATAATCAAGGCATCGTCACCGGCGGCGCGCTCACCGCCGGCAACGCCTGGCACGCCTTCCGCTACGATGAAGCACAGGGCATCCGCGACCTCGGTACGCTGGGCGGCAACAGCAGCGTCGGCACCGCGATCAATCAATCCGGCCACATCGTGGGCTATGCCGACACGGCCGATGGCGACTACCACGCATTCGTCGACAACGGCGTCGGCATGCTGGACCTGGGCACCCTGGGCGGTAAAAACAGCTACGCCACCGCCATCAACAGCAACGGCTACGTGGTCGGCGCCGCGCAGCTGCCCAACGGCTATCGCCGCGCCTTTCTCTACAAACCGGGCAGCGGCATGACGGAGCTGCCTACGCTGGGCGGCCGCATCAGCGTGGCGACCGGCGTCAACGACCATGGCGTGGTGGTCGGCGCGTCCGAGATGCCCAACGGCGGCTGGCACGCCTTCATGTACAAGAACGGCCGCATCATCGACCTGGGCGCCATGATTGCGCGGGGCTCCAGCTTCGCCAACGGCATCAACAACCACGGCGACATTGTGGGCACCGTGAAAATCAAAGATCACGACGCTCCCCACACCTTCATCTATAAGAATGGCCGGATGCAGGTACGCTCGGCCTTCGGTGGCCTTTACCTGACGCGCGACATTACCGAAGATGGCAAGGTCATCGGTTCCAACTTCACCGGCCACCAGCTGAAATCCGGCACCGTCGATTCGGACGGTGTGAGAAAGGGTCTCTCGCCAACTGATTGGCTGACCTTCTGCTTCCTCGCCATCCTCGCCGCGGGAGTCGCGTTCAAAATGCGCGACCGTATCCGCAAAGGTATCGACTACAGCAGCAAGATGCTGTCGCTGGCCTGATGCGCGGCGTTTCCGTGATTCTGGCGCTGGCAGCATTGATGTGCGCCAGCGCGGCCCACGCCGGCCCATTCGGCAGATCGATGACCGAGTCCATCGTCGCCAAGGACATGAACCAGGCCGGCGACACCGTCCTGGAATCGATCAACGACTACGGCGCGCGGCAAGCCTTCCTGCGCTCCGGCGGCCAGCGCTACGACATCGGCACCTTCGGCGGTGAAGAAAGCACAGCGGCAGCGATCAACGGAACCGGCGTCGTCACCGGTTCCGCCCAGGCAGCCGACTACACCTGGCACGCCTACCGCTACGACAAGCGCAGCGGCCTGCGCGAACTCGACACGCTGGGCGGCGCCAGCAGCGCCGGCACCGCAATCAACGAACAGGGCCACATCGTCGGCCACGCCGACACTTATGACGGCGCATACCACGCCTTCATCGACACCGGCATCACCATGCTGGACCTGGGCACATTCGGCGGCAAGAACAGCTACGCCCTGGGCATCAACGCCCACGACGTCGTGGTGGGCGCCGCCGACCGCGCCAACGGTTTCCGCCGCGCCTTCATGTACAAACCCGGCATCGGCAAGGTCGAGATTCCTGACGTCGGCGACCGTCATAGCGTAGCGATGGCAGTCAACGACCACGGCGTCGTAGTGGGCACCATGCAGATGCCCGACCGCAGCTGGCACGCCTTCAGCTACGACGGCGTGCGCACTGTGGATTTGGGCGTGATGATGAACCGCGGGAACAGCTTTGCCACCGCTATCAACAACAACGGCGACATTGTCGGCAACCTCCGCATCCGTGGCCGCGACACTCCCCTCGCCTTCGTGTACAGCAAAGGCCAGATGCAAGTACGCGACAACTTCGGCCGCTTCGACCTCGCCCGCCGCATCACCGACGATGGCCAGATCATCGGCGCCGGCGCCATGGCGCAGCAAATGCGCGCGGCCCGCGTCGCGCACAACAAGCTGGAATCAATCGGCTGGCCGGCGCCGGTGGACATGCTGACCTGCGCTCTGCTAGCGGTACTGGCCACCCTCTTACTGTACAAAATCCGCGAGCACCTGCGCGAAGGCATCGACTTCAGCAAGCGCCTGATGCTGTCAATCGCGTAAATGAAGTTCAGTTTTGCCTTTAATTTAGCCATCGCCCTGGCGTACACAGTCTGCGCGCCGGCGACGGCGCGCGACTATGCCGTCCTGAAGTTGGTGCAGGAAGGAAAAATGGATTTGGACGCACCGATCCGAAATAGCTCCCCCAAGGTTACGCCCACCACCATTTTGTCCACCAGGCGCCGTAACAACTCGCCATGCCCCGCTAACTGCGTCGATATCCGATCGCATAGTGCGGCTCTATTCAAAGGCGATTTCGGAAGCGGCGCGCTCTGATCGTATGGGACTTGACGGCACAGCATACGTGTTCTCGACACCTGATGGAGCTTGTGGTTGGGCGTGGTCTCCCGAGCCAGAAAGTCGAAACGGCCGGCTTGTCGAACTAGCGAGACGACTGGAGTCCCACACCAGGTTTTCCAGTCCAGCAGATTTACAGAGAAGTGAAAAGTCGATCGTTCGTTACCTGGACGCGATTGAAGGGACAAAATGACGATTCTCGTTCGCGAATTTGAAGAGACTGATCGCGAGGCGCTGCGCGATTTGTATGTAGCCTCCCGCGACGCCGCGTTTATCTGGGACTGCGGCAAACGCCATCTACAGTCTGATTTCGATGCGCACACAGAAGGAGAGAAAGTACTGGTCGCCGTCGCCGATGCAAAGATTCTTGGTTTCGCATCGATCTGGGAACCCGACAGTTTTTTGCACAATCTCTTTGTTCATCCGTCCGCGATGCGGCAAGGCGTGGGTAAAGCCCTGCTCGCGCATTGTGCGAAGTATTTTTGCGGGAAACCAGGGCTGAAGTGCCTGAAGGCCAACACCAATGCGCTAGCGTTCTATCGATCCCAAGGATGGAGCGTTCTCCGGGAAGAGCTCGGCCCCGACGGACCATATCTCCTGCTGGAACGCCAGGCCGCCGTCAAGAAGACTTGCGATCGACAATTTGGGCAATGAGTTCAGGCGGGATTGGCTGGCCATTCGCGCTCAATTGCCGGATAGTCTCATGCAGCATCTGAAGCCGGGTAATTTTCACGACGGCCCAGGCAATGACCCCGACAATCGGCACGCACAATGCAAGCACTGGGATCAGTACCGGGGAAATGTCGGACAAGATATTCATTCTTGCTTGGCGCCGTAAGTCGAAAGAGATGTCCAGTGTAGATGCGCAGTTATTTTTTCGTCAAGCGCCACGGCAAAAAAAACGGAGGCCGCAGCCTCCGTTTCGCACTTCTTACTTCTCCGTCAGGAAAGTCTTGAGCTTGTCCGAACGCGATGGCTGGCGCAGCTTGCTCATGGCCTTGGCTTCGATCTGGCGGATACGCTCGCGGGTCACGTCGAACTGCTTGCCCACTTCTTCCAGGGTGTGGTCGTTCGACATTTCCACGCCGTAGCGCATGCGCAGGACCTTGGCTTCGCGCGGGGTCAGGGAGTCCAGCACTTCCTTGATCACGTTGCGCATCGAAGCGTGCAGCGCGGCATCCAGCGGCGCCAGCGTGGTGTTGTCTTCGATGAAGTCGCCCAGCTGGGAATCGCCGTCTTCGCCCATCGGGGTCTCCATGGAAATCGGCTCCTTGGCGATCTTCATGATTTCGCGGACTTTGGATTCCGGCATTTCCATCTTCTGCGCCAGGGTTGCCATATCCGGCTCGGAACCGGTTTCCTGCATGATCTGGCGCGAGATGCGGTTCATCTTGTTGATGGTCTCGATCATGTGCACCGGCACACGGATGGTACGGGCCATGTCCGCGATGGAACGGGTGATCGCCTGGCGGATCCACCAGGTGGCGTAGGTCGAGAACTTGTAGCCACGGCGGTATTCGAACTTGTCCACCGCCTTCAGCAGGCCGATATTGCCTTCCTGGATCAGGTCCAGGAACTGCAGGCCGCGGTTGATGTACTTCTTCGCGATCGAGATCACCAGGCGCAGGTTGGCCACGGTCATTTCGCGCTTTGCGGTACGCGCGCGCTTTTCGCCGGCGGCCATCTGCTTGTTGATCTTGCGCAGGTCGGCCAGCGGCAGCGCCACGCGCTCCTGCAGGTCGATCATCTTGTTCTGCAGTTCCTTGATGGCCGGGACGTTACGGCCCAGCACCGCGCTGTATGGATAGCCGGCGCTGACTTCGCCGTCCACCCAGTCCAGGTTGGTTTCATTGCCCGGGAAGACCTTGATGAAGTGGGCGCGCGGCATGCCGCAGCGGTTCACGCACAGCTCCAGCACCGAACGCTCGATCGAACGCACCTGCTCCATCTGGCCGCGCAGGGTGTCGCACAGCTTTTCCACCACTTTCGCGGTGAAGCGGATGCCCAGCAGTTCGTTGGAGATGATGTCCTGCGCCTTCAGATAGGCGGCATTGCCGTAGGCGGCCTTGCGCATCTTGTCGTACTGGGTCGAGATCAGGCCGAACTTGGCCAGCGCGTCTTCCTTCAGCTGCGCCAGTTGCTCGGTCGAGTAGCCTGCGGCGCCGCCGTTCACGTCGCCGTCTTCTTCCTCTTCGTCCAGATCTTCTTCTTCCTCGTCTTCGTCGGCAGCGGCGGCGGGAACCTTGACGGGCGCCGGTGTCGGCGCGTCTTCGTTCAGGTCGACAAAGCCGTCCACCACGTCGTCCACCTTCATTTCGTCCTTCGCGATCTTTTCGGCCAGCAGCAGGATTTCGTCGATGGTGGTCGGGCAGGCGGAAATGGCCTGGATCATGTCGCGCAGCCCGCCTTCGATGCGCTTGGCGATCTCGATCTCGCCTTCGCGGGTCAGCAGCGCCACGGCGCCCATTTCACGCATGTACATGCGGACCGGGTCGGTGGTGCGGCCGAAGTCGGAATCGACGGTCGACAGCGCGGTGGCGGCAGCCGCTTCCACTTCGTCGTCGCTGGCGGCGGTCGGCACGTTATCGGACAGCAGCAGCGCTTCCGCATCCGGCGCGCGCTCGTAGACGGCGATGCCCATGTCGTTGAAGGTCGCGATGATGCCTTCGATCGCTTCCGGGTCGACGATGTTTTCCGGCAGGTGGTCGTTGATTTCGGCGTAAGTCAGGTAGCCGCGGTCCTTGCCCAGGTTGATCAGGTTCTTGAACTGGGTGCGGCGCTTTTCCAGTTCCTCCGCGTTGGCGCCGTCGTTCATGCCGAAAGCGTCCATGCCCTTGGCTTTGCGCTCGCGCGCCTTGGACGCCGCCTTCAGTTCGGCGCGTTCCACCGCGTTCAGTGCCGCCACTTCATCGTTTTCTGGGGTGAATTCGCTTGGCTTGCGGCCACGGCGGCCCGGCACCTTCACCTGCGGCAGCAGGTAGCCGGAAGTGTCGATCGATGCCAGCACGGCTGCGTCGCGCACCTCGGTCACGGCGGCTGGGCCGGTGGTCACGGTCACCGGCGCTGGTTCGGCTGCCTTCGGCTTGCGGCCGCGCTTGGCTGGCGCGGGAGCCGGCGCTTCTTCGGCGACGACGGCCAGCGACACCGGCTTGGCGGCGGCGGTCTTGCGGGCGCGGGTCTTCACGACCGGTTCGGCGGCCGCTTCCACCGGCGCTTCGGCGGCCGGCACGGCGGCCAGGCGGCGGGACTTTTTGACGACAGTGACTTTGCCTGCCTCCTCTTGAGCATTGTCGATCACATAGGAAAGGCTGGTCTTCGGCACGGCCAGCGGGGCGCTGGTGGTGGAGGAACCAGTGGATTTCTTGGCGGACAACGTCAGGGTCTTAGGTTTCGTCATTCAATATCTCTCTGCGCGCGCCCGAAGGTGCGCTTGGTCGAAGGCTCGGTTGTTCAGGGATAATCGGGAAAAGAAAAAGCCCGCTTGACCGGGCTCGATTCCGATGATTCAGTGATTAGAGAGGGCACATGCCCTGGAACTGGTCTACGAAGGGCGGCGTGGCCCCGGCCGAAAACTCTTTACCAAACTGAATTCGCACCGTCCTGCATTTGGTGCGTCTGTCATTATACAAGGATTTGTGCTGCACTGCACTCATTAAATCGATAGCAAAACAACATCATGAGTCAAAACACAATGCTGTTACGGGGCGCGTCGTGGTATGCTGGCGGCTCTTGATTAACCTATGAAGTCGATGAACACTAGCACTACCCCTCAGCCGCCGGCCGAAGACCAGGCCGCCGCACCTGCCGCTCCAAATTCCGCACGCGCCCTGCTCAAGCAATTGCAGCAACAGTTTGCCCCGTTCCGAGACAGCCTGCCGCTGTCGATCGGCATCGACAAGCAGCTGATCGCCGCGCAGCCGGAACTTAACCGCAAGCTGATGCGCGCTGCCCTGGGCATCCACACTTCCTCGCAGCGTTACCTGCGTGCGATGGAAAAAGCCACCGTGCGCTACAACCTGGATGGCAGCACCGGCGCTGAAGTCACCGACGAACACCGCAAGCACGCCAAGGAAACCCTGGCGGAGCGCCACAAGAAAGAAATGGAACGCCGCAAAGCCGAACGCGCCGCCGAGCGCGAAGCCGCTGCCGCAGCGGAAGCCGACCGCCGCCGCGCGGAGAAGCTGCAGGCGCTGACTGCCAAGTTCTCCAAGAAGTAATGAGCGACGCGCCGGAAGCCGTCCCCGAGCTGCCTCCGTATGAAGGCATCCGGCTGGCCGACGTCAGGCTCGTGAAATCCGCCGCCGATGCGGAGGCTGCGCAAGCGGCCTTGCTGGCGGCGGATGCCATCGGTTTCGACACCGAATCCAAACCCACCTTCGTCAAGGGCGAAAGCTCGGACGGGCCGCACCTGATCCAGTTTGCCGATGACCGGCAGGCATGGCTGTTCCAGGTTGGCGATAACTTTCCTCATCTCGCCGCCGTCAAGGCTATCCTGGAATCGGATATGACGCTGAAGATCGGCTTTGGCTTGTCCGATGACGTCAAGCGCGTGCGGGCCAAGCTGGGGATCGAGCCGTTGAAGGTGGTCGATCTTGGCGTGGTGCTGCGGGTGCCGGGGCAGAAGAATGACCTGGGGGCCAAGAGCGCTGTGGCCAAGTATTTCGGGCAGACGCTGGCCAAGTCGAAGAAGATTTCCACCACCAATTGGGCTACGCCGCGCTTGAACGAGAAGCAGATTCTTTATGCGGCGGATGATGCGCAGGTGGCCTTGCGCGTGTATCGCCACTGGATCGGCATGGGCAATACGCTGCCGCCGATCAAGCCGCCTAAGCGGCCCAAACCCGGCAAATCCGGGTCAGCCCCAAGGGTCTGACCCTGGTACGCGGCGACCGCGTAACTTGCAGTGAGGGACGAGAGCTGGACCTGGGGCCAGTTCACGGCGCTTTGCCGGTTTTGGCGAGCGCACCCAATACAGCCAACGCCCCGTCGTCCCAAACCTGCCCGTAATTCAGCCGAATACAATTGCCAAACGCCCGCTTCGCACTGAACATCGGCCCTGGTGCGATGCTGATGCCGTCAGCCAGCGCCTGGCGATGCAATTCCAATGCGTCAACCGACTCCGGCAGCACCACCCAAAGAAAGTATCCACCCTGCGGCTGCGTCACCCGCGTCCCTTGTGGGAAATGCGCCTCAATCGCCGCCAGCATCTTCCGCTGTTGCGAAGCCAACGCGCTGCGCAGCTGCCGCAAGTGCCGCTCATAGCCGCCCTGCCGCAGATACTCGGCCAGTGCCAGCTGCGACGGCATCGCCGCCGCCAGCGATGTTGTCAGCTTCAAGCGCTCCACCTGGCGCGCAAAGCGCCCTGCCGCCGCCCAGCCTACGCGGAACCCCGGCGCCAGGCACTTCGAAAACGAGCTGCAATGCATGACCAGCCCCTTGCTGTCGAATCGTTTCGCCAGCGCCGGCCGCTGCGCACCGAAATACAGCTCGCCATACACATCATCCTCGATCAGCGGCACGTCATGCGCCGCCAGCAGCTCGACCAGCGCCTGCTTCTTCTCCGGCGGCATCAGGCTGCCGAGAGGATTCTGGAAGCTCGTCATCAGCCAGCACGCGCTCGGCTTGTGCTGCTCCAGCGCAGCCGCCAGAGCGCCGAGATCGATTCCTTCGCGCGGATGCGTCGCCACCTCCACCGCTTTAAGCCCGATGCGCTCAAGCGCCTGCAAAGCCGCATAAAAACTGGGCGACTCCACCAGTACAGTGTCGCCCGGCCGCGCCACCGCTTGCAGGCAAAGGTTCAAGGCTTCCAGCGCGCCATTGGTAATGACGATATCGTCCGGCGCCACATGCACGCCATCCAGCTGGTAACGCAAGGCGATCTGGCGCCGCAGTTCCGCATTGCCCGGCGAGAGGTCGGCCACCGTGCTCCAGGGATCGATATGCCGCATGCTTGCGCTGACTGCGCGGCCCAGCTTATCGAGCGGGAACAGCAAAGGGCTGGGAAAGGCCGAACCGAAAGGCACGATACCCGGCGCCCGGCTGGCTTCGAGCACCTGGAATACCAGCTCGCTGACATCGACCATGGTGGAGGCAGGATCCGGCCGTGACACCTCCGGCTCCGGCGTCGCCACGACGCGCCGCGCCGCCACGTAATAGCCGGAGCGCGGACGCGACTCGATCAGGCCACGCGCCTCCAGCTGGTAATAGGCCTGGAACACAGTGGATGGGCTGACGCCGCGCCGCTCTTGCTGCTGGCGCACGGAGGGCAGCCTCTCGCCCGGCCGCAGCACACCGGACGCCATCAAACCCGCCAGCTCGTCGGCCAGCGCTTCATACAGCTTCAATCTGATACCCTCGCTCCAAGGCTATTCTGAGCCTGTTATTCTTGGCCTTGCAGGCGTATCCTTAACGCACCACAAGAAAAACGGATTCATCATGCGAATTTTCTCACGCATTTTCCCCATCGGCGCGCTGCTTCTGCCCCTTGCGGCGAGCGCCGAACCGGGCGTGCTGAAAGACACGATCGAGCAACGCGTGGCCGCCTGCGTCGCCTGCCACAAAGCCAACGAGCAAGGCGACGCCTTCTTCCCGCGCATCGCCGGCAAACCGGCCGGCTACCTGTATAACCAGCTGCTGAACTTCAAGCAAGGCCGCCGCCAGTACCCGATGATGACCTACATGGTCGAACAACTGCCGGACGCCTACTTGCGCGAAATCGCGCAATACTTCTCCGAACAGCACGCGCCCTACCCGCCGCCGGCCGCCAGCAGCGCCACGGCGCAGATGATCGAGCGTGGCCGCGTGCTGGTGCATGAGGGCGACCCGTCGCGCAAGGTGCCGGCCTGCATTGCCTGCCACGGCGACAGCATGACCGGCGTGGCGCCAGCCATCCCCGGGCTGATCGGCCTGCCGCGCGACTACATCAACGCACAATTCGGCGCCTGGCGCAACAAGAAGCGCAAGGCGCATGCGCCCGACTGCATGGCCGACGTGGCGAACCGCCTGAGCGAAGCCGACGTCGCCGCCGTTTCCGGCTGGCTGGCGGCGCAGCCGGCCGACCCGGATATGCGCCCGGCCACCTCCCTGCCCAAGCCACTGCCGATGGAATGCGGTGGCATTCCCAAACAGAAGAACGAACAATGAAGCGCAACACGAAAATCGCCATCGCCGTACCGCTGCTGCTGGTCGTTGCAGCCGTCGCCTTCATCTGGCCCAAGCACGATACCGGCCCGGCGCCCAGCGCCGCCTCGCAAAACATGCCGATCGCAGAAAAGGTGGCGCGCGGCGCCTACCTGGCCAAGGCAGCCGACTGCATGGCCTGCCACACCACGCGCGACGGCGCCGCATTCGCCGGCGGCCGCGCCTTGCTCACGCCGTTCGGCAACGTGATCTCGCCCAATATCACGCCCGACAAGGAAACCGGCATTGGCAGCTGGACGGCCGACGACTTCTGGAACGCCCTGCACAACGGCAAGGCCAGGGATGGCCGCCTGCTCTACCCGGCCTTTCCGTACACGAACTACACCGCAATGACGCGCGACGATTCGGATGCGATGTACGCCTACTTCCAGACCATCGCGCCTGTGAAGCAGCGCAGCCAGCCGCATACCCTGCGTTTCCCGTATGACCAGCCAGTCATGCTGGCCGTCTGGCGCGCGCTCTACTTCAAGCCTGCCGTGTACACGCCCGACAGCAGCAAGTCCGCCGAATGGAACCGCGGCGCCTACCTGGTGCAGGGCCCGGGCCACTGCATCGCCTGCCACAGTGAGCGCAATGCGCTGGGCGCCAGCGACAACAGCCTGTCCGGCGGCCTGATTCCCGTGCTGGGCTGGTACGCCCCGTCCCTGACTTCGGACCGCGAGGCCGGCCTGGGCGATTGGCAAGTGAAGGACATTACCGATCTGCTGAAAACCGGCGTTTCGCAACGCGCCACCGTGTTCGGCCCGATGGCGGAAGTGGTGCGCGAAAGCCTGCAGCACCTGAGCGATGAAGACGCCCGCGCCATGGCCGTGTATCTGAAATCGCTGCCGAACGAAAGCGGCAAGCGCGAGCCGTACGAACGCTCGAAAGAGCCGGAAGCGGCAGCCTGGCTGGCCGCCGGCGAAAAGATCTACCGCAACCAATGCATGGACTGCCACGGCGAAAAAGGCGAAGGCATCGCCCCGCACTACCCGCCGTTGAACGGCAACCGCGCGCTGACGATGGATGAAGCGGCAAACCCGATCCGCATCGTGCTGAACGGTGGCTTCGCGCCCGGCACGGCGGGCAATCCGCGTCCTTATGGCATGCCGCCGTTCAGCCACTCGCTGAATGACGTGGAAGTAGCGCAAGTCGTGTCCTACCTGCGCGGCGCCTGGGACAACAACGCCCCGCCGGTCGAAAGCCAGATGGTTAACCGCCTCCGCAACGTGCCTCTTGAATAAAGAAAGCCCCGCGTTTCTTACAGCATGTCGGCGAAGCCGAGGCGGTCGGTGGTGGCGTGGCGGGCGTCTTCGACACTGACTTTTTTCTCTGCCAGCAGCTTGCGCAGGCATTCGTTCATGGTGTGGCATCCTGGGGCGTCCTTGCGCTCCATCATGCCGCGCAGGTCGGCCACGCTGCCGTTTTCGATGACGGCGGCAACCGCCGGGTTGACGGTCAGGCTCTCGGTGGCAAGATAGTAGCGGTCGCCGTCCAGCGCCGGCATCAGGGCCTGGCACAGCACGCCGCGCAGCGCATGGGCCAACGCCTGGCGCTGCGGTTCGGTATTGCCCAGCAGGCGGATCATCTTTTGCAGGCCCAGCTCGGTCGAACGGGCGTGCAGCGAGGCCAGCACCAGCGGGCCGGATTCGGCCAGCGCCAGCGCTTCGTGCGCGGTTTCGGCGTCGCGGATCTCGCCGATCACGATCACGTCCGGCCGTTCGCGCAGCGCGTCCTTGGCGCCCAGGTCGAAGGTTTCCACGTCGCCGTCGAAGCCCACTTCACGCTGGGTGATCACGCATTTGCGTTGCGGGATCAGGGTTTCCACCGGATCTTCGATGGTGATGATGTGGCCGGAGCGGTTCTTGTTGATCTCGTCCAGCATGGAGGCGATGGTGGTCGACTTGCCCTGGCAGGTGTCGCCGATGATCAGCACCAGGCCGCTGGACAGTTGCGCAAACTTTTCTTCAGCCGGGCGCAGACCCAGGGTCGACAGCGCCAGCGGCTCTTTCGGGAAGCGGCGGATTACGCAACCGAGGCGTTTCTTGCCCTGGAAGCTGAAACAGTTGGCGCGGATGCGGGCGGTGTGCAGGTCGATCGCGCGGTCAAAGGCGCGGTCCTGGATGCGTTCGTTCCAGTTCGGCTCGACCACTTCAAAAAATTCTTCCAGCTCTTCGCGCGTGATCGGCGAATCGGTCACCGCCACCAGGCCCTTCGGCTGGCGCAGCAGCAAGGGGCTGTTCTGGTGGATCAGGATGTCGGAAAAAACCAGTTTGGAGTTCAGCAGGTGCAGGATTTGCTCGACAAGAGTGCCAAAGACCGGGTGGTCTTCG
Organism: Pseudoduganella sp.; assembly: GCA_039593355.1. Taxonomy (GTDB): domain Bacteria; phylum Pseudomonadota; class Gammaproteobacteria; order Burkholderiales; family Burkholderiaceae_D; genus Rugamonas. Next base: position 178,994 of record JBCNPK010000001.1, read on the forward strand.
TTCTCGATATACGTGAGGGTACGAATTTGCGAGGTTTCCATATGCCTGTGCTCTCCAATTGGGTTCGCATGATTCTATTTCATTGCCATATGGAAGGTAAGTGGCTAGTGAACAACATTTATTTCGGATACTCAAATCCGGTGCGGATATCGTAAGGAAAACTCCGGCCGCGCTCGCTCACCGTCAGCCGCTGCGGCGGTTCTTCTCCTGCCAGGGCGCGCGATTTCACATGCAGGCCCTCGCCTTCGCGGATCAGCTTGTCGGCGCGTTCATAGACGTTCTGGCAACCGGTCTCGGCGATCAGCGCCTGCACGATGCCGATTTTCCACGCCTCCACCGCGGCGGACTGGAACTGGCACACGAGGTAACCTTCCTTGCCGCCATAGCTTTGCACCAGCAGGCCGGATAGCCCGTCCTCGTCGCCGGCGATGATGGTCACCAGCTCATCCGGGCGGGCCGCTTGCAAGGAATGCATGCGGCGGGAAATGGCTGCGCGCACGCGGCGCTTCACCATGGCGTGGTCGACCGGTTCGTCTTCGCGCAGGGTCCACACGCGGGCGGCGATCTGCGATTTGGCGTTATACGCGGCGCGGGCCAGGAATTTGCGGGAGGAAGTGAGCACCGTGGCGGTGGCGCCAGGCTTGTTTTTCTCGGCAGGCCGCCCGTCCACACGCTCGATGGCGGACAGGTAAATATAGGGATCGCCGGCAAGGATGGACTTCTCCTTGCCCTGTTTGATGATGATTGTAAGCATGGGCGAAATGATACAGGAGCGACGTCCAGCCCCGACGAAATGCATTCTATTCCCCCATCGGCGCGTCCTGTCGCTTCGCGCGGGCGCCTTGGCAGGCGGACGGTTACGATGCTTCTCATTCAAATTGAGGAGAACACGATGAACATGTCTGCTGCAGTGCGCAACGCCCTGATCGCCGCTTCCGTATTTGCCGCCGCCGCGCCGGTCGCGATGGTTTCCGCATCGCCGCTGGGCTGGTTTGCCGGCGAACGGGTCCAGGGCAATGGCAATATCACCAAGCAGGCACGCGAAGTCTCCAACTTCAACGCCCTCGGCCTGGGCTTGCCCGGCTCGGTGGAAGTCCGCATCGGCAGCAGCGAAAGCGTCAGCATCGAATCGGACGACAATATCCTGCCCCTGATCGAAACCGTGGTGGAAGACGGCACCCTCAAAATCCGCCCTGCCCGCCGCAACCTGCAACTGGACACGCGCCACCTGAAAATCGTCATCACTGCCAGGAAGCTCGAACGCATCGCCGTCGGCGGTTCCGGCACGGTCGATGCGGAAGGCTTGCGCGGCAGCCAGCTGGCATTTGACGTCGGCGGCTCCGGTTCCATCAACCTGCGCAACATCGAAGGCGAATCCGTCTCCGTCTCGCTGGGCGGCAGCGGCAACCTGAAGGCAAGCGGTTCGGCCGACAAGCTGAAGGTGTCGATTGGCGGCTCGGGCAAAGTCAGCACCGGCCAGTTGGCGACCCGCGAAGCAGCGGTCAGCATCGGCGGCTCGGGCCAGGCGGTGGTGTGGGCCAAGCAGGCGCTGACGGTCAGCGTGGCCGGTTCGGGTGACGTGAGCTATTACGGCGACCCGCAGGTGACCAAGAGCGTCATGGGCTCGGGCAACGTCAAACGCCTGGCTGGCGCTCCGAACTGACCAGGCTGGCGCGGCGCAAGCGGCTGCGCTAAGGCGCGCCGGGCGCGCAGTCGGGCGCCGCGGTGTCGGTGGGCGTCAGCGCCAGGCGCTGGCCTCCGACCTCCAGGTCGCGCAGTCGCTGCAGTGCGAGCGAGAATTGCCCTGCCCGCAGCCGGTCCAGCACGCCGGCGCATCCGGCCAGCTGCACAGGCGGCCGGGCCACTATGCGCCAAGTGCCATCCCGCTCCTGCAGCAGCGCGGCGCCGTCGCCCCGCGTCGCACCGACCAGCAGGATGTCCTGCCTGCCGTCGCCATCCGCATCAAGAACGATCGCATCGCATTTGCTGCCGGCCCGGCGCAGGCAAGCCGGCGCCATGGCCGGGAGCCGTGCCGCCGGCCACTCCTGCTGCAGGAACCCGGCGGGCAGCTGCGTCCCTTTCGGCCAAACCTCAAGGTTGGCAGCGATATCCGTGACCGGGGCGGCACCAACCGTTGACGGATCCTGGTAGCGCCGGCTCAAGGCGGCTGCGGCGCGACTGCGCACCAGGCCTGCATTGGCGCCGGCTCCGCGCGCAGCCAGCACCTGCAGCGCCTCTACGCCGTAGCGCGACGCCTGAAAGCGCAGGAAGTCGGCATCGAATTGCGCAGCCGGCGTCTGGCCGCGCTCAAGCCGCGCCACCTGGTCGGCCACTGCGATGCGGGCCGGGTCGGCGATGGGCGTGAACAAGGCAAACAGCACAGCCAGCGCAAGCAAGGCCCCCGCCAGGTTCACCTGACGCAAGCCATCGAGCCAGGGCCCGCCCCGCCGCATGGCAGCCCACGCATAGCCGCCGGCATACGCTGCGGCCAGCAGCAGGCAGGCCGCTGCCAGCACGCGCTCCATGGTCCATCCATAATCGCTGACACGCAACCCGAGCGCATGCACGCCCAGCAGCACCAGCGGCGGCAGTAGGAAGCAGGCCACGCGTGCCGCAAGCCTCACGCTGCGCGCCAGCGCGGCGGCCGCGTCACCGGCCTGGAAAGCCGCGTTCACCAGCACCACCAGCACCGCGCAACTGGCCAGCAGCACGACGGTCGCATGGCGCGTCTGCCACAGCGCCTGCAGCCCGGTGAACGGCAGCGCGGCGAGGAAACCGCCAATCAGCAGCACGGCAATCGGCAGTATCCAGGCCATCAGCACCAGCAGCAGGCTGCGGATGCCGCGCACAATGGCCGGCCGCATGTCGGTCGTATGCATGGCGCTGGAAAACGCCAGGCACACCAGCGGCACCGAGAACCAGGACTTCAGCAGCAGTTCGCCGAGAAAATGCAGCTGCAGCATGTCGAACAAGGCTGCGCCCAGCCACATGACCAGCCACACGCCGCCCACGAAGATGGCGGAAAACAGCAGCTGGATAGCCAGCTTCCAGGCACATTCAAAGCAGGTGGCGTAATGGGGGATGCGCCGTCCATCGTGGGCGCCGGCCAGCACCAGGCTGTGGGCAACAAAGAAAAAGCCGGCACTGAAAGGGAACAGCAGGATCGACGGGCGCTTCAATGGGGCAGGATCGAGCGCGTTGCGCCAGGCGTCGTGCACGCAGACGGCCGCCAGCAGCAGCGCGGCGGCGCCCAGCCATAGCAGCAGCTGGCGCCGGTCCAGATGGCCCAGGCTGGAGATCAGCAAGACTGGCAGCACGATCCCGCCCATCACCAGCGGAATCTGCAGCGCCGCGTGCCCCGACGGCCAGGCGCCTGTCAGCTGGGCGCGATATAGAAAGTACAACAGGCCGCCCTGCACCAGGCCGGCCGCAAGGCGCAGCTGGCCCACGCGCCGGGTGACAGCGGCGTCGCGTACGGGCAGTTCCGGTTCCGGCAGCGCGGTGTCCATTGGCCGATCATAGCCCGTTGTCATATTGGCAGCAACGCCACTGTTGCGCGCATCGCTATATAATCAATGGTTCAACCAGCCGTATGCGCCATGAATCCACATCTCGACAAGCTGCAGCCCTACCCGTTTGAAAAACTGCGCCAGCTGTTCGCCGGCAGCACTCCCAATCCAGCCTTCAAGCCGATCAGCCTTGGCATGGGCGAACCGAAACATCCGACCCCGGCCTTCATCCGCCAGGCCCTGATCGACAACCTGGACGGCCTGGCCAGCTATCCGCTGACGGCCGGCAGCGAAGCGCTGCGCGGCGCCATCGCCTCCTGGCTGGAGCGCCGCTACGACTTGCCCACACTGGACCGCGCCACCCAGGTGCTGCCGGTCAACGGCTCGCGCGAAGCCCTGTTTGCGCTGGCCCAGACCGTCATCGCGCCCGACACCGGCGCCCTGGTCATGTGTCCCAATCCGTTCTACCAGATCTATGAAGGCGCGGCCTTCCTGGCCGGCGCCGAGCCGTACTTCGTCAATTCCGACCCGGCCCGCAATTTCGCGCCGGACTACGACAGCGTGCCGGAAGAAGTCTGGCAGCGTGTGCGCCTGCTGTATATCTGCTCGCCGGGCAATCCGACCGGCGCGGTGCTGACGCTGACCGACTGGGAACACCTGTTCGCCCTGTCCGAACGTTACAACTTCATCATCGCCGCCGACGAGTGCTATTCGGAGATCTACCACGGCGAGGAACCGCCGCTGGGCGCCATGCAGGCCGCGAATATCCTCGGCCTCACCAGGGAAGGCGAGCCGTTCGCCCGCCTGGTGGTGTTTTCCAGCCTGTCCAAGCGCTCCAATGTGCCGGGCATGCGCTCCGGCTTCGTGGCCGGCGACGCCCAGGTGCTGAAGAAATTCCTGCTGTACCGAACCTACCACGGCAGCGCCATGGGCCCGCACGTGCAGGCCGCCTCTGTCGCCGCCTGGAACGACGAAACCCATGTCGAGGAAAACCGCGCGCAATACCGCGCCAAGTTCGCCGCCATCACGCCCCTTATCCAGGAGGTGATGGACGTGCAAATGCCGGACGCCGGCTTCTATCTGTGGGCCGACGTGACCCGCACCGGGCTGTCCGACACCGAATTCGCCCGCCGCCTGCACGCCGAGTACAATGTCACCGTGCTGCCGGGTAGCTACCTGGCGCGCGACGCCCATGGCATCAACCCGGGCCGCAACCGCATCCGCATGGCGCTGGTTGCCGGAACCGAGGAAGGCCTGGAAGCGGCGCGCCGTATCGTCCAATTCTGTCACCAACTGAAAAACCAATAGTCAATCGTCATGAGCATCCAGCAAATCATCGAAACCGCGTGGGACAACCGCGCCGAGATCAACCCGTCCAACGCCACCGCCGAAGTGCGCGACGCCGTCAGCCACGTGCTGGCCGGCCTGGACAACGGCTCGCTGCGCGTAGCGCAAAAGGAAAATGGCGCCTGGGTGGTCAACCAGTGGGTCAAGAAGGCCGTGCTGCTGTCGTTCCGCCTGGAGAACAACGTGGTCATGCCGTCCGACGGCACCATGCAGTTCTACGACAAGGTTCCTACCAAGTTCGCCAACTACTCGGCCGAAGATTTCGCCAAGGGCGGCTTCCGCGTGGTGCCGCCGGCCGTGGCGCGCCGCGGTTCCTTCATCGGCAAGAACGTGGTGCTGATGCCTTCCTACGTGAACATCGGCGCCTACGTTGACGAAGGCGCCATGGTCGACACCTGGGCCACCGTGGGTTCCTGCGCGCAGATCGGCAAGAACGTGCACCTGTCCGGCGGCGTGGGCATCGGCGGCGTGCTGGAGCCGATGCAGGCCAATCCGACCATCATCGAAGACAACTGCTTCATCGGCGCCCGTTCCGAGATCGTGGAAGGCGTGATCGTGGAAGAAAACTCGGTGATTTCGATGGGCGTGTACATCGGCCAGTCCACCAAGATTTACGACCGTACCACCGGCGAGGTATTCTATGGTCGCGTACCGGCTGGCTCGGTGGTGGTTTCGGGCTCGCTGCCGTCGGCTGACGGCAAGTACAGCCTGTACTGCGCTGTCATCGTGAAGCGCGTGGATGCACAGACCCGCGCTAAAACAGGCATTAACGAACTGCTGCGCGGCGTGTAACCCGGTAAACCTGGGTCAGACCCAAGGGTCAGACCCATGGCCGGCGGCTGCCGCGTACCGGGGTCTGACCCTTGGGTCTGACCCCGCCTTACCGGGTTTAATAAAAGGAGATACCCAAAAAATGGCAATGGACCGCCTGTTCCAGCTGATGAAGGAAAAAAACGCCTCGGACATGTTTTTCGCCGTAGGCTCGCCGGTGCACCTGAAAATCAACGGCATCCTGATCCCCATCAACCAGCAAAAGCTCGAGCCGGAAAACCTGCGCGCCCTGCTGGCCGAGGTCTGCTCGCCCGAGCAGATGGCGGAACTGGACGACACCAATGAGCTGAACATGGGTATCTCCGTGGCCAACCTGGGCCGCTTCCGCCTGTCGGCCTTCCGCCAGCGCGGCAGCATTTCGGCCGTGTTCCGTTTCGTCCCGGCCAGCATCCCGCCACTGGGCGAACTGGGCCTGCCACCGGTGCTGGCCGACCTGATCATGGAAAAACGCGGCCTGGTGCTGCTGGTCGGGGCCACCGGCTCCGGCAAGTCCACCACCATCGCTTCCATGCTGGACCACCGCAACGAACTGCGCTCGGGCCACATCCTGACCCTGGAAGACCCGATCGAATACCTGTTCCGCAACAAGAAATCGATCGTCAACCAGCGCGAAATCGGCAGCGACGCCAAGGACTTCTACACCGCGCTGCGCAACTCGATGCGCCAGGCGCCGGACTGCATCCTGATCGGCGAGATCCGCGACCGCGAAACCATGGCCTCGGCAATGGCTTACGCGCAATCGGGCCACCTGGTGCTGGCGACCCTGCACGCCAACAACTCGTACAACGCGCTGAACCGCATCATTTCCTTCTACCCGATCGAGAACCGCCCTGCACTGCTGCAGGACTTGTCTTCGACCATCAAAGCCATCGTATCGCAGCGCCTGATCCGCTCCGCCGGCGGCGGCACCCGCACGCCGGCAGTGGAGATCATGGTCAACACGCGCTACATCTCGGACCTGATCGAGAAAGGCGAAATCGGCGCGATCAAGGAAGCGCTGGAAAAATCGCTGTCGCCCGGCTCGCAGTCCTTCGAGCAGGCGCTGTACAAGCTGGTCATGGACGGCGCCATCACCAAGGACGAGGCACTGGCCAACGCGGACTCGGCCACCAACCTGCTGTGGCTCCTGAACCACGGCATGGAAGCCCCGCCGCCAGTCGAGGAAGAAGAGCTGAAATCCCCGACCGACGCCTCCTTCACCGAGTTCACCCTCAATTCATAAATACGCCACAGCTAGGGCAGGTAGAAATTGAGGTGGTGGTTGTCGAACTGGTGCAACGCCGCCTGTACGGCAGCGCCCCGCTCTGTCTGAGCCTGGAAGTTGCGCATGGCGGCAATCAGCTGCTGCAGGAAAGTGACGATGGGAGTGGCGTAGATTTCCTGGGTATGGAAATCCGCCGCCCACTGGATCGCAGCAAGCAGCTCGTGACCGGCGTTTGGAATCCATAGCCCCATGCCGGAATCACCCACGCGAACAGGGGCGCCGGCCGCCAGATAGTACTGCTGCAGAAGGACCGCGGCGTTTCCGATTGGGGCGTTCAGGTTACCCTGCATGACCAGCGTAGCCGGTTGCGTTGCCCGCACTCCCTCAACGAAGCGGTACCCATTCATGATCTGGCCCGGCTGCAAAGGATGGTCGGCAGCCGCCAGCGGGTAAGGTTGCGAATGCGCATGGTCTACCGTGACATTGTCATCCAACCGGACCAAGGCGAAGTCGGCGTGCTGGTTGGTGGCAGAGATCAGGTATTGCCCGACCCTCTCGTATCCCATGCCTCGGGATGCGCTGACGTTCCGGTTGCCCGGACCTCCGAGGGCGTGGCCGACAGATAAAAAATAGCGCGTGCCGCCGCAATGGAAAATCGGTCCCACCATGGCGACAGTTCCAGGCGTTACGTCACGGCGCGCATACATACCCATTTCGATGTGTGGCATAGGTTTCTCCCTTGTATATCATTGCTGGTTTTCGTCCCTCAGCTCCCGCCAGACCCGCAACAGTTCCTCGATGTAGGTCTGCACGGTAGAAATATCGGCTGGCGTCGCACTGCTGACCTGATTCACATCCAGCTGCGGTAAAGGGCTAGGGCCAACGGCAAGAAAGTCGTTCTCGATCACCCATGGCACTGCAACTTCTACTTTTTCCAGTTGCGTGAGCAGGCTTTTCATATTTGCATCGGAAATGCCGTCGACTGCCGCCTTCAGCGCGGCCTTCTCACCCTCAGTGCCTTTCGCCACGGCGACCCTGTGCTTGCCCAGGGCTTCTCGCAACTGCCCCAGAGCGACCTCCGGAACGAACCGGCCGGTCCGCTCAGACAGTGCATCGGTCGCCAGGTAAATCAGTTCATCGATCGCGAGGGCGCGATGGTCGACGACCGACTTGCACAAGACATAGGCCACGGCGGAATCGCTTTCGGCCAGAAAATCCTTCTGAATGAAGTTGTAGCGCCAGCAAGCGATATCGACCCGCACGAAGGCATTGTTTTCCGGGATGACCACGTAGACGCGCTCTTCGCTCTCGCCTGCCGAAGTGCTGCCGATGAAGCCGTCCAGTGCCGTCTGGATCAGGGCCTTGACCCCGCTCTTGATGGCGCCTGCCTTGTCGGGCGCCTTGTTCAGGGAAAAGAACGCATCGATCGCCGCATCGAGATGCCTGGCGACCTGTTCGTTGAACCCTTGCTGGCTGGCGACGTGATACTGCTCGATGAAGCGGATCGAACGGATGCCCGGGATCTGGATGCGCTTGATGCTATCCGGATTCATGAACATTTCGTTGATCTCGTCCTTGTACGCGCGGATCTTGGCCCGCGCGCCGACAAGCAGGAGCTCCATGCGCTCCTTGGTTCGCCGCGCATTCTCGTCGCTGCCGGAGAAATTGCGGATTGCAGCTGATAGCGACCCCATACTGTCCCCCTTAGTCTTCCAGTGTCATGCTCCAGCGCAGTTCCTGGCGCTTGGGATGATCCAGCGGCGCCAGCGTTCCCACCAGCACGTCCCCTTGCCGGGCCTGCCCGGACTGGGGCGCAAGCAGGGCGCCATTGCGCTGGCTGACGATATTCCCGTCTTGCAGCCGCCAGCGCTGGCCGGGGTGGTCTGAAGGCGGCGCCAGCACCACGGCCGCGCCGTCATGCTCGCCCTCCAGCTGCAGCCCCAGCTCGCGCCAGCGGCAGCGTATGCGCCCGTCGCCGTCGAGGCGCCACAACTGGTTGTCCACGCCTTCGGCTTTGCGCTCCCACAAGATGGCCCGGTTGGCGCCACTGCCTTGCGAAGCGTCCAGCACCAGCCATTGGCGCAGGTCGTCCCCTTTCTGCCGGAAGAAGACAAAACGGTGCTGGTCCGATCCGTTCCGTTCAAGCAGCTCTTGCAGCCACTGCGGATCGGTACAAAAATCGAGGCAAAGAATGTTCAGGCGCCCACCCAGCAAGGCATCCAGGCGCGAGCGCGCCCACGGGTTGACGCTGTCAGCCATGCCGCGCAGGCCCTGCCCCAGCTTGCCCCAAGGTTCCGCCGGATCGCCGTCCGTGCCGAACGCCAGGACCCTGCGCCGCACTTCGGCAATGTGGTGCTGGATCACATCCGGCGTGGTCAACGTTTCGCCAAATGCCGCGAGCTGGTTCGGCCCGCGCTCGAAGTGCTTCGCCAGCTCCTCGAGCCACAGTGACCACAGCGAGTCCGTGTTCACGATCGCCCGTTCGTCGCTCCAGGGCACGCCTGGGCTCCAGTTCTCGCCGTGCCAGACGCGCCCGGGAACGATGTCGTCGCCACAACTGAGGATCACGGTTTGCTGGCGGCGCCACACTTCTTTGACGGTCAGCGACGCGGCGGCTGGTTCCAGCAGCGGCAATTCACCAAGCTGGCGCGCCAGGACAGCGCGCGCGCTGTCAGGAATCCGCCCCACCAGGCGCAATTCGAGCACAATGATTTCCTGCGGCGCCTCCCGATGAAAGCGACGGATATCGTCGAACATGTCGCTCCAGGCTGCTCCGTAAAACCCGTGCACTGCAAACAGGGCGCCTGCCGTGGGACGGTATGCAAGGCGTATATCGAAATAGCGCGCCCCGGCCGTGAGCTGCTGGTAGATCGATCCGGATTGCGTCCGCGACCAGGCCACCGACACCGGCTTTGCGCTATCGCTCAAAGTTTTCAGCAGGCCGAAAAAAGAAAAGAGGAAGACGGGCATTGCGTCCAGCAGCTTGCGCAGCGATTGCGTCACATCTGTCAGGGTCGATGCCGGCAGATCTGGCGCGAACTCGACGGCATCCTGATCGGACAGGGCATAACTCCCGGCATCGTGGGCGCCGGTCATGAACAGCTGGTTCAGGCGGCGCTTGCCGATGAAGGGGGCCAGCGTGCGCATCCACTGCAGGCCTGGCTGCGGGACCAGTTCCCGTCCTGCCTCGCTAACGATCAAGCCGAAATCGCCCGCGTCAGTGCCAGGCGGTTCCCCGGCCTCGGCGGAGCTGGCCACCAGGTTAAGGCCGGCCCGTGTACTGCGCGGGCGCACCTCAACGCCCCCGATGACGACGGCTTCCTGCGTTGCATTGACTATCACGCTAACAACCCTGTGCGGAAAATGTCCCATGCCGATCTCTCCTTGCGTCACACGCGTTGAAGGCAAGATAGCTCGACCCGCATGTGCTTCCTATGCCACCATTGGCGTATTGCCAAAAACGTTCATGGCGGATCGCGCGCCGCTATCAGGAAAACATTTGTCGCGAGTTGCAGGGTGCTATGGGAATCGAGTTTGCGCATGAGGTTTTCCCGGTGTTTGCGCACTGTATCGACACTGATCTCCAGCGAGCGGGCGATCTGCTTGCTGCTCGCGCCTGCCAGCACCCGCGCCAGCACCGCTGTCTCGCGCTCGGTCAAGCGGCCACGCGCCAGCATTGCCAGCTCGCCCGGTGCCATGGGCTGCGTTATGGAGACTGTTTCGGCTGCGCCTCGCACGCCAAGCTTGCGATATATCGCAGTGCAATGCTTCTTGACGGTAGAGGTACTGATCGCCATTGCCACGGCAATGGACTTGGCAGCCATTCCGCGCTTGAGCATTGCCAGCACCTCTTGCTCCCTACCCGTCAACGCCGCCTGTATCGCCATGCCCCCATCCGTTTTCGCCGGACGTAAAAGAAGAGAAGGCGATTATTGCGAATTGCCGGACCTGGTGTTGCGACCTTCAGCGCGGCAGCGCGCCGGCATGCATTACCGGTTCGGAATTCGGTTATGATCGGATTTTCCGGAACCTGAATTAGCGAGCACGATGTCCACCTCCCTGCCGATCGCAAAAAGCGACACCCAGACCCTCGAACTGCTGTCCAACCTGGTCAACCGCCATGGCTGCATCACCGGCGCCACCGGCACCGGCAAGACGGTCACGCTACAGCGCATGGCGCAGTCGCTGTCCGACATCGGCGTGCCGGTCTTCATGGCCGACATCAAGGGCGATTTGTCGGGCATGGCCAAACCCGGCGTGCTGGGCGAAAAAATGGCCAAGCGCCTGGAAGCGCTGAAACTGGAAACCCCGCAATGGGCCGCCTGCCCCGTCACTTTCTGGGACGTGTTCGGCGAACAGGGCCACCCGGTGCGCGCGACCATTTCCGACCTCGGCCCCACCCTGCTGGCGCGCATGCTGAACCTGAACGATACTCAGGAAGGCGTGCTGCAGCTGGTGTTCAAGATCGCCGACGACAACGGCCTGCTGCTGCTCGACACCAAGGACTTGCGCGCCATGCTGCAGCACGTGGGCGACAATGCCGCCGAATACAAGACCAGCTACGGCAACGTCAGCGCCGCCAGCATCGGCGCCATCCAGCGCGGCTTGCTGGCGATCGAGGAACAAGGCGGCGAACATTTCTTCGGCGAGCCGATGCTCAATATCGACGATTTGCTGCAAACCGATGCGGCGGGCAAAGGCGTGGTCAACATCCTCGCCGCCGACAAGCTGATGAACGCGCCACGCATCTACGCAGTTTTCCTGCTCTGGATGCTGTCCGAGCTGTTCGAAAACCTGCCGGAAGTGGGCGACCTCGATAAACCCAAGCTGGTGTTCTTCTTCGACGAAGCCCACCTGCTCTTTGCCGAAGCGCCGAAGGCCCTGCTGCAAAAGATCGAACAAGTGGTGCGCCTGATCCGCTCCAAAGGCGTCGGCGTCTTCTTCATCACGCAGAATCCGCTCGACATTCCGGAGACCGTGCTGGGCCAGCTGGGCAACCGCGTTCAGCACGCGCTGAGGGCCTACACACCGCGCGACCAGAAGGCCGTCAAATCGGCGGCCGAAACCTTCCGTCCGAATCCCGCCATCGATGTCGCGCAAGTCATCACCGAGCTTGGCGTCGGCGAAGCGCTGGTGTCTTTCCTCGACGAGAAAGGCACGCCGCAAATCGTGCAGCGCGCTTTCGTGCTGCCGCCGGCATCGCAGCTGGGTCCGATCACGCCAGCCGAACGCCAGGCTGCGCGCGACAACTCCGTGGTGGCGGGCGTGTACGAAAAAGCCGTGGACCGTGAATCGGCCTACGAAAAACTGAGCGGCCGCGTTGCCAATACCGGCAATGCGCGCGCTGGCGGCAGCAGTGCCCCTGCACCAAGCGCCCCTGCCCCGATGGGCCGCGGGACCGCAACGCCGCCGGCGCAGGCCGACGGCGGCGGCTCCATTTTCGGCGACGTACTGGGCGGCATATTTGGCGGCGGCAGCAGCAAGCGCGACTCCGCCGTGCAGGCCATGGTGAAATCCGCCGCGCGCAGCATCGGCTCGCAGGTCGGCCGCGAAATCATCCGGGGCGTGCTCGGCTCGATCCTCAAGAGCCGCTGATTTGAAGGCGCCGATCTGGGACCGTCCCAAGCCGTTCATTTTGCCGGTGACCCCGCATGCGGACGACATCGATGGACTGGACCACACCAATAACGCCGTCTACGTGCGCTGGTGCCAGGATGCCGGCTGGGCGCATTCGCACGCGCTCGGCCTGGACCTGGCCGACTACAAGCGCCTGGACCGCGGCATGGCGATCCGCCGCAGCGAGTTCGATTACATCTTGGCCACCAATGAGGGCGAAGCGCTGCTGCTTGGCACCTGGCTGCTGCCGGGCGACAGCCCGCTGTCCATGCAGCGCTGCTTCCAGCTGGTGCGCCAAAGCGACAACGCCACCGTACTGCGCGCGCGCTGGGAGCTGGTCTGCATCGAACTCTCCAGCGGCCGTCCCAAACGCCTGCCGCCGGAATTCAGCGGCATCTACGTCCCCGCCTTCAGCACCCCATAAAAAAATGGTTCTTCACGAAATAGCGGGAACAACATAGGCTGCCGGCGGCGGCAAGGCGGGTCTGACCCTTGGGTCAGCCCCTGGTTTACCGGGTTTGGACTGCGTGCTTTGTCGCGACACCACTGGACCTTGGACCTAACGCCGATTGCGCATGCTGGCCTCCGGCCAACGAACGTCCAGGCCAAACCCGGTAAACCAGGGTCAGACCCAAGGGTCTGACCCGCCTGCTCAGTTGCTATTTGCAACAAGAACATGGCCCCCGGTAATCTGCGATGAACAAAAAAAATGCGCCGCCTGCCATTGCTGGCAGGCGGCGCATGCTGTGCTCAAGCCCTAATAATCAGAACTTGTAGTTGGCGCCGATGTTGAAGAAGCGGCCAACCGCGCCCGACTGGTGCAGTGCCGGGTTGTAGAAGGTCGACGCTGCGCTGCCGTAGGTCTGGAAGTCCAGCGGCGGCTCTTTGTCGAACAGGTTCAGGATCGACGCGCGCAGGGTCCAGCGGTCGTTCAGCTTGTAGTTCACGTTCAGGTCGAACGTGGTGAAGTGCTTGACGCGGCAGAACTCCGCCGGCGGATTGGAGAAGGCGCCGCTGCCGTTGGAGATGGCGGACTTGCAGGTCAGCGCCGATGGGCTGGACGGGTCGATCACGCTATAGCCGGAAACCCAGTTGGTCGTGCCGGTGATATTCAGCGGGCCGTTGTCGAAGCCGAGGATCAGCTGCGCGCGGTCTTTCGGGTTGCCCGTATCGCCCGACACGCCGGACGGGCCGTGGGTGCCGGCCAGTTCCACAGTCGGGCCGCCAGTGATGGCCTGCTTGTAGCTGAACATATGCGACTCGATCAGCTCCGCGCTCAGCTTGCCGACGCCTTCCACATTGAAGCGGAAGCGCATGTCGATATCCAGGCCGCGGGTGGTGGTAGACGACGCATTCTCGTACGGATACGGTGCGAACAGCATATTGCCCACTGATGGCGTATTGGTGCCCAGTGAACCATCAGGCAGGACATACGGCTGCGCCACCGGCGTACCACGCACCACGAACGGCAGCGGATCGTAATTCGGATCGCTGATGGCGCTGATGATCTGGTTCGTCATCTTGATGTGGTAGTAGTCCGCCGACATATTGAACATCTTGCTTGGCTCGATGATCATGCCCAGGGTATAGGAGCGCGATTTCTCCGGCTTCAGGTTCTTGCCAGGCTGCTGCGCACCGCCCAGGGCCACCGAGCATTGCAGCGGGTAGTTGCCTGGAATGACGGTTGGATCGGGACCATCGTTCGGGCACAGGACCGGATCGGGCACGCCGTTGGCGCCGAAGAACGCACCGGTATTGCCGGTTTCGGCCGGGTTCGGGGCGCGGAAGCCTTTGGTATAAGTGCCGCGCAACGTCATTTCCTTGATCGGCACGTACTTGAAGCCAACCTTCGGCGTCGTCGCCTTGGCCAGGCCCATCACGCGGTCATAACGCACCGACGCGTCCAGTTCCAGGTTCTTCATCACCGGCGCCACCAGCTCGGCGTACATCGCGCCGATATTCTGCTTGCCGATTGCCCAGGCGTTGTTGCCGATCTGCTCGCCCGACTCGACGGCCTCCGGCGCCACGGCGTCGAGCTTACGGCGGGTATATTCCGCGCCCAAACCCAGCGACAGCGGGCCGCCGGCCAGGTCCATCAGTTCATGCGAACCGCGCAGGCTCAGATATTCCAGCGTGCTGTTCGCCTCAGTACGTGCAGTCGGCGCAATGAACTGGCGCAGCGCCGCCGCATTGCCGGAGGCGGCCTGTCCCACCAGGTAAGGATGGGCCGGGTCGTTGAATGCTGCCTGCAGGTTGGCCAGGTTGAAGTTGCCGTCGATGGCCTGCTTGACGCGGCTGCGGCTCCAGCCCACGGAAGCGGTCAGGTCCCAGCCGGCCACGGAGCCGGTCAGGTCGCCCACGAAGCGCAGGGTGCGCGCCTTCAGTTCGGTACGGCCGCCGCCCAGTTCGGGGAAGTTGTATTGCAGCAGCTGCGGCAAGCCGGTGGGATTGCCCGGATAGCTTGCCGGCACGGTCAGCTGCAGCGGGCCCGCCAACGGGGTGGAGACAGGGTTTGGATATTTCGGCCCATATTGCAGCGCCGTCAGGCCGCCGCCGTTGACGCCGGAGGTGGCGTAGCGGCCCAGCTGCTCTGCGTCGGACTGGAACACGGAACCCTTCAGGTTCAGTTGCCAGCCGCTGCCCAGGTTTTGCAGGTGGGACGCGACCAGGTTGATGTTCCTGGTTTCCGGCTGCAGTTCGAGGTCTTCGTCATGGTAGGCGCACTGCTTGGCATCCAGCATGGTCTGGTTACAGCCCGGCAGGAAACCTGTGATTTCGAACGTATCCGGGTCGATGAAATAGCCGGTCGTCGAACCCGGCAGGCCGCCGTTGGAAGGCGTCGGCACGCCGCGGCTGCGGTCGCGGCCACCCAGGGCGGTCCAGTCGGTGCGGGTGAAGTCCTTGCCCAGGCGGTCGGTCACCAGGATCTTCTTCTGCTTGCGGTATTCGACTGCCAGGTAGGTGTTGTGGCCGTCCGCGCCCAGGTCGCCCCAGCCGTAGATGCCGGACACGTGGGCGGTCCTGCCGTCGCTGTGGTTGGTCTGGCCGGCTTCGGCCGAAATGCTGCCGCCGACGACGCTCTTCTTCAGGATCACGTTGACCACGCCGGCCACGGCGTCGGAGCCGTACACGGACGAAGCGCCGTCCTTCAGGATTTCGATACGTTCAATGGCTTCGAACGGAATCTGGCTGATATCGACGAAGCTGCGCTGGCCGTCGTCCGACAGCGCGTACGGCGCCATGCGGTGGCCGTCGATCAGCACCAGGGTGGCGCCGACGGACAGGCCGCGCAGCGAGATGCCGGTTGCGCCGCCGGCGAAGGCGCCGCTGAAGGACTGCGACAGCGTGCCCTGGCCGTTGGCCGTGACGTTGCGCAGCACTTCCGACACCGTGGTGTAGCCGGAGTTTTTCAAGTCCTGTGCGGACAGCACTTGGACCGGGCTTGGGGTTTCCTTGTCGGTACGGCGGATGTTGGAGCCGGTGATCTCCACGCGCTGCATCGGTTGCGACGCTTCCGGTGCGGAGGTGGTTTGCGCTTGAACCGCCGGCGCGAAGGCCAGAGTGCTCAGCGCCAGGTGTACTGCGAGGGGTAAGACCTTGTGTTTCATTCTGATGATCTCCATGAGGATGAAGGGGCCATCAGACCATTGGTCATGCATTAAGGTCAATTGAAACCCTACCAATGTTGCTCAACAACCACGAAATCATTACTAGTAAAATTTAAGTTAACTTCACGCCATGCGCGGCCTTGCTGCGGGCTGGGGGGTCTTGCCGGTGCGGCGGATAACTCATCGCGTCAGAACTCGACGTCGAAATAGACCCTTGCCTGGTGCTGGTCCGACCATTGCAAGATCGCGCGCACCTCTTCGAGCGCCGCCAGCGTGGCTTTCTTGGCCGGCAGCTTTTTTCCCGAAGCGTCGATTGCCGCCAGCAGCCCGTCTACTGCTGCCAGCACTTCTGCCGCCGGCGTGCCGTCCTCCGCAGCCTGGCCGTCGATACCAATGAATTTTGACAGCGGCGCAAGACCGGCCTCTTCGCTGATCGATTCCAGCTTGCTCCAGGCGCGGCCAAGCGCACCCGCATCCATATCGCGCTGCAACGGGCACTCTGGCTGGGCGACCAGCCACATTGGCGTGCTCCCAGTGCGGAACAATTTGGCGGCATCGCGCCGGCGTTCTGCCAGTTTCGCGTTGTATTCAGGATCGGCGATGGTGGCAATCCACTCGTCGGCGAAAGCTTCCTCCAGATTCAGCATGTGCCGGACATCGTCGGCAACGTCGGCGGGAACAGCGCTGATATTGCTGCGCTGAGACACCATCACCGCGCCAAAGTGCGATAGCCCATGCGCCTTGAGCACGCCGATGGCGCCTTCCTGCTTCGCGTAGTAATCGTTGACCGTCTCCTCCATTTCCTTGCGGCTCCGGCCCATCGCGTTGATGGCCTTGACCTTGGCATCGCTGTAGAACTCGCCGCGCGCATGGCGGCGGGCGATCATCAATTGATCGTGCGCTTCGCGCTTGACCTGTAATTCCTCGCGCAACGCCAGCAGGCGCTCGATGGCGGCGCGCTCGGCATCGGAGGATGCGCGCGCGAGCGCCAGTTCCAATGCTCGGCCTTCCAGGTAATTGGCGTGGGACAGGTCGATTTTCGCTTCGGTCTTGGGTGGTGTGCTCATGCCTCAGTCTCGGGTGGTGATTGCAAGAAACATTAGCAAACCGTACACGGCTTGTCACCACCGTCCCACGATATAATGTCGTCCTTCGGCCGCAGCGCGGCCCCAGCACAACAATATTTTTCGAATGATTACCCTCTACGGCATCCCTAACTGCGACACCGTCAAGAAAGCCCGCGTATGGCTGGCCGGCCAGCAGCACGACTTCACCTTCCACGACTTCAAGAAACAGGGGTTGGACGAAGCCACCGTGCGCACCTGGCTGAAAACCCTGGATTGGGAAGTGCTGGTCAATAAGAAAGGCACGACCTGGCGCGCCCTGCCCGACGAACGCAAGGCCGCCGTCACCAGTGCCGATGCCGCCGTCGCGCTGATGCTGGAAAATCCGTCCGTCATCAAGCGCCCGGTGCTGGTGGGGGCCGGCCCGAAAGCGCACGTCGGTTTTAACGACGCCATGTACCAGGAAATTTTCGCAGCATGAGCGCTTCCCGTACCCTCGACCTGACCGAAAAGCTGCTGGGGCGCGAGTCTGTCACGCCGGACGACAAAGGCTGCCAGGACCACTTGAAATCCTGGCTGGAGCCGCTGGGTTTCCATTGCGAGACCATCGTTTCCGGCGACGTGACCAACCTGTGGGCGCGCAAGGGCACTGAAAGCCCGGTGCTGGTGTTCGCCGGCCATACCGACGTGGTGCCGACCGGCCCGGTGGAGAAATGGTCGTCCGAACCTTTCTACCCGACCCACCGCGACGGCAAGCTGTATGGGCGCGGCGCGGCCGACATGAAGACCTCGATCGCCGCCATGGTGGTCGCGTGCGAGGAATTCCTCGCCGCCAACCCCGGCCATAAGGGCTCGATCGCTTTCCTCATCACCTCCGACGAGGAAGGCCCGGCCACCGACGGCACCGTCAAGGTGGTGGAAAAGCTGAAGGCCCGCAATGAGGCCATTGACTATTGCATCGTCGGCGAGCCAACTTCCGACAAGACCCTGGGCGACATGATCAAGAACGGCCGCCGCGGTTCGCTCTCGGGCAGCCTGACGATCAAGGGCGTGCAGGGCCATATTGCCTACCCGCAGCTGGCGAAGAACCCGATCCACCTGGCCGCGCCGGCGCTGGCCGACCTGGTGGCCGAAGTCTGGGACCACGGCAACGAGTACTATCTGCCCACGTCCTGGCAGATGTCGAACATCAAGGCCGGCACCGGCGCCAACAACGTGATCCCGGGCGACCTGCATATCGACTTCAACTTCCGCTTCTCGACCGCGTCCACGCACGAGAGCCTGCGCCAGCGCGTGCACGCCATCCTCGACAAGCATGGCCTGGATTACCAGCTGGACTGGGTGCTGTCCGGCCTGCCCTTCCTGACGCCGCGCGGCACGCTGTCCGAAGCGCTGTGCCACGCCATCAAGGATGAAACGGGCGTCGACACCGAACTGTCCACCACCGGCGGCACTTCCGACGGGCGCTTCATCGCCCAGATCTGCCCCCAGGTGATAGAATTCGGCCCCCCCAATGCCAGCATCCACAAGATCGACGAGCACATCGAACTGCGCTTCATCGACCCGCTGAAGAACATCTACCGCCGCACCCTGGAAAACCTCCTGCGCTAAGAAAAACACTATGGATACCACCCTGTACACCACCCCGCGCGACCTGATTCGCCACGCAGTCACCCGCTTCAACAAGGCAAAGCTGTTCTTCGGACACGGCAGCGCCGAGGCTTACGACGAGGCGGCCTACCTGACCCTGCATACCCTGGCGCTGCCGCTGGACCGCCTGGAGCCGTTCATGGACGCGCGCCTGCAGCCGGAGGAAGTGGCAGAGGTGCTGGCCGTGATCGACCGCCGCGCCAACGAGCGTGTGCCGGCGGCCTACATCACCAACGAAGCCTGGCTGGGCACCTATAACTTCTACGTGGACGAGCGCACCATCGTGCCGCGTTCCTTCATCGCGGAACTGATCCCGAGCTACTTCGCCCCCTGGGTCAACGAACCCGAAGGCGTGTCGAACATCCTCGAACTGTGCACGGGTTCCGGCTGCCTGGCGATCATGATGGCCGATGCCTTCCCGGAAGCTGAAGTGGATGCGGTCGACATCTCCGCCGATGCGCTTGAAGTGGCGCGCAAGAACGTCGACACTTACAAGCTGGGCGAGCGCGTGAACCTGATCCAGTCGGACCTGTACGCCAACGTCCCCGCCGGCAAGAAGTACGACCTGATCATCACCAACCCGCCGTACGTGAACTCCTCGTCGATGGCCAAGCTGCCGCAGGAGTACCTGCACGAGCCGCAGATCGCGCTGGATGGCGGCGCCGACGGCATGGACCTGGTGCGCAAGATCATCGCAGGCGCAGCCGAGCGCTTGACCGACGACGGCCTGCTGATCGTCGAAATCGGCAATGAGAAAGAATTTGCCGAAGCCGCTTTCGGCGAGCTGGGGCTGACCTGGCTCACCACCAGCCAGGGCGACGACATGGTGTTCCTGCTCACTGCCGACCAACTGAAAATCTAAACCCGGCAAGTCCGGGTCAGACCCAAGGGTCGGACCCCGGGTATGCCGAAGCCCAGGACTGCGGAACAGACAGGGTCTGACCCTTGGGTCTGACCCAGATTTACCGGGTTCACAAGAAACGACCAACGAAAATGATCCGCTTCACCAACGTCAGCCTGATGCGCGGCCTGAAACCGCTGCTGGAAAACGCCGACCTGACCCTGAATCCAGGCGACAAGATCGGCCTGATCGGCGCCAATGGCGCAGGCAAATCCAGCCTGTTCGCCATGCTGCGCAACGAGCTGCACCCGGACCTGGGCGACATCGACTTCCCGAAAAGCTGGCGCATGGCCTACGTGGCGCAGGAAACCCCTGCCCTGCCGCGCACCGCCATCGACTACGCCATCGACGGCGACGCCCACCTGCGCGAGCTGCAAGCCGAACTGGCGCGCCTGGAAGCCATGCCCGATTCGCCGGAGCATGGGATCGAGATCGCCCACGTCCACACCGCCCTGGCCGACGCCGACGCCTACACCGTGCAGTCGCGTGCCGAGCAACTGCTGCTTGGCCTGGGCTTCACGCTGGAGCAGATGCAGCAACCGGTGGCCAGCTTCTCCGGCGGCTGGCGCATGCGCCTGAACCTGGCGCAGGCCCTGATGTGCCCATCCGACCTGCTGCTGCTGGACGAACCGACCAACCACCTGGACCTGGACGCCATCATCTGGCTGGAAGACTGGCTGAAGCGCTACCCCGGCACCCTGATCATCATTTCCCACGACCGCGATTTCCTCGACGAGATCGTGAACGTGATCGTCCACATCGATGAGCGCAAGCTGAAGCGCTACTCGGGCAACTACTCCGGCTTCGAGCGCCAGCGCGCCGCCCACCTGGTGCTGCAGGCATCGGCCATCGAGAAGCAGCAGCGCGCCCGCGCCCACCTGCAGTCCTTCATCGACCGTTTCAAGGCCAAGGCCACCAAGGCCCGCCAGGCGCAGTCCCGCATGAAGCAGCTGGCCAAGATGGAAGAACTGGCGCCGCTGCGCGCCGCCGCCGAATTCAGCTTCGAATTCCGCGACCCGGTCAGCGCACCGAATCCGCTGCTGGTGATGGAAGACGTCGACTGCGGCTACCACACCGAGCAAGGCGACAAGACTATCGTGCGCGGCGTGACGTTCTCCCTGGTGCAGGGCCAGCGTATCGGCCTGCTTGGCGTGAACGGCGCCGGCAAGTCGACCCTGATCAAGACCATCGCCGGCGACATCGACCCGCTGACGGGCACCGCCACCACCGGCAAGGGCCTGGTGATCGGCTACTTCGCCCAGCACCAGGTGGAGATGCTGCGCCACGACGAATCGCCGCTGTGGCACCTGCAGAAGATGGCGCCGGCCGTGCGCGAACAGGAGCTGCGTAACTTCCTGGGCAGCTTCAACTTCCCAGGCGACATGGTGACCAGCAAGATCGCTCCCTTCTCCGGCGGTGAAAAGGCGCGCCTGGCGCTGGCCCTGATCGTATGGCAACGCCCCAACCTGCTGCTGCTGGACGAACCGACCAACCACCTGGACCTGGAAACCCGCGAAGCGCTGACCGACGCGCTGGCGCAGTTCGAAGGCACCCTGCTGGTGGTGTCGCACGACCGCCACCTGCTGCGCGCCACCACAGAGCAATTCATCATCGTCGAAAACGGCCGCCTGCGCGAATTCGACGGCGACCTGGACGACTACAAGGACTGGCTGCTGCAGACCAAGATGGCCAAGCCGGCCGCAGCGGCGGCCGCGCCGGCAGCTTCCAGCGCCGGCGCTGCGCCGGAAGCGTCCCCGGTCGACCGCAAGGAGCAAAAGCGGCTGGAAGCGGAGCAGCGCCAGCGCCTGTCGGCCCAGCGCAAGCCGCTGGAAAACCGCCTGAAGAAGGTGGAAGCCGCCATGGCCCAGCGCAGCGAGCAGAAAGCCGCCATCGACGCCGCCCTGGCCGATCCCGCCATCTATGAAGCGGACAACAAGCCCAAGCTGAAAACCCTGCTGGCCGACCAGGTCGAATGCAGCAAGGAGCTCGAACAGCTCGAAGGCGAGTGGCTCGAGCTTCAGGAGCAGCTGGAAGCGCTGGCCGCCTGACGCGGGCGCACTGCGCCGCGCACCGCCATCAAGCGGTCGATATCCAGGATGACCAGACGGCGCTCGCCCATCTGCCCCATCCCCAGCAGGTAATCCACATCCTCGCCCACATGCGGCAAGGGGTGGATGCTTGAGGCGGGCAGCGTCACCAGGTCGGTCACGCCATCGGTCACCATGCCCATGACGCAGGTCGACAGCTGCAGGATGATGACGTCGGTGCGCGGGTCGTGCACCGGCGGGCGCGGGCCGAACGCCACGCGCATGTCGACGATGGGCATGATGACGCCGCGCGACAAAGCCACGCCTTCCACCATTTCCCCGCCCGACGCAATGCGTTCGAGCGCGCTCAAGGGACGCAATTCCTGTACGCGGCGGTAGTCCAGCGCATACTCAAGGCCGCCCAGGCGGAACGTCAGGTACTGTCGCAGGTCGGCTTCCATTCGTGCTCCTCTGATTCCGCTGATACTTCATGCCATCGTACCGTTACGCAACAGCAAGCAGTTTGACCATCCTCAAAGGAAGCGGCCTGGGCTACAATGCTTTCATGACAATTGCTGGGGAAAGCAACAATGTACCAATGGCTGAAGCGACTGCTTGCCAAACCTGAAAGCAGGCCGGAGCCGGCCAAGGCCCCGCCACCGCAGCCCTCCGCAGCGCCACCCAGCGCCCCTGTCCTGTCGCCCGCCGTCGAAGGCGGCCCCGATTTCGAGCAGAAGGACCTGATCAACTCCACCTTCCAGCGCTGGCTGTTCAACCTGAAGGAAGACGAAGCGCTCGATACCAACGCGCCCGAAGGCCGCGTGCTCCACGAATTGATCATGGCCGCCCAATCGGGCCACAACGCCGCCGACATGCTGCGCCGCATGCCGGGCGTGATCCCGCAGCTGCTGCAAAGCCTGCGCAGCGAGAATTTCGCCGGCGCCGACATCGCCCGCAATATTTCCAGCGACCTGGTGCTGGTGGGCTCCGTGCTGCGCCTGGCCAATGCCGCCATCCTGAACAGCGGCGAGGCGACCACCATCAAGAGCGTCGAGCACGCCGTGATCGTGGTCGGGCAGGAAGGCCTGCGCCAGTTGATCACCTCCGTCGCCTTTCGTCCGATCATCGACCTGAACTCGGGCCACTACACCAAGCAGCTGGCGCCGCGCATCTGGGAGCAATCCGAGAAAAGCGCTATCGCCTGCCGCATGCTCGCGCCCGAATTCGGGGTTCAGCCGTTCGAAGCCTTCCTGGCCGGCCTCGTGCTCAATTCGGGCCTGTTGACGGCGCTGCGCGTGATGGACAGCGTCAACGCCAAGCCGGGCGAGCTGGGATCGGCCACCTTCCGCGCCCGCCTGGCGCGCGAAGGCCGCGCCATTTCGGCCGGCATCTCGGAAGCCTGGAATTTCTCGCCGGCGATCACGCAAGCGATCCGCGAGCAGGAAGACACGCGCAAAGCCGGCCCCCTGTCGCCGATGGGACGCGTGCTGGCGGTGGGCGACTACCTGTCGAAAATCCGCCTGCTGCAAGTCAACCGCATGATCAACGACACCGAAAGCAACCTGTTCCACGACCTGCCCCTGGGCGCCATGCCCTGCTACGCCGCAATTTGATTGAAATTCGGCGGCCAGAAAAAGGGGACGTAACACATTTTCGCCACGCGAAAATGTGTTACGTCCCCTTTTTCTGGCCGCCGAATTTCAAGCTGCGCTGGCGCTCCAGTCGAAACTTCCGCTGCTGGCGTGGAACAGGGGCTGCTGGCTGCCCAGGGCGGCGCGTACGCGCAGCTTCACTTCTTTCGGGGGCAGCAGGTAGGCCGGGCCGAGGTCGGGATTGAAGACGAGCTTGCGCACCAGCAGCTCGCCCGTCACCTGCCGCACCGTGCAGCGCGCGCTGCCGATCACCATCAGCTTTTGCTTGTAGACGTGCTCGCCCAGCTCCTGCTCCTTTTGCTGCGCGGCCTGGGCTTCTTTCGTCGCGACCTGCAGCCGCGCCACCATCTTCAGCGAAGGGCCGACTTTCAAGGCCATCTTCTGGAACAGCACCAGCTGCTCCTGGTTCAGCGTCACTTCCTGCTTGCGCACCTTGCTGGCCAGCTGCAGGTAGTTGCGCACTTCCTGGTCGGAGGTGATGGCATCCATCTGCGCCTTGCTGCGCTCGGCCTGCTGCTCGTGCTTTTCGGCGCGGGCGGCGCATTCGGCCAGTTTTTCGTCGTATTTCGTGGTGTCGGGCACCATCACGTGCAGCTGCATTTCGGCCTGCTTGCGCGGGCCGGCGCTGTCGATCTCGATGCGGCGCGCGGCAATGGCACAGCCGGCGGCCAGCTTGAGCAGCACTTCATCGGCCATGATCTCGCAGTTGTAAGCCTCGGTAATGATGACGCGGCTACCGGTAATCACGCAGTTCTGCGCCTTGCCCAGCACCACTTCGCCCGTCTTCGCCTGCAGCAGCGCGCCGGAGGCCACGCCGGCGACGCGAATATTGCCGTCGGCATTGGTGGCGCTGCCACCCATCAGGTTCTTTTGCAGGGCGATCGTGCCGCCGCGCGAGGTGATGTGGCCGTACACGTCGCCGTGCACGGTGATATTGCCGCCTTCGACCGTGCGCTGCTCTTGCACTTCGCCGTATTCCTCGTAGTCGCCGTCGAGCTGCAGGTTGCCGGTGGTACGCGCGGATACGCCTTCGCGGCTGACGATCTTGGGGCCGATCGAGATGCGCTTGCTCTTGCTGTCGACGTTGATGAAGCCCTCCGTCGACGAGACCAGGTAGTCGATGCCGTCGTGGTGCTCCACCACCGTGCCTTCGCCGGCCACCGTGGTCAGCTCGACGTCGCGCGGCGCCGGCGCTTCCAGCACGGTGCCCGACAGCTCGAAGCCGGGCGTTCCCGGCGCCGGCGGCTCGCGTCGCAGCAGGCGCACCCGGGCCTTTACCTGCGGGAAGCGGTTCTGAAAACTGTGCAGGTCGAAGCGCCCGTTGGCAAGCAGGCGCGGCGCGTTGGAGCGGTGAATGCTTTCCGAAACTTCGACGATGGCCGCGTCGCGCCCCGGCGTGGGCGGCAGCTTGCGCGCGACAATCAGGCGCGCCACCTTGCCGCTGGCGATGGCTTCGCGCACCACCGGCGCGTCGATGCCGAAACGCACGCCCTTGGTCCACATATCGGCCACGAATTCACCGAAGTCGAGGCGGGCAGGCACCGGCGCCAGGCCGTCGGTTTCGAGGAACACCGGCTCGAAATAGTATTCGGCGTCGCCGCCGACAATGCGCACCGCCTTGTAGAGTGCGCGGCGGGCGCTGGGAAATGGCACGATTTCATCGGCAAAACGCCACAGGGGCAGGCCTTTCATGCCTTCCGGCAGTTCGGGGCCGGCGCCGTACAGGGCGCGGATGAAGACGCCGTAATCGAGGCCGCGGAAAGCCGCTCCCGACAGGAATACCTGGTTGGCAGCCGCCCGCAGCAAGGCGGCAGGGGCTTCCGCCTTGAAATACACGCCATCGGCGCGCTGCACCAGCGACGATGGCAGATCGCCAGCCGCCTCTGCGGCCGGGGCAGCATCTGCAGGCACCATGTCTCCCGGGATAGTCTGTTGCGCCATTGTACGGCTATCGGGCCACTATGCTACGCCCGCCTCGGCCGCTTGCGCGCCGTGCCAGTTCACGCTGCCGCTCGATCCGGCGAAGATAGCCATGCTGTCCAGCCGCGGCCCGCGCAGCAAGGCCTTGTAGTCCTTGGGCGCGGCCATGAAATTGGCCGCCACGTCCTGCGCCAGGGGCAAGGTGCGCACCAGCACTTCGCCGTCGACCATGCTCACGCGTACCGAGGAGCGTGCAGCGGCGCCGCGCTTCAGCTCCTCCAGTTCGTCGCGCCGGGCGCGCGCGCCGGCGATGGCTTCTTCGCCAACCTTGATCGATTGCACGAGCTGGCCGATGGCCTTGATCTGCGGCGCCACGGCGGCCGCCACCTTTTTCAGGTTCGGCACCTGGGCCGGCGTCAGGTGGATCTCACCCTTGCGCAGCTTTTCCGCCAGGGTCAGGTAGCTGCGCACTTCGGCCAGGCCGTTCAGGCGCTCATGCTCGGCGCGACAGGCGGCGATTTCCGATTCGTGCGCGGCGACCTGGTTTTGCAGTGCTTCCAGTTCGGCATCGTGGCCGGCGACGTCCTGCACCACCACGTAGACGAACATTTCACTGCTCTTGCGCGGGCCGGCGCTTTCCACCAGCACGCTGCGGCCGGCCACGGCACAGCCGACGGCCAGTTCGATCTGCACTTCGTCGGCGAAGATTTCGCAGTTGGAGGCTTCGGCGATCACCACTTTCGGCGCGCTGATCACACAGCTTTCGGCGCGGCCCTTGATGGTCACGGTGCCATTGGCGGCCTGGATCGTGGCGCCCGAGGCGACGCCGTCCACCTGGATGTCGCCCTTGGCGTTGACCGCCTTGCCGCCCACCAGGTTGCGGCCCAGGACAATCGTGCCGCCGCTGGAGTGGATATTGCCGAACACGTCGCCGTGCACCGTGATGTCGCTGCCGTTCACGTCGCGCAGTTCCTGCACGTCGCCAAACTCCTCGAAGGCGCCCATCAGCTCCAGGTTGCCGGTGGTGCGGCCGGACACGCCTTCGCGGCTGATGATCTTGTCGCTCAGCGCCACCTGCCCGCTTTTCGGGTCCACATTGAGGAAGCCTTCGCGTGCGGCCACCAGGTATTCACCGTCGTCCTCGCGCACGATCACGGTGCCTTCGCCGGCAAAGCGCTTGAAGTCGACGTCGTTCGGGGCCAGCGCCGCCAGCGGCTGGCCGGCGATATTGCGGCCCGGCTCGCCCGGCACGCCGGGCAGCTTTTGCAGCAGGCGCACGCCCTGCTTGATCTGGGGGAAGCGGTTCTGGAAGCTGGTGAGGTCGACGGTGCCGTCGGCGCGCTGGCGCGGCGCATCGCTGCGGTGCAACTCGGAAGCCACCTCCACCACGCGCGCATCCTGCGCCGGAGTTGGCTCCAGGTCGCGCGCGGCGGTTACCCGTTCGCCCTTGGGCGCGGCCAGGGCGGCGCGCACCGCCTGCACCTGGATGCCGAAGCGCACGTTCTTCAGCCACATATCGGCCACGAATTCGTCGAAGTCGAGCTCGGCCTGGCGTTCCGGCAGCAGCGTGCCGTCCGCCAGCTCCTCGGCCGGCAGGTAAATCGGTTCGAAGAAGTATTCCGCTTCGCCGTCGCGGAGCTTGACGTTGCGGTACAGGGAACGGCGCTCGGGGGGGAAGGCCTCGACCCGGTCGGCCACGCGCGCCAGCATGCCGGCGCCGGGCGGCAATTCCGGGCCGACGCCGTACAAGGCGCGCGCCAGCACCGGGTAATCGAGGCCGCGCAGCACATGGCCGCTGCGGAACAAGGTGTCGACCGCCGCCACCAGTTCCGGCGCGAGCTGGCGCACGTCGAGGAACACGCCGTCGGCGCGCTGCACCAGGCCTGCCGGCAAGGCGGCGCTGCTTTCCTGCTGTGCTGTTTGGGACAAGGCTTTTCCTCCAGTGCCCTGGGTGTGGGCGCGCCGGGGCGCGTTGTCTTGCGGGCAATCAATATTACACGCAAAACATCAAAAAACGGAGGATTTTAAAGCCGAAGTTTTCTTAACGTTACGTAAACGTCACAATCAGCGGCGCGGCGGCAGGGAATACACTTGCTGGCCCGCCTCATTGATCTGGCGGCGCAGGTCGCGCCGCTCGTCGGCGGTCATGCGGCCATTGCGGCGCTGCTGTTCGGCGCGCTGCTGTTCCATGCTGTCCCGGTTGTCCTCGATCCGGCCTTCATACGAGCGCTCGCGCGCATCGCGCATTTCGTTCCAGCGGCTGTCGCGGAAATCGCGCGGCGCTTCGCGGCGCTCCATCTGCCGCTCCTGGCGTTCCTGCTGCCGCATCTGCCGGGCGGACTGCGCCTGGGCGTCGGCCATCAAGGTGCAACACAGGGCCGCGCACAGCGCTGCAGCCGCTTTGCCCAATCCCGTTTTCACACCAAGTTTCATCGCAGTCCTCGTGGTACTTGCCTATCCATGCCCGCAGTGTATGCGCTCGGACTATCCATAGTAAGAGCGCCGGGGTAAAGTTTGTAAGAATTTGTAATGAGTTTTCACCGGTATGGCGCCGGCGACGAATATGACGTTACCATAGCGACATGCATCTGACAATTCAACAAGATCAAATCGCCCTATGAATACCACCACTACCCCTCCAGCGGCGCCCGGCGCCCAGCACGGCCACCAGGCCAAGATCATGGTGGTGGACGACGACGTCCGCCTGCGCGACCTGCTGCGCCGCTACCTGACCGAGCAAGGCTTCAACGTCGTCACCGCCGAAAACGCCACCGCCATGAACAAGCTCTGGCTGCGCGAGCGCTACGACCTGCTGGTGCTGGACCTGATGCTGCCCGGCGAGGACGGCCTGTCGATCTGCCGCCGCCTGCGCGGCGCCGGCGACCAGACCCCGATCATCATGCTGACCGCCAAGGGCGAGGACGTGGACCGCATCGTCGGCCTGGAAATGGGCGCCGACGATTACCTGCCCAAGCCTTTCAACCCGCGCGAGCTGGTGGCCCGCATCGGGGCCGTGCTGCGCCGCAAGCAGCCCGACGAAATCCCGGGCGCGCCGTCCGAACACCCGCAAACCTTCGAATTCGGCCAGTTCGTGCTGGACCTGGGCACGCGCACGCTGAAGAAAAACGGCGAAACCGTGCCCCTGACCACCGGCGAATTCTCGGTGCTGAAGGTGTTTGCGCGCCATGCGCGCCAGCCGCTGTCGCGCGAAAAACTGATGGAACTGGCGCGCGGCCGCGAGTACGAGGTGTTCGACCGCAGCCTGGACGTGCAGATTTCGCGCCTGCGCAAGCTGATCGAGCCGGATCCTTCCAGCCCGCTGTACATCCAGACGGTGTGGGGCCTGGGCTATGTCTTCATCCCTGAGGGCCAGCCGCGCTGATTTTGGGCTGCCGATGAAATTCCGCCTGCCGCGCCCGGCGTCGCTGACCAGCGGCCTGTTCTGGCGCACTTTCCTGATGCTGAGCGTGCTGATCACGCTCTCCATGTCGGCCTGGTTCGGCATGGTGAACTACGTCCAGCGCGAGCCGCTGGCGCAGCAGACCGCGGCCCAGGTGGTGTCGGTGGTGACGATCACCCGCGCCGCCCTCACCCACTCCGCGCCCGACTTGCGGCGCGAGCTGCTGTTTGAGCTGGTGTCGAACGAAGGCATCCGCGTCTTCACCATGGAGGATGACGACGAGGTGGCGCCGGCGCCCTCTTCCGGGCTGATGTCCGACATCCACGCCTTGGTGCGCGCCAAGCTGGGCGCGGATACCCGCTTTTCCTCGGAAGTGAACGGCGTGCCGGGCTACTGGGTCAGCTTCAAGATTGCCGACGACCGCTACTGGCTGATGCTGGAGCGCGAGCGCCTGCAGGGCCCGGTCGAATGGATCGGCTGGGCCGGCGTGGTGTCGGTCGTGTCGCTGCTGGGCGCCGCGCTGATTTCCAGCCTGATCAACCTGCCCTTGAAACGCCTGACCGAGGCAGCGCGCCAGATCGCCCAGGGCAACCATCCCGATCCCCTGCCCGAGGTGGGGCCGCAGGAAGTGCGCCAGGCCAACCGCAGTTTCAACCAGATGGTGGACGATTTGCAGCAGGTGGAATCGGACCGCGCCGTGATCCTGGCCGGCATTTCCCACGATTTGCGCACGCCGCTGGCACGCATGCAGCTGGAGGTGGAAATGGCCAACCTGTCGCAGGAGGCGCGCGAAGGGATTCAATCCGATATCGCGCAGATGGATGCGATCATTGCGCAGTTCCTCGATTACGCCAAGCCGACCGAGGCGTCCAGCTTTATCAATGTCGATATGGTGGGGCTGCTGTCCGAGTGCGCGCATGAGGCCGGGCGGCAAGCCGATGTGAAGATTACGGCTGAGCTGCCGGAGCATGCGCATGTGCTGGGCAATGCGACTGACCTGAAGCGTGTCATTGCCAACCTGGTGGAGAATGCCCGGCGTTATGGCAAGACGCCGGGAACCGATGTGGCTGAGATAGACATCAAGTGCACGGTGCGCGGCATGCATACGGCCAAGCGGGTCATTGTTGAGGTGCAGGATCATGGGGTGGGCGTGCCGGATGAGCAGATTGCGCAGTTGCTGAAGCCGTTTACGCGCCTGGATACGGCGCGTGGGCAGGCCAATGGGGCTGGGCTGGGGCTGGCGATTGTCGACCGCGTGCTGTCGCGCCATGAGGCGGAGCTGGAAGTGGCCAACCGCGAAGGTGGCGGGCTGAAGTTCACCATCACTCTGCGCGCGCTTTAAACCGGCAAACCAGGGGCTGACCCAAGGGTCAGACCCCTTCTGCTCGCGTGCCTGCGGCTCGGGTTCAGGCCTTTGACCTTTTTAAAACATCAAAGGCGCAGAACCGCACACCGGTCTGTGAAACCGTTGGGGGTCTGACCCTTGGGTCAGACCCAGGTTTTGCGGTTTTAGAGATGGGCCCCCGCCACACCATCGCCACCCTGCTGTGCGACCACGGCGCGAGCTACGCGGCGCGGCTGTTCAATCCGGCATGGCTGGCGCAAAAAAAATCTTTTGGAATGGTGTCGATCTGGCGCATCGCCGTTCGTCGTGGGATTATGGATGCCTCAAAACGGTGTCCACTTTCCTCAACAACGAACGGAGATCCACCATGACTGTCAAAGCAATTCCAGAAGGCATGCATACCGTCACCCCGCACCTGGTCTGCGAGGGCGCAGCCGACGCTATCGAGTTCTACAAAAAAGCTTTCAACGCAGTGGAAGGCGGCCGCATGCCCGGCCCCGGCGGCAAGATCATGCACGCGCAAATCAAAATCGGCGATTCCCACATCATGCTGGTCGACGATTTCCCCGACATGGGTGGTTTCGGCCCGAAACACCTGAAAGGTTCGCCGGTCACCCTGCACCTCTACGTGGAAGACGTCGACGCGCTCTACGCCCAGGCCGTCAAAGCCGGCGCCACCGCCAAGATGCCGCCGGCCGACATGTTCTGGGGCGACCGCTACGGCCAGCTCGTCGATCCTTTCGGCCACCACTGGTCGATCGCGACCCACAAACGCGATATGACGCCGGAACAGATGCAAAAAGAAATGCAGGAAATGATGGGCAAAATGCCTGAATGCGGCAAGGCTTGATTACCAGGAGAAAGAGACATGCGATTCATGCTCATCGTTAAAGCCACCCCGGATTCCGAAGCCGGCAAGATGCCGAAAACCGAACTGCTCGAAGCCATGGGCAAGTTCAACGAGGAACTGGTGAATGCCGGCGTGCTGCTGGCCGGCGAAGGCCTGCACCCAAGTTCGCGCGGCGCCCGTGTGCACTTCTCGGGCAACAAGCGCACCGTGATCGACGGCCCCTTCTCCGAGACCAAGGAACTGATTGCCGGTTTCTGGCTGATTCAGGTAAAGTCGCTCGCCGAAGCCATCGAATGGGTCAAGCGCTGCCCCAATCCGATGGAGACCGATTCGGATATCGAGATCCGCCAGGTGTTCGAGGCAGAGGATTTCGGCGCCGAGTTCACGCCTGAATTGCGTGAGCAGGAAGCCCGCATCGCCAGCAAGATCGCAGCGCCGGTTTAAAGGAGGCAGCAATGCAGTACATGGTAATTCGCAAGGCCGACGCCACGTCGGAACTGGACAGTTTTCCTTCGGCTGAACTGGTGCAGGCCGTGCCGGGTGCCAAGTGGCTGCGTTCCAGCGCCGACGGCGGTTTGCGCATGCGCCGCCGCGACGGTCAGTGGTTGTACGAAGAAGGCCCGTTCGCAGACGTGAGCGTGGCCGGTTTCGCTTTCGTCGAGGCAGAGGACCGCCGCGCCGCCAGCGACATCGCGGCGCGCTGGCCCTCGGCCGATGCCGAAGGCCGCGCCGTGCTCGAAGTGCGCGAAGCCGGCTGCCCCGGCGGCTGCGTAGGCTTCGACACGGGCAGGCCGCCCAAGCATACCGCCTGGGCCATCCTGTTGCGTTCGGACGAGGTGGCGGAGCAGGATTTCGAACCGCCCGCCGTGGTGATCGACATCATGAACCGCGCCAATAACGCCGGCATCGCCGCCGGTGTTGCCTTGTCCGGCGAAGGCTTGAAGTCCACCGCCCGCGGCGCCCGCGTCAAGTTCAGCGGCGGCAAGCCTTTCATCACCGACGGCCCCTTCGCCGAAGTGAAGGAACTGATCGCCGGCTACTGGGCCATCGACGCCGCCTCGCGCGACGAGGTCATTGCCTGGGTCAAGTCCTATCCCTACCCCAACCCGGGCGATATGGAAGTGGAACTGCGCAAGGTGGCGATTTAATTCCGTACGGCCGTGGAGGCGCGCAGCACCAGCTGCGCGTCGACCACGGTCAACGGTTCGACTTCGCCGCCATCGATGGTGGCCAGCAGCTTTTGCATGGCGGCTGCGCCCATGCGTTCGCTGTGCAGGTCCACGCTGGTCAGGCCGGGAGAGGAGAAACTCCCGAACTGGATATTGTCAAAACCGACCACGGAAACATCGTGCGGGACGCGGAAACCCAATACCTGCGCGGCCTTCATGAAGCCCAGCGCAAGCAAATCATTGAAGCACACCAGTGCGTCGGGCGGCTGGCGACCGAGCAGGATTGAAGAGCACAGTTTTTCGCCGGCCGACGCAGACGGCGCTTCGGCGTCAAACACCGCCGGCTCCAGGCCATGCGCGGCCAACGCTTCGCGTACTCCCGCCATGCGCTCGCGGTCGCGAAGCGACCTGGAAAAGCCCATATAGCCCACGCGCCGGTGGCCTTGGGACAGCAAATGGCGCGTCACCATGAAGGCGCCCAGTTCATCGTCGCTGGCTACCGACGGCAGCTTGATGCGTTTTGGCCGGCCAAAATAGACCGAAGGGCGGCCCAGTGCAGGCAGCCAGTCCAGCTCCTCCTCCGGCGTGCGGGTGTACACGATGATGCCGTCCACCCGGCGGCTCAAGGCCTCCAGCAAGTGGCGCTCGCGCTCCGGCGTTTCTTCGGTATCGACCAGCAGCAAGGTGTAGCCGTGTTCCTGGGCCACGCGGCTGGCGCCCTTCACCACGCTGGCGTAATGCGGGTTCGTGATATCGAGCACGGACAGGCCGATCGCCTTGGTGCGGCCAGTGATCATGGACTGCGCCATGGGGTTGGAACGGTAGCCCAGCTCCCCGATCACGCTGCTCAAGCGCGCTTCGACGGCAGGCGAAAACCGCTGGGTGCCGTTGACGAACTTGGAGACCGTGGCGGTGGAAACGCCTGCGGCGGCGGCCACGTCTCGGATTGTCGCTATGCGCTTCTTCATCGCCCGGTCATTTTTGGAAAAGTTGCCGAGTTTATCATGCTAAAGTAACGCCATGAACGACAACAGCATCCACCGCGCCATCGACGCTGTCTGGCGCATTGAAGAAGCCAAGATCATCGCTGTGCTGACCCGCATGCTGCGCGACGTTGCGCTGGCGGAGGAAATGGCGCAGGACGCGCTGGTCAGCGCGCTGGAAACCTGGCCGCAAAACGGCACGCCGGACCGTCCCGCCGCCTGGCTGATGCAGGCTGCAAAAAACAAGGCACTCGACTACCTTCGCCACCAGAAGCTGGTGCACGAGAAGGAGCCGGAGCTGACGTATGAAATCGAAGGCCTGCTGCAGGACGCCGCGCCGGACCTGGAGCGCGAGCTCGATGACAATATCGGTGACGACCTGCTGCGCCTGATCTTCATCTCCTGCCACCCGGTGCTGACCATGGAGGCGCGCGTGGCGCTGACACTGCGCCTGCTGGGCGGCCTGACGACCGAGGAAATTGCCCGCGCCTTCCTGGCGTCCGAGGCGACCGTGGCGCAGCGCATCGTGCGCGCCAAACGGACACTGGGCGAGGCCAAGGTGCCTTTCGAAGTGCCGCGCGGAGCGGAGCTGGAAGAGCGCCTGTCCGCCGTCCTGCAGGTGATTTACCTGGTCTACAACGAAGGCTATTCCGCCAGTGCCGGTTCCGACCTGATGCGTCCTGCCTTGTGCAACGAAGCCTTGCGGCTTGGCCGCATCCTGGCCGAGCTGGTGCCCGCAGAGCCTGAGGTGCACGGGCTGGTGGCGCTGATGGAAATCCAGTCGTCCCGCTCGCGCGCGCGCACGGACGCTTCGGGCAAGCCGGTGCTGCTATTGGACCAGGACCGCACGCGCTGGGACCAGATGCTGATCCGGCGCGGCCTGGCGGCACTGGAACGTGCACAAAGCCTCAACCGCGTGCCCGGCCCCTACCTGTTGCAGGCAGCCATCGCTTCCTGCCACGCCCGCGCGCGCCGCGCCGAAGATACGGACTGGCAGCAGATCGCCGACTTGTACCTGGCGCTCGCCACGCGCGCCCCCTCGCCGGTGGTCGAACTCAATCGCGCCGTGGCGCTGGCCATGGCCTACGGTCCCGCCGTCGGCCTGGAACTGGTGGACCAGCTGGTCGACGAACCAGCGCTCAGGCAGTACCACCTGCTGCCAAGCGTACGCGGCGACTTGCTCTACAAATTGAAGCGGCTGCCTGAGGCGCGCCTCGAATTCGAACGCGCCGCAGCGCTCACACAAAACGAACAGGAACGCCAGCTGCTCTTGACGCGCGCAGCAGCGTGCAGCTAAGGCGGGCAAATGACCGATTTCATCGCGACCCGATTTACGCTGGCAGTTCTCGACCTGGCCAGGTCGACGGACTACTACACGTCGGTGCTCGGCTTGTCCATCGACTTCACCGTGCCTGGCTGGTCGTTCCTCTCCCGTGGCAGCTTCCGCGTCATGCTCGGCGAGTGCAAGGACGCCATCCCACCTGCGCAGATCGAGTTCCATTCGTGGTATGGCTACGTGTACGTCTCGGACGCCTCCGCCTTATGCGCGGAATACCTGGCCAAGCGCGTCGAGTTCGTCCAGGAACTTGAGGATAAACCGTGGGGCATGCGCGAATTCGGCATCCGCACGATCGACGGCCACCGCATCATGTTCGGCCAGGAACTCTAACCACGCCGCAATAATTGAACTTCGCCAAACGCATGAAAAACGAATCCAGTTCATCACCAGTCACCAAAGTCATCACATCCTGGCCGTTTCTGGTTTTCTTGTCGGTCCTCTTTTTGAACGATTGGTGGTTGAAATACGCATTTCCCGGGACCGTTACCGGGAAATTGTCCGACTTCGCGGGAATTGCGGTAGTGGGAACCCTGGCGATGACGATCTGGCCAACGCGTATCCTGATGGTATCGGCGCTCATTGCCGCCTGCTTCATCTGGTGGAAAGGACCGCTGTCGCAAATGGCGATCGATGTGCTGAACCGCCTGATGCCATTAAGGATCGGGCGCACCGCGGACTATACGGATCTGATAGCGCTTTGCATGCTGGCGGTGTGCCCGCATCTCTCAAGCCACGCCGAACGATATTCCTTATTCTCTCAACGCACACGAACTACGCTCCGCTTCCCGCTGTTGGCCGCAGTCATATTTGCAATCACCGGAACTTCGTACATCCCTACCCGCGACATCTACTCGGTGAGGAATACATCATCTTCCGTGGCTTTTCATCGGGACCAGGTCGCCGAAGCAATCGCTGAGGTAATGAAGCAGGAAGGACTGGAGTGCGTGGAATGTTCAAGGCCCTTGGAGACTGCAAAGTACGCTGCCCGCAATCTGCTGGCAAGCTACACATTCAGCGAGCGCGATGCCGTCTTGTTCCAGGTTGACGCATGGGGCGCCGGCGGCACGGAAAAGGCGGATGCTCTCCGAAAAAAGCTGAAATCCCTGCTGGCAAAGCGTTTCAACGGCCTGGAATACGTTGAACCTTTGAATCCTGGCCGCTAGGCGCTTTCAAGCGCGCCATCGCGGCGGGTGCGGCGGTAGCGCGGGAGATCGTCGCAAATCGGTTCCCAGTGCAGGCGGTTGTCGGCGAAGGTGTGGTCTTGGGGCGGCAGCGCTTCGGGGTCGTCAAGGCTGCAGGTGGTGATATCGAGTTCGTCCGGCGTGCTGTCATCGCGGAACGTGAGCTGCGTGCCGCAGGCGCCGCAGAATTCGCGCGTGACGCCGGGACTGGAATGGAAGACGGCCGGCGTTCCGCGCACATAGCGGAACTGCGTGCGCGGCACGCTGAACCAGGCCACGCTTGGCGCGCCGCACAGGCGGCGGCACATCGAACAATGGCACCAGGTGCGATTCAGCACCGGCGCCTCGGCTTGATACTGCACTGCCCCGCAAAAACAGCCGCCCGTGTACATGGGGAATCCCCCTATTCCAGCAATTTGGTCATGAGCAGTTCCGCCGAGCCGTAGCCATACAGCGAATCGCTCTCCAACCCCTCCGTGTCATAGGGCACGGACACTTCGCGCTCCGGCTTGGCCGGATCGTCGCCGTACGTCGCCTGCCAGGCACGCTTGAGCGCATCGGCGCGGCGGATGAACATCGGTACCGGCCAGTCGCTCCGTTCAAAACCGACGGTGTTGCCGATCACCGGCCAGCGCCCATTTGCCACCGCGATGTCGCCGGTGCGGATCACCTTGAGCGCATCGGCTGCCGACAGCTGCTGCACGTCGCCGAGGGTCGGCAACGTCCAGTGGGTCGGCCCGAACAGATAGGCCAACATGACCTTTCCTTGCGGTGACAGGCGCGCTACCAATCCGGTGGCATACCCGCCATTTCTGAGCGGGATGGCAAACCAACTGCCCTCCCGGTACGGCTGCAACTTCATCGACATCCTTTCTCATTGCAGCGCATTACCAGAAACGGTTACTCGTAGTGGTATTGCGCGGCGATCGGTCCCGCCTTGAACAGCGCTTCCTTCATTTCCTTATCCAGCTTCGGGTCGCGCCGGCGCACCCATTCCAGCAGCATCGCGATCTGCTTGCGCGTGGAATCGCGATGACTGGCCATGACCAGTTTCAGCTCGGGATCGGTGCACGTTTCGATACGCTGGTTATGCATATCCAACATCTCGATCTTCTCGCTCAGCGACGTCAACGCCCTGTGCATATCCAGCACCTGGGCGTTCAGGTAGTCGCGCGGCTCGACCACGTGTTCCTGTGTCATCTCACTCTCCTTAGGCATGCGGATACACGCATTGTCAGCCTGCGGCGCGGATTTCTCAAGTGTAGCAAGGCGGTCTGATGGGTGTCGCACGGCTGGGCGCAATTTGCGCGATAATGCCCGGCACTATGCAAAACTTTGAATTCCACAACCCTACCCGCGTCATCTTCGGCGTGGGGCAGATTGCCTCCTTGGCAAAACATATTCCTTCCAATGCACGCGTGCTGATGCTGTATGGCGGCGGCAGCATCAAGAAAAACGGCACTTACGATGAGGTTCGTGCCGCACTTGCAGGGCATGCCGTGCTGGAGTTTGCCGGCATCGAGCCAAATCCGAAATACGAAACGCTGATGCAGGCTGTGGCGCTGATCCAGCGGGAAAAGATCGACTTCCTGCTGGCCGTCGGCGGCGGCTCTGTTGTCGACGGAACAAAATTTGTTGCCGCAGCAGCCGTGTATGACGGCGATGCCTGGGACATCCTGAAAATCGGCGGCAAGGTGATCAAGGCTGCCCTGCCGTTCGGCGCGGTCCTGACCCTGCCGGCCACCGGCTCGGAAATGAACAGCGCCAGCGTGATCAGCCGCGCCGAAACGCAGGAGAAGCGCGCCTTCATGAGCCCCCATGTGTATCCGCAATTCTCGGTGCTCGATCCGGCCAAGACGCTGACCCTGCCGCTGCGCCAGGTCGGCAACGGCGTGGTCGATGCCTTCGTCCACACCACCGAACAGTACCTGACTTACCCGGCCAACGCGCCGGTGCAGGACCGCTTTGCCGAAGGCTTGCTGCAAACCCTGGTGGAACTGGGGCCGCAGGTACTGGCCCGTCCGGAAGACGTGGAAGTGCGCGCCAATATCATGTGGTCCGCCACCATGGCACTGAATGGCCTGATCGGCGTCGGCGTGCCGCAGGACTGGGCCACCCACATGATCGGCCACGAACTGACCGCGCTGTTTGGCCTGGACCATGCGCAGACGCTGGCGATTGTCCTGCCGGGCATCCTGCAGATCCGCCGCGAGGCCAAGCGTGGCAAGCTGCTGCAATATGCGGAGCGCGTGTGGGGCCTGAAGAACGGCACCGAGGACGAACGCATCGACGCCGCCATCGGCAACACGCGCGCCTTCTTCGAGCAGATGGGCGTGCCGACCCGGCTGTCCGGCTACGGCCTGGGTCCGGAGGCGATCGACGCCACCGTCGCCGCGTTGGAAGCGGCCGGCTTGAGCAACCTGGGCGAACGCCGCGATATCACACCTGCGGACGTGCGCAAGGCCCTGCAACTGAGCCTGTAGTACAATACCGCCTCGCTAGGGGTCCTCGCGCATGTGCGCGGGGTGAGAAATACCCTCGGAACCTGATCTGGATAATGCCAGCGAAGGAAAGCGCAGATGGATGAAGCTCCCCCTTTTTCGGAGCTTCGCGTGCTCTCCCGCTGGCGCACACGCACAGCAAGAGCACAAAAACATGAATCGCACCAACCTCACCCTGGCCGCACTGGCCGTCGCTTCCGCCTTCTCCCCTGCCGCCTACGCGCAGGAACAGAAAATGACCGAAGTGGTCATCACCGCCAACCGCGTCGCGGCCGAGCGCTCGTCCGTGGCCGGCTTCAGCGAGCAGCCATTGCTGCAAACTCCAGCTTCCGTCAGCGTGCTGACCCGCGAACAGCTGCAGGACCTGAACATCCGTAACACCACCGACGCCGCCAAGTTCGACGCCAGCATCGGCGACGCGTACAACGCCGTCGGCTACGCCGAGCAGTTCTCCATCCGCGGCTTCAAGCTTGATAACGCCAGCTCCTACCGCAAGGACGGCCACGCAATTTCCGGCGACACCCAGATCCCGCTGGAAAACAAGGAAAGCATCGAAGTGCTGCGCGGCCTGGCCGGTCTGCAGATGGGCGTTGCGGCGCCTGGCGGCATCGTCAACTACGTGACCAAGCGCCCGACCGAGAACAACCTGCGTTCAGTGCTGTTTGAAGTGAGCGAGCGCGGTTCCGTGCTGGGCACGCTGGACCTGGGAGGCCGCTTCGAAGACCGCCGCTTCGGTTATCGCATCAACGCTGCCGGCGAGCGCATGCGCTCCATCATCAAGGGCGCCGATGGCCACCGCAGCTTCGTGTCCGGGGCCTTCGACTTCCGCATCAGCCCGCAGGCGCTGCTGCAGATCGATGCCGACTACCAGAAGAAGTCGCAGAAGTCCGCGCCGGGCTTCCAGCTGATCGGCGGCACCAGCCTGCCGGTGGTTGATGCGGCTACTTTCCTGAACGACCAGCCTTGGGCCCAGCCGGTGGAAACCACGTCCAGCAATATCGGCGCAAACTTCCAGTACCAGCTGTCGAATGAGTGGAAAGCCACAGTCAGCGCCAACCAGCACCACTTCAAGCGCGACGACTACACCGCCTTCCCTTATGGCTGCTCGAGCGAAGAACTGTGGCCGGGCTTCTGCGCCAATGGCGATTACGATGTGTACGATTACCGCAGCCTGGGCGAGAAGAAAAAACCCCTCTCCGCCAAGGCACAGCTGAACGGCCGCTTTGCAGCGGGCGGCTTGCGTCATGAGCTGACCGCGGGCCTGTCCTACTTCAGCAACCATGAGAGCTGGGGCGATTACGTCTACGACTACGCGGGCGTCAGCAATATTTACCACCCTGTGGTGGTGCCGATGTCGACTAACAATCCTGGTCCGGTTTCCGAGCGCCGCAACGAACATGAACGCTCGGCATACGTGCAGGACATCATCGGCCTGACCAACGAATTGGCGCTGCATGCCGGCGCACGTTACGTGTCGGTGCGCCGCATGCAGCTTGTGACGGACCCGAACAATGTCCAAATCTGGGTGCCGAACAATGACCAGTTCTGGCTGCCGAATGCAGCGCTGGTATTCAGCCCGACCGCCAAGCTGTCTTACTACGCGTCGTATGCGCAGGGCCTGCAGCATGGCGGCACCGCCCCATTCGGCACCAGCAACGAAAAGACCGCGCTGGCCCCAGGCAAGTCGAAGGAAGTGGAAATCGGTGCCAAGGCCGATGTGAACGGCATTTCGCTGTCGGCGGCGCTGTACCAGATCGACCAGGGCCTGGAGTTCACCGACGAAGCGACCAACACCTTCGTGCGGGGCGGCCAGGAACGCCACCGCGGCCTGGAGTTCACCGCGCAAGGCAAAGTGACGCGCGAGCTGCTGCTGGGCGCTTCGATGGCAGCCATCCATACCGAGCAGGAAGCCGCAGGCCAGCCCTACGACGGCAAGCGCGTGACCAATGTGCCGAACTTCAAGTCCACCGTGTGGGTGGACTATGCCGTGACCGATGTACCGGGTCTGAAGCTGAACGCGAACTGGCAGTATGCGGGCAAGAAGGCTTTCGACCTGGAGAACAAAACCATGGTGCCGTCTTACAGTGTGGTGAACCTGGGCGGTTCGTATGCTACGCGTGTGGGCGGGTCGTCGGTGATCCTGCGTGCGCAGGTGAAGAATGCATTTGATAAATTCTACTGGCGCGATGTAACGCCGGATCTGGGCGGCTACCTGTTCCCGGGTTCGCCGCGCACGTTCCAGCTGTCGGCTCAGGTTGATTTCTAACCCGGTAAATCTGGGTCTGACCCAAGGGTCAGACCCAGTCTGCGGCGCGGTCAGTGGAAGGGTCTGACCCTTGGGTCAGACCCGGATCTACCGGGTTTAAAAGACGTACTGCACCCGCATCGCAAACGAATTCGCCGCCCTTCCCGAATTCTTCCCGAACAAATAGGCCGCTTCATACCTGAAGCGATCCACTTGCCCGAAGAACGCAGGCCCCGCACGGTGCCCCTGCTTACTGGCCGGCCGCCAGTCATTCCACTTCCCCACTTCGCCAAAGCCCTGCAGGCCCGGCGAGAACCAGCTTTTCCAGCGCTGTTTGACCTGCCACTGATAAACCAGCTCGGTCTCGTTATGCTCCCCGTTATCCATCTCGCGCTGGAAGAACAGATTGAAATTGAGCTGCGTGCGCCAGAGCTGCGCCTGCAGCACCGGCCCGAACTCCACCGCATAGCCATCCTCGCGCTTCTTCGCGCGTTCCACGGTCGTGTGCAGCGCCACGTCCACGTCGTACTGCCCCTGCGTCAGCAGGAAATCGTTCTGCCACTCCACGCCGGTATTGCGCGTACGCCGGCCGTCGAACTGCACCCATTGCGTCGAAAGCTCGGTGTACCAGCGCGAGTTGACGCCGTACGCAAACCCGATCTCCGGGCTGGCGACGTTGCGCGAGTTCTTGTAATGAGCGTTCCAGTATTTGTAGTCGATTGAAGCCTGCCCCGCCACGTCGTAGACGGAAACCAGGTAATAGCCCGTGTCGGCAAACACCACCTGCGGCAGGAAGGCAGCCAGTACGAGCAATTTTTTCATTCTTCAATCTCCCAGGAGTTGGCCTACTTGTTTCAAGCGCTCGTCCAGGCTGCCCGAGATGCGCGTGTAAGGCACGCCGCGCCGGGCCAGTTCTTCGAGCAGGATGGCGTCAATAATACCGCTGACGTCCTGCTCTTCGTGATGCAGTCCGTCGGGTATCCATGCAAATTCGGGTTTGCAGACCAGGGTAATGTCGTATCGGCGCGACGATGCGAGGCTTTCCAATTGCTCATCGATGCCGCCGAAATAATGGATGCTGTACACCGCCGTCATCAGCGGCGTGGTGTCGCAGAACAGGAAGCGCCCGCCCTTGGCCGCAAGCGCTTCCTCGCGCGCCACCTGGGTGCTGGCGATATGGAACTGGTCGGCCGCCACCGGCACTTCCTGGCGCACGTCGCAGAACTCGCGCAGGTATTCCGGCACCCACGGCTCGCCATAGCGCTGCGCCAGGGCCTGCGCCAGCGTGGTCTTGCCGGAAGCTGCGGCGCCGATGATGGCGACGCGGTAGGGCTGCTTCATTTCCAGACTACCGCCTCTTCAGGTTCCGCACCACTGCCCTGCCATGCCAGCAGGCCGGCGATCGCCATGGCGACGAACATGCCGTACAGGACGGCGGTCAGCATCAGGCCTTTGTGGACGTACAGCGCCACGTACAACACGTCGACAATGATCCACACATGCCAGTTTTCGATCTTCTTGCGCGACAAGAGCGCCTGTCCCACCAGGCTGCCGGCGGTCAGGAAGGCGTCCGCATTCGGCACGTCGGTGTTGGTATAGGTGCGCAGGAACCACGCCAGTACACCGAATCCGGCCAGCCATGCCACGCCGGACAGCACACGGCCGCGCATCGTGAGGCTTGAAACGCCCAATTGATGACCGTCGCTCCCATGCAGCCATTGGTACCAGCCCCAGAACGAGACCGCGATAAACACGCCCTGCAACGCCATATCTCCATACAGACGGGCGTCGAAAAACACCACGGCATAGGTGGCGGAAGACACGATGGCAAACAGCCAGGCCCAGTGATTCTGGCGTATATTCAGCCAAACCGTCAGCACCGACAGCACAAAGGACAGCAGCTCAACTGGAGTGGTGGCGGCCAAGCCAAACAGGGAGATTGTTTCGTTCATAGCATCGCGATGGGGTAACGCGCGATTATGCCATACATAAAAAACAGGGCCCGATTGCGGGCCCCGTTTTTCCTACTGCTTCGGATACTTGATCGTCATTTCCTTGAGCAGGTTGTCCGCATGGTCAATCTCCTTCATCACCCACAGCATATAGCGCACGTCCAGGTGGATGGCGCGCGTGATGTCGCGGTCGAAGTACCAGTCCTTGGTGATCGACTCGTAGGTCGAATCGAAGTTCAGGCCAACCAGCTCGCCGCGCTTGTTGACGATGGCCGAGCCGGAGTTGCCGCCGGTGGTGTCGGCCGAGGACAGGAAGTCGACCGGCACGGTGCCCAGCACCGGATCCTTGAACTGGCCATAGCGCTTGGCCTTGACGGCTTCCAGCAGCGCTTTCGGCGCGTCGAACGGCTCCTTGCCGGTATGCTTCTCGACGATGCCTTCCACGGTGGTGAACGGGCCCTTGGTCACGCCGTCACGCGGAGAGTAAGGCGACACGGTGCCATAGGTTACGCGCAGGGTGGAGTTGGCGTCCGGGTAGACCGGCTTGCCTTGCGACTTCTTCCAGGCGATCACCGCCCCCATGTACTGCGGGATGATCTTTTCCAGGTTGCCGTCCACTTCCTTGCGGCGCTCTTCCAGGGCCATGGCCACGCCATGCATGCGCACGGCCAGCTTGATGAACGGGTCGTCCGACTTTTCGAAATCGGCGGGAGCCTTGTCCATCCATGCCAGGCGCGCGGCGGTGTCGGCCAGCCTGGTTTTCTGGTACATGGCCGGCACGTCGGCGACGGCAGGCACCAGGTTGTCCAGCCACTGCGGGTGCGACTTGGCAGGCAGCTTGGCGTAGCGCTGCAGGCCGGCCACGTAGCGCGCCTCGTCGACCGACGCCACCAGCGACTGCTCCAGGCGGTTCAGGCGCGCCTTGATATTGGACAGGTCGCGCTCCTGGAAGCCCGATTCGCGGTCGGCGTCGGCCTTCTGCTTTTCCAGCGCCAGGCGGTACAGGGTGCGGGCGCTCTTGAGCAGGTCGCTGTAGGTGGCCACGCCGTAGGCGAATTCCTCGTCGCTCAGCGCCATGTCGGCGGCGATGCCGGCATCCAGTTCGGCCAGCATGGCGGGCGAAGCGTTGGGCTGCTTGCCGTACCAGCCGCGGAACTCGGCGTCCTGCACGTCCTTGATGGCGGCGATGTCCTTGCGTGCGAAGCCGTCCAGCAGACCTTGGGTCTTCTTCATGCGGTTGTTGATGGACTTGACCACGCTGGCGTAGCGCACCACGTCGTTGTCCTTGCCTTTGGTGGCGGCGGCGATGGCGTCGAGGTCGGCCTGGTAGTCGGCCACCATGGCCGGGTAGCTCAGGTCACGCGCGTAGCGGATCTCCACCGGCAGCTTGTAGCGGCTGGTGCGGCCCGGGTAGCCGGCCAGCAGGATCGGGTCGCCCGCCTTCAGGCCTTCGGCCGACACCACCAGGAAGTCCTTGGACTTGTACGGCACGTTGTCCGGCGACGGGTCGGCCGGCTTGCCGTCCTTGCCCACGTAGGCGCGCAGGAAGGAGTAGTCGCCGGTGTGGCGCGGCCATTCGTAGTTGTCGATGTCGCCGCCGTAGTTGCCGATCGATTCAGGCGGCGCGTACACCAGGCGCACGTCCTTGATCATCATCTGGCGGATGCGGTAGTACTCGGCGCCACGGTGGAAGGCCGGCACCGAGCAGCGGTAGTTCTTGTCGGTTTCGCACTCGGCGATCAGGGCCTTGATGCGCTTCTTGGTTTCGGCGTAGCGCTCCTTGCCGGACAGCTTGTCCAGGCCGTCGTTCACGCGTGCGGTCACGTTTTCCAGCTTGTCGGTCACGTAGACACGGGTGGTCGGGCCGCCCGGCAGCTCTTCGGCGCGGGTCTTGGCCAGGAAGCCGTTGGCGATGTAGTTCTTTTCAGCGGTCGAATTGCGCTGGATGGCGCCGTAGGCGCAATGGTGGTTGGTGACCACCAGGCCGTCAGGGGACACGAAGGATGCCGAGCAGCCGTCCAGCGACACGATGGCGCTCATCGGGTGCTTGGACAGGTCGGCCAGGCGTTCGGCCGGAATGGTGATGCCGATGCGCTTCAATTCCGCCTTCAATTGCGGCAGTTGGTGCGGCTGCCACTGGCCTTCGTCGGCCTGGGCAGGAGCGACTGCGGATAAGACAGACGCGATGGCCGCAGTAAGTGCGAGTTTTTTGGTCAAAATAGTCCCCTGAACGTTTAAAGCAACGGCAGTATAAGCGTTCCGCGTACTTAGGGCTATTAGTTATTTGGCAACGGCAGGCGCACCGTGATGCAGCAGCCGGCGCCCGGCTCGTATTCGTTCAGGATGAAGCTGCCGTGCAGGGCGTCGGCCCGCTCCTGCATGCCGATCAGGCCAAAGGAGCCGGGGCGCTCGCGGCAGGCCGGCGCGATGCCGATGCCGTTGTCCTCCACTTCCAGCAGGATCACGCCCTCCTCCACCCACAGCCGCACCGTCACCTGGCTGGCGCGCGAATGGCGCAGGACGTTGACCAATGCTTCCTGCACGATGCGGAACAGCACCAGGCTGGTTTCGCCGTCGATGACG
The DNA here is from genome assembly GCA_039593355.1 of Pseudoduganella sp. Lineage (GTDB taxonomy): Bacteria > Pseudomonadota > Gammaproteobacteria > Burkholderiales > Burkholderiaceae_D > Rugamonas. The sequence continues at coordinate 223,871 of JBCNPK010000001.1, forward strand.
GCCAGTTGCGCCTCGCCGGGCAGTTGCAGCTCGTAGCGCAGGCTGCTGCGGTGGCGGAAATCGTTCACCAGCCATTCCAGCGCCGCCGCCAGCCCCAGGTCCAGTACCGAAGGGCGCAATTCGTTCATGATGCCGCGCACGCTGCGCAGCGTGGCGTCGATGTTTTCCAGCGCGGTGGCCACGCGCCGCGCAAAGCGGGTCTGGCGCCCGCCCATGCGCTCGTTCAGCTGCACTATATCGAGCTTGAGCGCCAGCAGGTTCTGTCCCAGCTCGTCGTGGATCTCGCGCGCGATGCGCTTGCGCTCTTCCTCCTTGACCGCCGCCATATGGGCCGACAACTGGCGCAACTGGCCGTTGGCGTGCAGCAGTTCGGCGGTGCGCTGCACCACCCGCGTTTCCAGGTTGCGGTGCAAGTCCTGCAGGGCCGATTCGGCCTGCTTGCGGCGGCTGATATCGGACAGCACGGCCACCACGCCCGTCACGCCGCCGTCCGGCCCGGACAGGGTGCGCAGCGACAACGTGGCATGAAGTTGGCCGCCATCGGGCCGGCGGCCATTCAATTCCCCCTGCCAGCTGCCGCGCTCGAGCGCCTGCAGCGCGGCACTGGCGCCGCACAAGACTTCCAGGTCGGCGCCGATGGCCTGCACTTCGGAGTAGCCGCTGATGGCGGAAAAGGCGGGGTTGACGGCGACGATGGCGCCGTTGGCGTCGGCCACCGCCACGCCCTCGCCCAGGTTGTTGAGCACAGCGAAGGCGCGGCGCAGCGCCGCGTCGTTCTGCTCGGGCGAGCGCACGTCGCTGATCACCATGCGGATCGCCTCGCCGGCGAGATCGAGGTTGGCTTCGATGCGCACGCGCCCGCCGCCGATGCGGTCGAACAGCTGCGCCTCCATCGACGCGCTGGCGCCGTCGGCCTCCAGGCCGGCCAGCATGCGGCGCAGGCCCGGCTGGCAGGCCGGCGCCACGAAGCGCTCGACCGGCTGGCCCGGCAACTGCTCCAGCGCCATGGCGAACAGCGCCGCGGCGGCGCGGTTGGCGCCTGCGATCCTGCCGTCGCGCGCCAGCGCCAGGTAGCACACCGGGGCCTGGTCGAACAGGCCCGCATAGCGCAGCAGTCCCTGCTCCACCTCCCGTTTCTGACGCTCCAGCTCCGCCAAGGCGGCACTCTGGACTTCCAGTTCCAGCTGGCTGACTTGCAGCTCATGCCATTGGCGCAGGGCGTCGGATCGGGTCATTTGGTGCTGTCTCCTTCAGGCGTCAATCGCGCTTCCAGCAGTTTGAGTTCGGTCACGTTGACGAAGGTTAGCACCAAACCATCGATCACGTTGTTTACCGTACGGTAAGGCATGATGCGCACCATGAACCAGCGGCCATCTCGCGTGGGGATCTGGCGTTCGCAAAACACCAGGGAACGCAGAACTTCGGCCGCATCCTGTTCCATGTCCGGATACACCAGGTCGTTGGCAATGTCGCTCAACGGGCGGTTCAGGTCCGTGGCGATCAGCTTGTACAACTGCGTGGCCTGGTTGGTGTAGCGCCGGATGTTCATCTGGCTGTCCAGGAAAATGACGGCAATGTCGGTGCTGTTCAACAAATTCTTCATGTCGCTGTTGACCAGCGACAGGTCGTCGACCTTGGATTGCAATTCGGCGTTGACGGTGTACAGCTCTTCGTTCAGCGACTGCATTTCCTCCTTCGAGGTGGTCAGTTCCTCGTTGGTCGACTGCAGTTCCTCGTTGGTCGATTGCAGCTCCTCGTTGGCGGCCTTGAGCTCCTCGCGCGAAGTCTGCATCTCTTCGCGCACCGACTGCAATTCCAGCCGCGCCATGGCCAGCTGCTGTTCCAGCTCCTGCGGGCGAGGGTCGGCGCCGCGGCTGCCGCGCTTGCGGGCCGGCATCGGCGTGGCATGGAACGTCACCAGCAGGTTGTGGCCGGACGCGCCCTCTTCATGCACCACTTCGGCCGTCATGTCGACCAGCAGCGAGGTGGCGCCGTCCTTGAACAGCAACTCGCGCACGGATTCGGTCGATTCGCTGCGGTTCGCGCGCTCGATCAGGTCCGCCAGTTAGTAGCGCAGGCCGTCGCGCGCCATGGCATGGATATTCCAGTTGGCGCGCCCGGCCGCCGGCTCCAGGAAAGTGCCCGTGCGGCCATGGATATAGAGGATGTCGCCATCGCTATTGATCATGACTGCCGCCGGCGTGTGCGCTTTCAGGAGCAGGTGTTCTACTTGTGTCTGGATATTGCCGTTCATGGTCATGGTAGTAACTTCGATGGAACTTGGTTGCGCGGCTTTCGCGATCTTGGTCGGGAAATAATTCGCCACGCGCTGGGTGCTCGCGTCCAGGCGGCGGTAGATGCGTCCGCAGCCCGGTACCGGGGTAAACAATTCGGTATAACTGCCTGGCGTATCCGCGCTGCCCAACACCAGCAAGCCTTCCGGTTTCAAGGCGTAGTGGAATAATGGTATTAGCTGTTCCTGCAGTTTTGGGTTGAAATAGATTAGCAGATTGCGGCAGCTGAGAATATCGAGTTTGGTGAACGGCGGGTCGGAAATGATGTTCTGCTGGGCGAAGATGATCATGTTGCGCAGCTCCTTGCGGATGCGGTAGCCAGGACCGTCGGCCACGAAATAGCGCGCCAGGCGCTCCGGCGACACCATGTCCTCCACGCCGCGCCCGAAAATGCCCTGGCGCGCCTTGTCGATGGCGTCGCCGTGCAGGTCGGTGGCGAAGATCTGCAGCGAGTACTTGCCCGGTTCCGCGGTGCGGCCCACCGCTTCGTCGAACACCATGGCCAGGGTATAGGCTTCCTCGCCGGTCGAGCAGGCCGGCACCCAGGCCTTGAAGGCGGCGCCGTCCGGGTTGGCCTCCAGCAGCGCCGGGATGGTCTCTGCGCGCAAGTGCTCCCATACCGCCGGATCGCGGAAAAAACTGGTGACGCCGATCAGCATTTCGCGGAACAGCAGCTGCACTTCGGCAGCGTTCTCGCGCAGGAAGGCCACATAGGCCTCCATCGAATCGAGCTGGTGCAGCTTCATGCGGCGCTCGATGCGGCGCAGCACGGTGCTCATCTTGTATTCGGTGAAGTTGTTGCCGGTGTGGCGCTGCAGCAGCGACATCAGCTCGCGCAGCGCCTGGCGCCGTGCGCGCCGCCATGCGGCACCGAGCGTACCTGGCACAGCCACATCGGCATGGCGCCCGGCGGCGCCACGAAATCGGCCACGCCGGCCGTGATCGCGCTGCGCGGCATGGAGTCGAATTTGGCGGAATGGGGTTCCTGCGCCAGCGTCACGCCGCCCGCTTCCTGGATCGCGCGCAGGCCGGCGGTGCCGTCGGTGCCCATGCCGGAGAACACCACCCCGGCGGCGGCCTGCCCTTTCTCGGCGGCCAGGGTGCGGAAGAACGAATCGATCGGGTAGCGTCCATGGCCTTCCGACACTTCAACCGCCATCAGCTTGCCGTTGGAGAAAGCCAGGTCGAAATTGGGCGGCGCCACGTACACGTGGTCCGGCCGCACTTCGATCGAGTCGGCGATCTCGCACACTTCCATGGTGGTGATACGGCGCAGCAGTTCCGGCAACAGGCCGCGCCGCGACGGGTCCTGGTGCTGCAGGACGATGAAAGCCATCCCGGTACGCGATGGCATGGAAGCGAGGAACTCTGAAATCGCATCGAGCCCGCCGGCCGAGGCGCCCATGCCGACGATCTGCACCGCCTGGCGCTGCCGCAGCACCTCGCTGACGTCGGAATCAGATGAAACTAATGGGTTGGTCATCCCGCCATCATGCCAGTGCGGCTGGGAAATGGCAAACCGACAGTCACTGCTCGCACAACAGTCTCACGGCTGGCGCCAGCCCCCTCCCAGCGCCTGCACCAGGGCCACCGCCGTCGACTGACGGTCGGCCTGCGCCTGCAGCAACGCGCGCCGGGCATTGAGCGCCGCGACCTGGGCCGTCACCACTTCCGTGTAGCCGACCTGGCCGGCCCGGTAGCGGTTGAGCATCTGCTGCTCGGCCTGGGTGGCCGAGCTGGCCGCGGTTGCGCGCAAGTCCTGCTGCTGCGCCAGCACGGCGCCGGCGGCCAGCTGGTTTTCCACGTCGGCCAGGGCGTCGAGCACCGCCTGGCGGTAATTGGCCACGGCAATGTCGCGCGCGGCGCTGGCCTGGTCGACGCGGGCGCCGGTGGCGCCGGCATTGAACAGCGTCTGCGCCGCCGACAGGCCGAGCGACCATAGCGTGTTCGATGCGCTGAACAAGCCGCCCGCCGCGCTGCCGGCCACGCCGTAACTGCCGCTCAGGCTCAGGCTCGGGAAATAGGCGCTGCGGGCGATGCCGATCTGCGCATTGGCCGCCGCCACGCGGCGTTCGGCGGCGGCGATGTCGGGGCGGCGCTCGAGCAGCGTCGACGGCAGGCTGGGCGGGATGGCCGGCACCTGCAGCGTCCACGGTGCGGGCCCTAACGTAAAGTCGCCCGGCGCCTTGCCGAGCAGGACGGCGATGGCGTGTTCGAGCTGGGCGCGCTGGCGCTGCACCGTCAGCCGGTCGGCGCTGGCGTTCGCAAGCTGGGTTTGCGCCTGCAGCAGGTCGGAGCTGGGCGCCACGCCGGCGTTGACGCGGTTGCGCGTGATCTGCAGCACGCGCTGGTAGCCTTCCACTGTCTCGCCCAGCAGCGCAAGCTGGGCGTCGGCCAGGCGCAGGCCGATATAGTTGGCGGCCAGCTCGCCCTGCGCTGCCAGCCGCGCCGCCGCCAGGTCGGCGGCACTGGCCTGGGCGCTGGCTTCGGCGCCGCTGACACCGGCGCGCAGCCGGCCCCACACGTCCGGCTCCCAACTGCCGCCGATGCTCACCCGGTACTGGTTGCCGGCGCGCTGCTGCCCTCCGCCGCCGCCGCGGTCGGCGCTGCCATTCAGCGTGACGAGCGGGAACAGCGAGGCGCGCTGCTCGGCCACGATGGCGCGCGCCTGGACGTAGCGCGCTTGCGCCGCCGCCACGTTCTGGTTGCTCACTTCGACCTGCCGGGCCAGCGCGTTGAGCGTGGCGTCGCCGAACAATTCCCACCACGGGCCTTTGTCCAGCAGGTCGGCCGGCGCGGCCGGCTGCCAGCCCTGCGCTTCCTTGAACTGGGCCGGCAGCGGCGCACTGGGCGCCTGGTAGGCCGGGCCGGCGGCGCAGCCGGCCAGTGCAAGGGTCATCGCGCCCAGGATACGTTTCATGTTGTCGCCTTTGCGCCGCGCAGGCGCATCTTGTCGAGCAGGAGGTAGACCACGGGCGTGGTCAGCAATGTCAGCAGCTGGCTGGCTACCAGGCCGCCAATGATGGCGACACCGAGCGGCTGGCGCAATTCCGAGCCTTCGCCAAAGCCGATTGCCAGCGGCAGCGCGCCCAGCGCCGCCGCCATGGTCGTCATCAGTATCGGGCGAAAACGCAGCAGGCAGGCTTCGCGCACGGCGCTGGCCGAATCGAGCCCGCGCGTGCGTTCCGCCTCCAGCGCAAAGTCGATGATCAGGATGGCGTTCTTTTTCACGATGCCGATCAGAAGGAAGACGCCGATCAGGGCGATCAGGGAAAACTCCATGCGGAACATGAGCAGTGCCAGCACCGCGCCAACTCCGGCCGAGGGCAGCGTGGACAATACCGTGAGCGGATGCACCAGGCTTTCGTACAGCATGCCGAGCACGATATAGATCACCACCAGCGCTGCGGCGATCAGGAAAGGCTGCTGCTGGTTGGTTTCCTGCGCCGTGCGGGCCGTGCCCTGGAAGCTGCCGCGTACATTGTTCGGCATGCCGATGGCATTTTCCGCATCCTTGACCGCCTGCTGCGCTTCGCCCAGGCTGGCGCCCTCGGCCAGGTTGAACGAAACCGTGGTGGCCAGCTCGCCGTCCTGGTGGTTCACTGCCGCCGGCGTTGCGCGCTCCGAAAACGCCGCCAGTGCCGTCAGCGGCACCATCGCGTCGGCCTGTGCGCTCAACGCCGAGCCGCCGGAAGGGTCGCGCATCCCGGCCCCGACGACCGGGCCGCCGCTGCCCGCGCCGCCTGCCTGGCTGCCGGCCGCGGCGCGGCGGCCGACGTACACATCGTTCAGCGATTCGGGGCTGAGCGCATATTCCGGCGCCACCTCCATCACCACCTTGTACTGGTTCAGCTCATCGTAGATGGTCGCCACCTGGCGCTGGCCGAATGCGTTGTATAGCGCGTTATCGACATCGCGCATGGTCAGCCCCATGCGCGCCACCATGTCCTTGTCGGCCGCGACATAGGTCTCGACTCCGTTGTCCGCCTGGTCGGTATCCACGTCCACCAACGCCTTCTGCCGCTTCATTTCGTCGGCCAGGCGCGAAGCCCAGCGCTTCAGGTCCGCCCGGTTGTCGCTTTTCAGCGTGTACTGGTAGGTGGAATTGCTCTGCCGCCCGCCCATGCGCAAGTCCTGCACCGTGTTCAGGAACAGCGAAACGCCCGTCACGCGCGCCAGCTTCGGCCTCAGGCGGGAAATGACCTGCTGCCCCGTCACGTCGCGCTCGCGCGCCGGCTTCAGGCTGACGAACATGAAGCCGCCGCCGGCGCGCGAACCGCCGGTGAAGCCAACCACCGTCGCCACCGCCGGATCGTCCCGGATGATATTCACCAGCTGCCGCAGCTTTTCCTGCATCGCCTGGAACGAGATGCTCTGGTCGGCGCGAATGCCGCCGTTGATCTGCCCAGTATCCTGCTGCGGAAAAAAGCCCTTGGGCGCCGCAGCGTACAGGTAGACATTGAGTCCAACCACGAAGGCCAGCGACAGCATCACCAGCACGGGGCTGGCGAGCGCCCAGTCCAGCGATTTTTCGTAAGCGCGCAAGATGCAGGCGAAACCGCTTTCGAACCAGCGCGACACCCGTCCTGGCGGCTTACGCTCCACGCCGGGCCGCAGCAGCCACGCGCACAGCATCGGCGTGGTGGTGAGCGAAATCACCAGCGAAATCATCACCGCCGCCGACAGGGTGACCGCAAACTCGCGGAACAGGCGCCCCACCTGCCCGCCCATGAACAGCAGCGGTATGAACACCGCCACCAGCGACACGCTGATCGACAGCACGGTAAAGCCGACTTCCTGCGCGCCCTTCAAGGCCGCCGCGAAGCGGTCCATGCCCTGTTCCATGTGGCGCGCCGTGTTTTCCAGCACCACGATCGCATCGTCGACCACGAAGCCCGTCGCCACGGTCAGCGCCATCAGGCTGAGGTTGTTCAGACTGAAGCCCAGGAAATACATGATGCCGAACGTACCCAGCAATGACACGACGGTAGCAATCGCGGGAATCACCGTCGCCCGTGCGCTGCGCAGGAAGACGCTCACCACCAGCACCACCAGCACGATGGAAATCAGTAGCGTCAGTTCGATCTCGTGCAGCGAAGAGCGGATCGAATTGGTGCTGTCGGAAGCCACCTGCAGCTTCACGTCCTGCGGCAGCTGCGCCTGCAGTTGCGGCAGCAGGGCGCGCACCGCGTCCACCGTCTCGATCACGTTGGCGCCCGGCTGGCGCGTCACCAGCACGATCACTGCTGGTTCGCCGTTGAACAGGCCCAGGGTGTTGCGGTTTTCCGCGCCGTCGACGACCTGCGCCACGTCCTGCAGCCGGATCGCGGCGCCGTCGCGCCACGCCACCACCAGGTCGCGGTAATCGGCCGCGCTGCGCCCGCCGCTGGCGGTCGACGCCGCCGAATAGATCTGCAGGCGCCGCCCTTCCACTTCGATGGCGCCCTTGGGCCGGTTGGCATTGGTTGCCTGGATCGCCGCCCGCACATCCTCCGACGAAACGCCGTAGCGGTTCAGTGCAAACGGCAGCAACTCCACACGTACGGCGGGAAGCGAGCCGCCGCCGATCTCCACGTCGCCCACCCCTTTTACCTGCGCCAGCTTTTGCTGCACGATGTTCGACACCGCTTCATACACCTGCCCCGGGCTGCGCGTTGCCGACGTCAGCGCCAGGATGACGACCGGCGCATCGGACGGATTGGCCTTGCGGTAGGTCGGATTGCTGCGCAGCGTGGCAGGCAGGTCGGCGCGGGAAGCGTTGATCGCGGCCTGCACCTCGCGCGCTGCCGCATCGATCTTGCGGTTCAGTTCAAATTGCAAGTTGACGCGGGTGGAGCCGCTGCCGGATGAGGAAGTGACCTCGTTGACGCCGGCAATCACCGCCAGGCGCCGCTCCAACGGCGTGGCCACGCTGCTGGCCATGGTATCCGGACTGGCGCCCGGCAGGCTGGCGCTGACCGAAATCGAGGGATAGTCCACCTGCGGCAGCGGCGACACCGGCAGCACGAAAAAGGCCGCGATGCCTGCCAGCGCCAGCCCTATCGTCAGCAGCACCGTGGCGATGGGGCGGCGGACAAAGGGTTCGGACAGGTTCATGCCGCCTCCTCCCGGCCGCGGCGGCGCTGCGCCAGGCGGTCGAAGGCGAGGTAGATCACCGGCGTGGTGTACAGCGTGAGCAGCTGGCTGACGATCAGGCCGCCGAAGATCGACAGGCCGAGCGGCCGGCGCAGCTCGGCGCCCTCGCCCCAGCCGAACATCAGCGGGATCGCCGCGAACAGCGCCGCCAATGTCGTCATCAGGATCGGCCGCAGCCGCAGCAGCGCCGCCTGGTGGATCGCGTCGCGCGGCGCCATGCCCCGCTCCCGTTCGGCCTCGATGGCGAAGTCGATCATCATGATCGCGTTCTTCTTCACGATACCGATCAGCAGGATGATGCCGATGATGCCGATCACGCCCAGCTCCTGCCCAGTCAGCATCAGCGCCAGCAGCGCACCCACGCCCGCCGAGGGCAGCGTGGACAGGATGGTCAGCGGGTGGATATAGCTTTCGTACAGCACGCCCAGCACGATGTACACGCACACCACCGCCGCCAGGATCAGCCAGAGCTGGTTGCTCAGCGAAGCCTGGTAGGCCCCGGCCGCGCCAAGGAAGGTCAGGCTGACCGCCGGCGGCAGGCCGGCCTCCCTGGCCGCCACGCGGATCGCATCGACCGCCTGTCCCAGCGCCACGCCGGGCGCCGCATCGAAGCCGATGGTGGTGGCCGGGTATTGCGCGACATGGGTCACCTGCAGCGGCGCCGGGCGTTCCTGCACGCTGGCGATGGCCGACAGGGGTGTTGGCTTGCCGCTGCCTGTGCGCAGCTGCAGATTGCCCAGTGCCTCAGGCGTATCCATGCGGTCCTGGTCCGCTTCCAGGATCACGCGGTACTGGTTGGTTTCGGTGAAGATGGTCGACACGATGCGCTGGCCGAAGGCGCTGTACAAGGCATCGTCCACCGCTGCAGCCGTGATCGCCAGGCGCGAAGCCGTGTCGCGGTCGATGCTGACGTAGGCGCCGGCGCCCGTGGCGGCAACGTCCGACACCACGTTGCGCAAGCGGTCCTTGGCCGCCATGCGCTCGGCGAGCCTGGTGGCCCATTCGGCCACGCTGGCGTTGTCGGCGCCTTCCAGGGAAACGCGGTATTGCGTCGGGCCGCTTTCGGCATCGATGGTCAAGTCCTGCGTCGGCTGCAGGTACAGCTTGACGCCCGCCACCTGGGCTACGCGCTGGCGCAGCCGGTCCATCACGACCGCCAGCTTGTCGCGCTCAGGCTTCAGGTTCACCAGCATGCTGCCGGTGTGCAGCATGGTGTTGTTGCCGGCGTCCACGCCCACCACCGAACTGAGCGAGGCGACCGCCGGATCGTCCAGCATGGCACGCGCGGCCTGCTGCTGCAACTGCGCCATCCTGCCGTAGGACACCGTCTGCGCCGCTTCGATGCGGGCCTGCAGCTGGCCGGTGTCCTGGGTCGGGAACAGGCCCTTGGGAATCCACAGGTAGAGCAGCACCGTCAGCAGCAGCGTGCCGAGCGCCACCAGCAGCGTCATGCCCTGGTGCGCGAGCACCCATTGCAGGCTGCGGTCGTAACGCTTGACCAGGCGGCCGAACAACGTCGATTCGTGCTCCTCATGCGCCCCCAGCCAGCGCCCGGACATCATGGGCACCAGCGTCAGCGATACCACGGCCGAGATCAGGATGGTGATGGCCAGCGTGACCGCGAACTCGCGGAACAGGCGCCCGACCACGTCGCCCATGAACAGCAGCGGGATCAGGACCGCGATCAGCGATACCGTCAGCGAAATGATGGTGAAGCCGATCTGCTGCGCGCCTTTGAGGGCGGCATCCATCGGGCTTTCGCCATCCTCGATGTGGCGGGCGATGTTCTCGATCATCACGATGGCGTCGTCGACCACGAAGCCGGTGGCGATGGTCAGCGCCATCAGGCTCAGGTTATTCAGGCTGTAGCCAAGCAGGTACATCGCGCCGAAAGTGCCGACCAGGGAAATCGGAACCGCCAGGCTGGCGATCACCGTGGCGCGCGGGCTGCGCAGGAAGGCGAAGATCACCAGCACCACCAGCACCACGGCCAGCAGCAGCTCGATCTCCACGTGCTCCACCGAGGCGCGGATGCCGTTGGTACGGTCGCTCAGCAAAGTCACCTCGATAGCGCCCGGCAGGCTGGCCTGCAGTTCCGGCAGGCGCTGCCTGATGGCATCCACCGTGGCGATGACGTTGGCGCCGGGCTGGCGCTGCACGTCGAGGACGATGGCCGGGACAAGCGAGCCGCTGCGGCCGGCCCAGGCGCCAAGCTTGACGTTCTCCGCGCTGTCGACCACGCGCGCCACGTCCTGCAGGCGTACCGGGGCGCCGTTGCGGTAGGAGACGATCAGCTGGCGATAGTCGTCCGCCGCCAGCAGCTGGTCGTTGGCGTTGATGGTGAAAGCGCGCGCCGGGCCGTCGAAGCTGCCTTTGGCGCTGTTGGCGTTGGCCGCCGTGATGGCGGTGCGCAGCGTGTCCAGGCCCAGGCCATAGCTGGCCAGGGCCTGCGTATCGGCCTGGATGCGTACGGCCGGGCGCTGGCCGCCGCTCAGGGTGACCAGGCCGACGCCGTTGACCTGGCTGATTTTCAGCGCCAGGCGTGTATTGACAATGTTCTGCACCTCCGTCAGCGGCATGCTGCGCGAGGTGATGGCCAGCGTCAGCACCGGCGCGTCGGCCGGATTCACCTTGGCGTACACCGGCGGCGCCGGCAGGTCGGTCGGCAGCAGCGAACTGCCGGCGTTGATCGCGGCCTGCACCTCCTGCTCCGCCACATCGAGGGTCTGGCCCAGGCTGAATTGCAGGGTGATGATGGAGACCCCGGCGGCGCTGGTGGAGCTCATGCGCTGCAGCCCGGCCATCTGGCCGAACTGCCTTTCCAGCGGCGCGGTGACCGTACGGCCCATGACTTCCGGACTGGCGCCGGGATACAGCGTGCGCACCTGGATCGTCGGGAAGTCGACCTGCGGCAGCGCCGACAGCGGCAAAAAACGGTAGCCAAGCAGACCGGCCAGCACAATGGCCAGCATGAACAGCGCCGTCGCCACCGGCCGCTTGATGAATGGCGCAGAAGGGCTCATCGCACTGCGCCGTCAGCCGCCCGGCCCTCGCCTTTCGCCGCGCCGGACGCCGCATCCTCGCGATGGCGCCAGAAACGCCGTGCGCCCTCTTCGCCCCCGGCGCCGGTCGCAGGGCCTGCGCCAGGCGACGGCACGGCAGCGGATGCGGCGCCGGCGGCGGATGCATCGCGGCGATGGCGTCCACGGCCGCCATGTTCGCCATCTGCGCCCGGCCGTTGCGATGGCAGCGTTACCCGGGCGCCGTCCTTGAGCCGGTCCGCACCTTCGGTGATCACTTGCTCGCCCGCTTGCAAGCCGCCAGTTATCTGCACCTTGTCGACGGTGGCGATCCCGCGTGTGACGGGCCGCAGCGAAGCGGTCTGCCCATCCTGTAGAACATACACGTAATCGCCCGCTGCGCCATGCCGCAACGCCGTCACCGGCACCACCACCGCGTCCTTGATGGTGCGCAGCTCAAGCCGGATGTTCACGAACTGGCTTGGGAACAGTGTGGAACCGGCGTTATTGAAGCGCGCCTTGGCCATGACCGTGCCGGTCTGGGTATCGACCTGGTTGTCCAGCGCCTGGAACACGCCTTTCTCCAGCACCGTGCTGCGCGTACGGTCGTAAGCCAGCGCCACCATGCCTGCGCCCGCACGCTCGCCGGCGCGCGGGGCCAGCTCCGCCACCCGGTCCTGCGGCACCGCGAATTCCACGTCGATCGGCGCCAGTTGGGTGATCACCGCAATCCCTGCCGCGTCGTTGGAGCCGACCAGGTTGCCGATGTCGACCACCCGCAAGCCAACGCGCCCGCTGATCGGCGCCACCACTTTCGTGTAGCCGAGATTCAGCCGCGCCGTGCCTTCGTTGGCGCGGTCCGTCGTGACCGTGCCCTGCAGCTGCTTGACCAGCGCGGCCTGGGTATCGACGTCCTGCCTGGCGATGGAATCCTGCGACAGCAAGGTGCGGTAGCGCTCCAGCGTCAGGCGCGCATTTTCCAGCTGTGCCTCGTCGCGCTCGCGCTGGCCGGTGGCCTGCATCAGCTGCAGTTCGAACTGGCGCGGATCGATCTGGGCCAGCACCTGCCCGGCCTTCACCATCTGCCCTTCCTTGAACAGGACTTTTTGCAGGATGCCGGAGACCTGCGGCCGCACCGTAGTGGTGGCTGCGGCGGTGACCGTGCCCAATGCGTCCAGCGTGACAGGCAGGTCGGCCTTTTCGGCCGTGGCCACGCCGACCGTGGCAGCCGGACCGCGCCCGCCGCGTCCACCGCGGCCCGGGCCGCCACCGCCCGCGCCCGATGCGCCGCCGCGCCCACCGGCACCCTGCCCGGCCACCGCCGCCGCACCGGGACCATCGTCGGCCGGGCCGGGATGGGTCAGGTACCAGGCCAGGCCGCCCAAGGCCAGCATTCCAGCCAGGGTGGCGATTCCGCCAATCCAGCGCGCGCGGCGGCTGGCAAGCGGTTGCGTACGAGCATTCGGTGTTGTTGGAGCCTCCATAGGGCGCCCCTTTCTTGTCGGGATGGCATTTGAATTGACTCTAGCACAGGCCATTTGCCGGATTGCGTTAGGCACGAAACATCGGAAACAATTCCCCCTGCCTGCGCCGTCGGCACAGGCAGGGTCTGACGGGACGGCCATCCGGCTTGGGTCGTACCGGCGTTTAGTTGCATGCCCGCAAAACCCGGCAAATCAGGGTCAGACCCAAGGGTCTGACCCGCCCTTTCTACTGCTGCAGGCAAAAAAAAACCGCCGGCTGGCCGGCGGTTCCGATGCTGTAACAACTGCTTACAACGCTGCTACAAACTAGTCAGGTGAACTGCAGAGGCAATGCGTCAGGGCCATGAAAGGCTTGCGCTGGGCCGTCATTTCGTTCAGCCAGCCCAGGTCCTGCACCACCTCGGTCGCCACGCCCGCCGGCATGCCCGCCGGCAGCAGCGAACCGCGCGCCTGCGCGCCGAACGCCTTGGCGGCAGCGGCCTTGGCCGACGACGCGCCGAAGAATTCCAGCACCTTGTCGAAGCGCGACGCTTCACGCTCGATATAGACCACGCGCGGCTCGCCCGCGATCTTGGCATGGCGCGCCGCGGCTTTCAGCGCATCCTTGTAGCCGCCCAAGGTATCGACCAGGCCGCGCTCCTGCGCCTGCGCGCCGGTCCAGACACGGCCCTGGCCCACGGCATCGATCTTGTCGGCCGTGGTCTTGCGCGCCTTGGCCGCACGGCTGGTGAATTCCTCGTAGGTGTGGCCGATCGCGCCTTGGATCAACTGGCCAAAGCGCGGGTCCATCGGACGCAGCGGATTGGCCGCGTCGCCCAGCCAGGTAGTGGTCTGGCCGGCGGTATGGATGCCCAGCTTGTCGATCACCTTGTCCACGGTCGGGAACAGCGCGAATACGCCAATGGAGCCGGTCACGGTGGCCGGATCGGCGATCACTTCGTCCGCCGCCATCGAAATCCAGTAACCGCCCGAAGCGGCCACATTACCCATCGAAACGATGACCGGCTTGCCCGCCGCGCGGGTCAGTTCCAGTTCGCGGCGAATCAGTTCGGAGCCGAATGCACTGCCGCCGGGCGAATCGACGCGCAGCACCACCGCCTTGATCGAGCTGTCCTCGCGCGCCAAGCGCACCAGGCGTGCGGTCGACGTGCCGCCGATCTGGCCGGCCGGCGCATCGCCGTCGCTGATCTCGCCCACTGCCATCACCACGCCGATCGCCTCGCCAGTCAGTTTCGGGAACACGCGGGCCAGGTAATCGTGATAGCTGACCTGGCGGAAGGATTTGACCGCAGGGTCGTCCACCCCAAGCTTGGTCATCATCACGCGCAGTTCATCCTTGGTCTTCAGGCCGTCGACCAGCTTCGCGTTCAACGCCACCTGGGCCAGGTTGCCCTTGGCCTCGGCCACCAGGGCCGGCAGGTTGTCGATGGCCTTCATCACGGCGCCTTCCGGCAGCTTGCGCGATTTCTCGACCTGGGCGGTGTAGCGCGCCCACAGGTCGTTGTACAGGAAGGCATCCGCTTCCGCCGCCGCCGGCGAAGGGCCATTGGCAATGAACGGCTCGGCGAAGCTCTTGTAGGTGCCGACCTTCATCAGGTTGACGGTCACGCCCACCTTGTCCAGCGCATCGCGGTAGTAATTGCGGTATTTGCCGAAGCCTTCCAGGAACACCGCGCCCATCGGGTGCAGGTAGACTTCGTCGGCATGCATGGCGATCTGGTACTGGCGCTGGTTGTAGCTGGAGCCCCAGGCCACGACCTTCTTGCCGCTGGCCTTGAACCGGTCCACGGCCGCGCCGATCTCACGCAGCATGGCCTGGCCGCCGCCCTGCATTTCGTCCAGGACCAGCACGAGGCCGCCGATCTGCGGGTCTTTGGCTGCCGCATCGAGCACGTTCAATACATCGCGCAGCTGCACTGACTTGTGGACTTCGCCGCCGGCCAGGCCGGCCATCAGCGCGTCACGGCTGCTGCCGGCCGATTGCTCGACCAGCGCACCTTCAAGGTTCAGGACCAGCATGGTCTTGTCGCCAAGCGGCTTGACACCGCCGCCGGCAATGGCCGCAATCAGGAAAATCACCACGAGCAGGAACAGGAAGTTCATGGTGGCGCGGCGGCTGCTGTCAACAGCGCGCCAGAACCAGGCGAAACCGCCTCGGACATACGAAAAAACAGAGCGGGACATCTTTACTCCTAGTGCAAAAAATGTAACTACTTCACACTATAAGCGACATTCGCCTTATCGGGTGAAGAAATCAGATAGAGCCCAGCCATGACCAGCAAGCCATTGATGACCAGCAGTTCCAGGCCGATGCGGTAGCTGCCAAACATTAGCTGCTGGTTGAAATCGGCCACGGCGCACAGCAGCGGCCCGGCCAGCGCCACCCAAGGCACCAGCCTGTCGTTCACCGCCCGTTTGCTGAGCAGGCCGAAAGCGAACAGGCCAAGCAGCGGGCCGTAGGTATAGCCGGCCAGTTTCAGGATCACGCCGATCATGCTGGCACTGTCGATCCATTTGAATGCCATCACCAGCAGCAGGAACAGCGCGCAGAAGCCCAGGTGCACGCGGTGGCGGATACGCAATTGCGCCCCTTCGCCCAGGTCCGCGCGCCGTTTCAGGCCGAGGATGTCGATGCAGAAGGATGAGGTCAGCGCGGTGATCGCACCGTCGGCGCTGGGGAACAAGGCGCTGATCAGGCCAAGCATGAATACCAGTTGCAGCAAGGCCGGCAAATGCCCCATCACCACCGCCGGGAAGATCCTGTCGCCGCTGGCGCTCACGCCCACTTGCGGCGCATACAGGTACAGCAGGCCGCCCAGGAAGAGGAACAGCGCCAGCACGCCGGCCAGGATCAGGTTCAGCACCAGCATGTTCTTTTGCGAATCGGCCAGCGTGCGCACCGAGATATTCTTCTGCATCATTTCCTGGTCCATGCCCGTCATGGTGACGACGATGAAGGCGCCCGCTACAACCTGCTTCCAGAAATAGGCCGGGCTGTCGATATCGGTGGTGAACACGCGCGCCAGGCCGCTGGAACGCATGTGCTCCAGGCTTTCCAGCACGCCCAGGTTCATTTCGTGCAGCAGGAAGGCCGTGCAGGCGACCAGGCCGAAGAGCATGCCGCAGGTTTGCAAGGTATCGGTCCAGACGATGGTCTTCACGCCGCCTTCGTAGGTGTACAGCAGGATCATGGCCAGGATCACCAGGCTGGTGATCCAGAACGGCACGCCCAGGCTGTCCAGGATCGTCGCTTGCAGGATGTTCACGACGAGATACAGGCGCGCCGAGGCGCCCAAGGTGCGCGACAGGATGAAGAACGCGGCCCCGCTCTGGTAGGAACGCCGCCCGAGCCGCACGTCCAGGTAGTGGTAGATCGACGTCAGCTTCAGGCGGTAGTACAGCGGCAGCAGGACACAGGCCACGGCGATATAGCCGACGAAATAGCCGATCATGACCTGCAGGTAGCCAAAGCCATCGCGCCCCACGGCGCCCGGCACGCTGATGAAGGTCAGGCCGCTCAGTGTCGTGCCCACCATGCCAAAGGCGACCAGCATCCAGTTGGAGCTCTTGTTACCGATGAAGAAGCTGTCGTTGTTGGCGTTGCGGGAGGTGGTCCAGGCTACTGTCAGCAGCAAGGCGAAATAGGCCAGGACGACGAGAAAAAGCGAAACGGGTGACATTTTTATCCGGCGATGAAACAATTGGGCAGCAATATACACCCGAATGTACAATCGCCCCTATGTACGATCAGACCACCATCGATTTCGCCCGTGCCCAGGAGGCGCTGGTGCTGCCCCTCGAATACCGCGTCCACAGCCAGGCCGATGGCCGCAGCGAAGGCCGCGAGGAATGCATGCGCGATTATGCGCGCGTGCTGTATTCGTCCTCCTTCCGCCGCCTGCAGGGCAAGATGCAGCTGCTCGGGGTGGACGCCAACCGCTTCAACCGCAACCGGCTGACGCACAGCCTGGAAGTGGCGCAGATCGCCCGTTCCATCGCAGCCGACCTGGGGCTGGAACGCAGCGTGGTGTCCGAAACCTGCTCGCTGGCGCACGATATCGGCAACCCGCCCTTCGGCCATTACGGCGAGAAGATCCTGGACGAGCTGGTGGCCGGCCATGGCGGCTTCGAAGGCAACGCCCAGGCCTTCCGCACCTTGCGCACGCTGGAGAAAAAACACCACGCCTACGCGGGCCTGAACCTGACCGTGCGCTCCCTGCTCGGCATCACCAAGTATTTCCAGCGCCGCGCCGACAATCCGAAGAAATTCCTGTACGACGAGGACTACGAATTCCTGTCCGCGCAGCTCGCCGCGCACGGCGTCGCGCTCCGCAAGAGCATCGACGCCCAGATCATGGACCTGGCCGACGAAATCGCCTACGCCGCGCATGACGTGGAAGACGCGCTCAGTTTCGGCATCATCACCTGGGGCGAGATCGTCCACGAATTCAAGATCAGCAAGGATTTCTCCGCCGCCTACGAGCAGTTCGCCAGCATCGCCAACCACGCCCATGAAGAGGCGCTGAAATGCGATATGCAGGAAAGCTCGGAAGAATACTCCATCGTCCTGCGCAAGGAGCTGACGTCGCAGATCGTGCATGAACTGTGCCGCGACATCGCCGTGGTCGAAGGCAGGCACGGTCCGGAACTGGGCTACCGCAGCAAGGGCCTGCTGGCGCGCGGCCTGAAAAGCCTGCTGTGGCGCGCCATCCTGCGCAAGAAGGACGTGCAGCTGTATGAAAAACGCGGCGAAAAAATCATTCGCGGCCTGTTCGAAGTCCTCACGGACAAGACCTACAACAAGGGCGGCATCCTGCTGCCGCCGGCCATCCGCAGCCTGAAGGATTCGCGCGAACGGCTGGTGGTCGACTACATCTCGGGCATGATGGATTCCTACGCCGCCAAGGAATACGAAAAATACTTCGGCCCCGGCAGCCTGGATCGCATCTACCCTCTCGCGTGAGCACCATGAACCCTGAATACCTGGCCATGCTGGTGGCGCGCGATATGCCATACGGGAAGTACAAAGGCCGCAAGCTGGCGGACCTGCCGGGCCATTACCTTGGCTGGATGGCACGCGAAGGTTTCCCGAAAGGAGAGCTGGGCGCGCTGCTGGCCCTGATGTACGAGATCGACCACAACAACCTGCGCACCCTGCTCGACCCGCTGCGCCACGGCCGCCGCCAGGCCTCAGGCGCCTTACGGATCGCCAGCTCCGCAAACCCGGTCAAGGGATCGTGCTCGCGCGCGAAGCTGTGGGCGGGCAGCAGCACCAGCAGCAATTCCGCCGTGGTGCGCACAATGCAGCCGCGGCCCACGTGCCCACCGAACACACGGCCGCGCGCATCGGACAGCATCATGTGCAGGTGCGCCCCGTCGGGCGCCACCGAACCGGCCACCGTCAAGATTTCCAGGTCCCCCAGCAGCTCGGTCGGCTGCGCCAGGCCCGCATAGCGGATCTGCGCCACCGACAGGCTGCCGATGCCCTGCACCAGGTAGCCGGCCGCGGCGCCGGCATGGCGCAGCGCATGCTCGACGGCGCCGCGTAAATCATCGCCCGCATTCAGGCGCAGCGGCAGCGCGTCCATCATGCCGGCAGGCGCGGCGCCACCATGGCGGTGAACTCGCCCGTTTCCACCAAGCGTTCCAGGTCGGAGAAGCCGCCGATCAATACGCCGTCGACAAAAATCATCGGCAAGGTCGGCCAGCCGGTCCACATCTTGAGCGCCGTGCGGCGGCGCCACATGCTGAAGTAGCTGCCGTACTCGAGATAGGTATGCGGTACGCCTTGCGCATCGAGCAGCTTGCGCGCTTTCTTCGGGAAGGGATTCCCGCGCATGCCGACCACCACCACACGGTTGGCGGCAACGGCAGCCTGCACCTCGGCCACGATATCGGCGTGGTTCTTGGCCACGCGCTCGCGGATGGCTGGGTGGAGGTGGGCGTCGTCGAGAATCTGTCGGGTCATCGTTTTTCCTTGTCCAGTAAAGAGAGCGTGGCCTGGTCGGGCACGCCGCCGAAATATTTGTCGAGGCAATCGCGGAACAATGCTTCGTCGGGCGCTGCCTGTGCGAACAGCGTCATGGAAGAATGGAACTTCATATTGTCCGGCGACCCGAAGATACCATGGACTGTGGCTCCCTGGACAGCCAGCACCAGCGCACTGCACTCGCGCAGCCGCGGCCCGAGCAGTGGATGCTCCAGGTAGGCGCGCGCCTCGCCCAGGCCGCTGATAGCGTAATGCTGCGCCGTGGCGCTGTAGCCCAATCCCGCCAACTGAGGAAAGATGAACCACATCCAGTGGCTGCGCTTGCGTCCAGCCGACAATTCGGCGAGCACCTGCGGGTAAATGCCGTCCTGCGCGGCGACAAAGCGCTCCAGCTTGTACATGGCTTCCTCGCTGAAAAATTTCATTTCAATGAGCCATTGTCCTACAAACTCTGGTAGCGTGTTCTGATTAATAGCGCGCGCTGGCGCGCCTACCATGACGACTCCTTGAACTGAAATGGGAGATAATCATGGCATCCAGTAACCAAGACAACCGCGGCGGGAACAAACAGTCGGGCGACACCAGCAACCGTGGCTTCGCTTCGATGGACCCGCAAAAACAGCGTGAAATCGCCAGCGAAGGCGGTAAGGCTGCACACGCTTCCGGCAATGCACACGAGTTCACCTCGGAAGAAGCACGCAAGGCCGGCAGCATGAGCCACAAGAATGACGGCAACCGCCAGTCCGGTTCCTCCGAGTCCGGCAGCCGTCAAAGCAGTGGCGGCGGCACCCGCGGTGGCACTCCGGAGCAGCACGCAGAGGCTGGCCGTCAGAGCCACAAAAATGATGACAAACGTTAAGCGCGTTTAGTCATGAACGGGACCGTCCAGCGCGACGGTTCCGGCAGCAGCCCGGTGGTCAGCGCGCAACCCGCGAGGATCACCAGGCAGCTCCCGCCCATCTGCCAGGTCAGCGATTCGCCCAGGAACAGGCAGCCCCACAGCACACCGAAAGCCGGAATCATGAACAGCGCGCTCATCGCCTTGCTGGCGCCCAGCCGCGCGATCAGGCCAAAGAACAGGACGTACGCAAACGTCGTGCACAGGGCAGCCAGCGCCAGCACCGCGCCCCAGGCCTTGGCCGAAGGCGGCTGCGCCGGCCACAAGGCCAATGCCGGACCAATCAGCAGCAAGGCCGCGACCACCTGGCTACCGGTCGCCACCGCCAGCGGCGGCGCTTCCGACAGATAGCGCTTGCTGAAATTGCCCGAGATCCCATACAGCAGTGTCGCCACGAGGCAAGCGAGCGAAGCCAGCGCCGTTTGCAGCACGTCCTGCTGCGGCAGGAAATGCAGCTTGCCCGCAACCAGCAGCACCACGCCGCCGAAACCCAGCGCCAGGCCGGCCATCCGCGCCAGCGTCAGGCGATCGCCCAGCCAGATGGCGCCGATCAGGGCCGCAAACAAAGGCGTGGTGGCGCTCAGGATCGAAGACAGCCCTGCCGGAATG
Organism: Pseudoduganella sp.; assembly: GCA_039593355.1. GTDB lineage: Bacteria > Pseudomonadota > Gammaproteobacteria > Burkholderiales > Burkholderiaceae_D > Rugamonas. The sequence goes on from JBCNPK010000001.1 coordinate 244,300, forward strand.
GTCAGCGCCGCGAAATTAAACAGCAGGAAAGGCAGCGCCGCATTGCTCACGCCGACAAAGGCGATGCCGCGCCAATGCTGGCGCAGGGCCGAGATCTGGCCGCGCCACAACAGCAGCGGCAGCAACAGCAGCGCCGCCGCGACCGCCCGCACGCCGCCCATCGCCACCGCCCCGAAGGCTGGCGCCCCAACGCGGATGAAGAGGTAAGACGCACCCCAGATCGCAGCCACCGAAACCATCCGCCCCGCATCGCCCCGCCTCATGACAGCACCCCGGCAGGGTTAAGTTCGGGGTCAGCTCCGGCAATCGGACACGGGCACAGCTGTAGGCAGGGCCTACAGCCGTGCCCGTGTCCGATTGCCGGAGCTGACCCCGAATTCAAGCAGTGGTAATCCAGCATGGTGTGTCCCTTTCGATGTGTCGTCAGGAACAGTTTGCGCTGGAAGCTGGCTCCAACAAAGGTCCAGTAATGACAAATTTTATAGGGCCAGCGTGGCTTGGCGGCCGGTGACGGCGAGGCGCTTGCCTTCACCCAGCATGCGCTCGAAGTCGGCCGCGCTGACCGGCTGGCTGAACAGGTAACCCTGCAGCTGGTCGCAGCCAAGCTCGCGCAGGAAGCTCATCTGTTCGATGGTTTCCACGCCCTCGGCCACGATTTCCTGCCGCAACTGCTTGGCCATGGTCACGATGGCGCGGGCAATGGCGCAATCGTTCTCCTCGAACGGCAGGCCGATCACGAATGCGCGGTCGATCTTCAGGGTGCTGATCGGGAACTTTTTCAGGTAGGCCAGGCTGGAATAGCCGGTGCCGAAATCGTCCAGCGCCAGCGACAGCCCCATCGCCACCAGCTTGTTCATGATGGCGATCACATTGTCGGTGCCGCGCACCAGCAGGCTTTCGGTAATCTCGAGCATGAGCTGCTCGGCCGGAACCTGGTGGCGCGCCATCGCGTCGGCAATGCGCTGCGGCAGCTGGCTGTCGAACTGGCGCGCCGACAGGTTGATTGCAATCGGCGGCATCATCAGGTTGGCGTCGCGCCAGGCAGCGATCTGGCGGCAGGCTTCTTCCAGCACCCAGTTGCCCAGCTCCAGGATCAAGCCTGTTTCTTCCGCCACCGGGATGAACACGCCGGGCGACACCAGGCCACGCACCGGATGGCGCCAGCGCAGCAACGCCTCCGCGCCGACAATGCGGCCGCTGCGCAGGCTCACTTTCGGCTGGTAGTACAGCAGCAGCTCGCCGTTGGCCAGCGCCTGCCGCAGTTCGCTTTCGATGCGCAGGTGCTCCCGGGCGCGCTGGTTCATTTCTTCGCTGTAGAACAGCAGCGCCGGCGCCTGGCCCGGCATCACGCGCGACATCGCCGCTTCGGCGCCGCGCACCAGCTCCGCTGCGTCCGGCGCATCCTCCGGATAGACGGCAATGCCGATATGGGCGCTGGCCTGCAGGCTGTGCGTGCCTACCTGGATCGGCGCATCGAGCGCCGCAATCAGCTTCTGCGCCACGATGGCGGCGTGCTCGCGCTTTTCGATCTGCGGCAGTGCAGCGGCGAACTTGCCGCCATCCAGGCGCGCCAGGATATCTTCGTCGCGCAGCACCTGGCGCAGCTTGCGGCCCACCTCCATCAGCAGGGAATTGCTGACTTCATGCCCCAGCGAATCGCTGATCGCGCCGAGGCGGTTGATTTCGATGACGAGCAACGCGCCGTGCTCCTGCTTGCGGCGCGCCTCGGTCATGGCCTGGCCCAGCAACTGCAGCAGCAGGCCAAGGTTGGGCAGGCCGGTCAGCGTGTCGTAATTGGCCAGGCGCTGCATGCGGGCCTCGGCGTCCTTGTGCACGCTGATGTCGGAGAACAGCGAATAGGTGTGGCTGATCGCCCCGTCCTCGCCGCGCACCGCGCTGACGGTGACCGCTTGCGGGAACAGTTCGCCGTTCTTGCGGCGGCCCAGGATCTCGCCGCGCCATGGCTGGGCGCCCGCCATCGCGGCCTTGACCCGCGCGGGAAAGTCAGCGCCGGGCACGCCGGAGCGCAGCATGTCTGGCGCCTTGCCGAGCGTTTCCGCCGCGCTGTAGCCGGTAATGCGCGTGAAGGCGCTGTTGACCGAGACGATGCGTTCCTGCGCATCCGTGATCAGCACACCCTGGTCGCCCTCTTCGATGATGCGGGCGTGCAGCCGGGTTTTCTCCTGCTGCGTCAAGCCTTCCACCAGCGGCGCCACCAGCACGCGCATGCCGCATGGCTGACCGTCTTCGCCGCGCAGCAGCGAAATGTCGAGCCTGACGCGTACCGTTTCGCCGGACTTTTTCCGGCGCCGCACGTCGGCCACCGCATGGCCGCCCATTTCGGCGATATCGCTGTCTTCGTCGTCTTCGGCGTACAGGAACAGCACATGCTGGCCCAGCGCCTCGTCGGCGCTGTAGCCGAACAACTGCTCGGCGCCCCCGCTCCAGCCGGTCAGATAGCCGGCGTGGTCGAGCAACAATTCAGCCGCCGCCGGTGCTGCGGCGGGCTGCACGCTGCGCAGCGCCGCCTCGAGCTCGGCCAGCGTGGCGGCCTGCGCTTCACCTTGCTGGCCGCGCGCCAGCTGGCTCAGTGCCAGGCAATGGGCGATGCGGTCCTTATCCATGGCCGCCCATTTCACTGGTAACGTCCAGCATCCACAGGTTCGCTTCCACCAGCAGGCGATTGAAGTCGAGCGCCGCCAGCTGCAAAGCCTCAAGGCCTTTGGCCACGGCCACCAGATCGCCATGCTCGGCGGCCTCCACCATTGCCAGCAGCTCGCCCAATTCGCCCGACTTGGACAGCAAGGCGCGCAGCGCCGCATCGCCCAGGTTCAGCGGCGCCAACAGCTCGCCCAGCGGCATGCCGAACAGCACGCCCAGGAGCGAGAACATGCCGGCCATGAAGGCTTGCTCCTGCACCTGCTTGCCCTGCCCCGTTTCGCGCGCCAGCAATTCCATGGTATGCGCTCGCACGGCAACGCGCGCCAGCAGCATGGGCGATCGTATGTCGTCGCTGCGCGCGGCAAACAGCATGAGGTTCAGCCAGCGCCGCAATTGCTGGCGCCCCAGGATCAGGATGGCCTGGCTGAAGCTGGTCACCTTGCGGCCCACGCCCATGCCGAGGGAATTGACCAGCTTGAGCAAGTGGTAGGAAAGGGTTGGATCGCGCCGCAGGATTTCTTCGATTTCCTGGGTGGCCGCGTCGTTCACGACCAGCTGCACCAGCTGCAGCGCCGTAGCGCGCGATGCCGCCTGCGCTCCGCTGAGACGCGCCGGCGCTTGCAGCGGCCAGTCGCCTTCGACCCAATCGGATAGGGGTTCGAGCATCAACTCCTGATCGCTGCGCTGCAGGGCGCCCGCAGGCATGGCATGGAAGCCAAGTTCGTTCAGGCTGGCAGCCAATTGCGCATCCATCGGCTCCCGATAAAAGCAAGGCAGCATGCCGGCCAGCTCACGCAACTCGAGCGGCAAAGCAGGTGCCCCGCTGCCGCAGAACAGCAAGCCGCCCGGCCTGCCCTGGCGGTCGGCCAACAGCTTCAGGAACACAGGAGTTGCAAGGTTGGACATGCGCGCCGGCCCGAATTGAAACAAAGCTTATGGTACTCCGAAACAGTTGGCCCACGTCAACATGAAAGCCGCCTCATCAATGCAGTTATTGATCACGCGCAACAGTCGGCAAATGCCGGCATAGTCGATCGAACAAGCCCGGCTCTGACATGCGCTGCAGCCACCAGCGCAATGCCGCGCCGGATTCGCCGCTACGCCAGGCAAGGTAGAAGGTTTCGTCCGGCTTGGGCTCTTCCACCTCCTTTTCCACCAGCAGGCCGGCAGCAATCGCTTCGCGCGCGCAGCGCTCGGGCAGGAAACCGAAGCCCAGCCCAGCCAGCTGGCAGTCAAATTTGTCCTGCATGGTCGGCACGGTCAGCGTGTCCTGCCCCAGGACCAGGCCCACGGTACGCGGCGCCAGCAGCCGGGAAGAATCGGCGGTGGCGATAGCGCGGTGCAGTTGCAGCTCATTGCGGCCAAGGCGGCCCGGCACCTGTGCCAGCGGATGCTGGGGCGCTACCGCGAATACCCATTTCAAGCTGCCGATGGGCTGCGACACGTAGCCGCCGCCGGCCGGGCCATCGCCCGGCGCACCGACGACGAGATCCACCCGCCGCTCGAGCAAAGCTTCCCAGCTGCCGCCCAGGGTCTCCTGGGCCAGGCGCAGGCGCGTCTGCTGCGTCACTTCGTAGAAGGCGCGCACGTCTTGCGCCAGCACGGCGGCGCCGAACATGGAGTCCAGGCCGACCGTCAGCTCCGTCTCCCAGCCCGAGGCCACGCGCCGCACCCGCTGCTCCAGGTCGCCGGCCGCCTTGAGCAGGTAGCGCCCCTCCTTCAGCAGCTCGCGCCCGGCCGCAGTCAGCTCGACGCGCGGGCCGATGCGTTCGAACACTTGCACGCCGAGTTCTTCTTCCAGCTTGCCAACCGTATAGGAAATCGTCGACGGCACGCGGAACAGCTCCCGCGCGGCGGCGGCAAACGAGCCGCCACGGTCGATGGCATCGACAATCTGCAGGGCTTCCAGGCTTAATCTGAGCATTCGAAATTTTCGATCATAAGGAGGTAAATTATTCGCTTTTTAACATGATAAAGCGCACCTATACTGTGAAACATCTCATCGAAATTATCGCATAAGGAGCTGACCATGTTGCAAATTCGTAAATCTGAAGAACGCGGTGCCGCCAATTTCGGCTGGCTGGATTCCCGTCACAGCTTTTCCTTCGGCCACTACTACGATCCGAAACACGTTGGTTTCGGCCCGCTGCTGGTGATTAACGAGGACAAAGTGGCGCCTGGCCAGGGCTTTGGCACCCACGGACACCGCGACATGGAAATCATCTCCTATGTATTGAGCGGGCAGCTGGAGCATAAGGACAGCATGGGCAACGGCTCGGTGCTCAAATACGGCGATGTGCAGCGCATGACGGCAGGTACCGGGGTGCGGCACTCGGAGTACAACCACTCGAACCGGGAGGGCGTGCATTTCCTGCAGATCTGGGTCCAGCCTTCGCAGGGCGGGATTGAGCCCGGGTATGAGGAAAAGCATTTCACGCCTGAGAGCAAAACCGGAGTCCTGCGGCTGGTGGCGTCGCCGGACGGGCGGGATGGGTCGGTGCTGGTGCACCAGGATGCTTATATCTACGCCTCCATCCTGAATGGCGGCGGCGATGTGGTGCATACGCTGGCTGAAGGCCGCCAAGCCTACGTGCACGTGATCCGGGGTTCCTTGACCGTGAACGGTACGGCATTGAAAGGCGGGGATGCTGCCAAGATTACCGGTGAAACGTCGGTGACCTTGTCGGAGGCTGAAGATGTGGAAGTTCTGCTCTTCGATCTGCCTTGAACCCGGTAAAGCGGGTCTGCCCCAAGGGTCAGACCCCGTCTGCGGCGCGGCCATCGGCGTCGGTTCTGCGTTTTTGACTTTTTGAAAAGATCCAAAGCCCTCAACCGAGCCCTTGGCTCTGAGACCGTTGGGGGTCAGCCCCTGCGGGTCTGACCCAGATTTTCCGGGTTTTTGTTATGATTGCAGGGTTCCACAATACAAAGATCGAAAGAGCAACATGCAGCCCGCAGCAGAACAACCGGTAAAAGAAGAACTGGACTACGTCACCTCATGCGCCTTGCCGACGCCATGGGCCCAGTTCACGCTGCATGCTTTCGTCGAACACGCCACCGGCAAGGAGCATCTGGCCATGGTGCTGGGCGACATCGGCAACGGCGAGCCGGTCCTGGCCCGCGTCCACTCCGAATGCCTGACCGGCGACGTGCTGTTCTCCCAGCGCTGCGACTGCGGCGCCCAGCTTGAAGGCGCACTGAAACGCATCGCCGAAGAAGGCCGCGGCGTGCTGCTTTACCTGCGCCAGGAAGGCCGCGGCATTGGTCTGATCAACAAGATGCGCGCCTACCGCCTGCAAGAGCAAGGCGCCGACACCGTGCAGGCCAACGAACAACTGGGGTTCAAGCCTGACCAGCGCAACTACGGCCTGGTGGAACCGATGCTGAAGCAGTTCGGCGTGAAGAGCCTGAAGCTGATGACCAACAACCCGCGCAAGATCGCAGCCATGGGCGCCCTCGGTGTCGAAGTGGCCGAACGCGTGCCGCTGCTGGTCAACCGCAACGCCTTCAACCAGCACTACCTGAACACCAAGGCACTGAAGCTGGGACATATGATGACCCCAGTAACGCCGCCGGCAGCAGAAGACGGCGAGCTGTAACCCCGTCCCGCACCCCACGTCGAAGGATTAGATGAAATTCTCTAAACTGGCATTAATACTGACTTTGACCTGGGGCTGCGCAGCGGCCAACGCGCAACAAGCCCCTTCCCCCGCCACCGATTCCGTCGCCTTGCCGACGCCATCGAGCACCGCGCAAAAACTCTATTCCGCCGCCAAGGCCGACCTGCTGCAAGTGCGCTCGCTGCTGAAGACCGGCCGCACGCAATCCTCGGTCGGTTCCGGCTTCCTGGTCGGCACGTCCAACCTGGTCCTGACCAACTACCACGTCGTCTCGCAATTCGCGCTCGATCCGGACACCTACACCGGCGAGTGGGTTGACACGGCCGGCCAGCGCGGCAGCATCGAACTGCTGGCGGTCGACGTGCTGCACGACCTGGCCGTGGTGCGCGTGAACCGCTACGGCACCGGCTACTTCAAGCTGGGCGACAAGCCGGTCACGCTGACGCAGGGCCAGTACCTTTATTCAATGGGCAATCCGCTCGACCTGGGCTTTGCCATCTCCGAAGGCTCCTTCAACGGCGTGATTGCGCGCAGCTTCTACGAGCAGCTGATGTTCACCGGCCCGATCAACGCCGGCATGAGCGGCGGCCCGAGCGTGACCGTCGATGGCGCCGTGGCGGGCATCAACGTCTCCAAACGGCTGGACGGCGAACTGGTTTCCTTCCTGGTACCGGCGCGCTACGCGCAGGAACTGCTGAAGAAGATCGAGCCCGACGCCAAGCCGCCCAAGGATTTCACCGCCATCGTCGCGCAGCAGCTGCTGGTGCACCAGAAGGCCATGATCGACCAATTGCTGGCCAAGCCGCTGACCGCGAAAGCCATGGGACCATATTCGGTGCCGGTGCGCGAATCGGAACAGATGCGCTGCTGGGGGCGCTCCAACGACCGCGATTCCTTCTCGGTGGAAGTGACCAACTGCCAGATGGAGTCCTCCCTGTTCGTCTCCGGCTCGCTGCAAACGGGCCAGGTGCAGATCCAGCACCAGTACCTGAAGAGCACCGGCCTGGATGAAATGCGCTTCGCCGTCCTGTCCAGCAACTCGTTCAAGAACGAGAACTTCGGCAGCTACAAGGACAAGCGCCTGACCGGTCCCACCTGCACCGAACAATTCGTCAGGAACGGCAACCTGCCGATGCGCGCCGTGATGTGCGTGCGCGCCTACCGCAAGTTCGACGGCTTGTACGACTTCGCCCTGCTCACTTCCAGCACGGACGAAGGCAAGATGAACCTGCAAAGCCGCCTCGACGCGCGCGGCGTTTCGTACGAGAACGGCCTGCGTGCCTCGCGTGCCTTCCTCGAATCGCTGTCGCGCGGGGGCAAGAAATGAACGGCCCCTTCTTCATCGAGACCCTTGCGCGCAATGGCGATGTACTGCACCGCCACCGTGTCGACACGCTGCCGATCACCATTGGCCGCGGCTACAACAACGATTTCATCCTCGACGACGCCCACACCGCAGCGTCCCACGCGGTAGTGGAGCTGGAGGAAGACGGCGCACTCGTCATGCGCGACCTGGGCAGCCAGAACGGGATCGTGGTGCACGGCAAACGGCAGGCCCGCGTGCCTATCAGCGGCACCACCGTGGTCCGCCTCGGCCATACCCGCCTGCGCGTGCGCGATGCAGCCTTCCCGGTGGAAGCCGAAGTCACCGACACCACCATGCACGCATGGGAGGGTGGCGTGCCTGCGCTGGCAGGCATGGCGCTGATCGCCCTGTTCGTGGGCGTGACGGAGGCACTGGCAGATACCGGTGCCTTCCAGGCTATCCGCTACCTGCTGGTGATTGCCACCGGCATCGGCGCCGGCATGGTGTGGAGCGGAGTCTGGGCCCTGGCCAACCGCCTGTTCAGCGGCCATGCGCGGCTGGGGCGCCACCTGTTCATCCTCGGCAGCGGCCTGGTCGCGATCGGCGCGTGGAAAGCCTTGAGCGGCGTGCTGGCATATGCCTGGTCGGCGGAAGTGTTCACGCGCTACGGCAATCACGTGGTGATGCTGATCCTGGTCGCGATGATCTACAACCACCTGCGCACCATCAAGCCGCTCAAGCCGCGCGCGTTCATTTCGTCCTGCGCGATCTTCCTGGCTTTGGGTTCGGGGCTGATCCTGATGCGCAATGTCGAGAACACGGGCCGCTTGCGCGATGAGCTGTACATGTCGGTGATCCTGCCGCCATCGATGCGCCACAGCGAAGACCATAGCGTCGACGAATTCATCGGCAATGCCGCCAAGCTGAAGGCGGAAGCCGATAAGGCGCGCAAGTCCTCGAAGCTCAAGAAAGACGACGAGGACGACGAGGATTGATCAGCTGGCGTAAGGCGCGCCGCGCAGTTCGACGGTGTTGCCTTCGGGGTCGTTGACGTAGATCGACGGCCCCTCGCCTTCGGCGCCATAACGCGATTCGGTCGGACCATTCGGCACATCGTGCGCGCTCAGGTGCGCGCGGATCGCCGCCTCGTCGAATGGCTCGACGCGGAAGCAGAAGTGGTCGACGTTACGGCCTTCCTTGCCCGGCGCCGCCCCGCCCATTTTTCCCAGCTTCTTGTCGACTGGCACCAGGTCCACCAGCGAACTGCCCGCGCGCAGCTGGATCAGGCCAATCTCGTCCTGCCGTCGCTCGATGGTGCAGCCCAATACCTCGGTGTAGAAACGGATCATGCGGTCGGCATCGACGACGCGCAGAACGATGTGGTCAATCTCACGGATTTTGATCAAAGCAAAGCTCCTAAATTCGCAAGCGGCGGCGGTCGTTAAGGAAAGTATCCAGCTGCTCCGGCGTCAGAACCTTCACCGGATCGCCGTGAAAGACATACAGGTACGGCTCCCCGCCTAAACGGTCTGTCATCTTCGCCAGCACGAGGAAGCAGGTCCCCAGTGGATAGACAGCGGTATCGCGCAGCTCGCGCGAGCATTGCACCCGCATCTCCGGGCTGAACGCCTGCCCATTCACCGGCCGCACCACCACCCGGCCGTCCTCCTCCAGCGATTCAACTGCCACGTCGCGGTAGTCAAAAGTGTCTCTTGTCATCCCCAAATGTTACCTGATCCAGGAGAAACAGGTCGTCATGGCCCGCGATGCAATACAAACGGTTTGCCGCGCGCCCAGCGGTTGGACGAGAGGGAGAACGTCAGCGCGCGGACCTGGTGGTACCAGCCGGCCGGCACGTAGAGCATGTCGCCCGGCTGCACGATGACTTCAATCAGCGTGGCCTGCCGTGCCCGGGGGTAGCGTTCGAAGTCGGGGTGTTCGGGATCGAACGGGCTACCGAACAGCACCGGGTTGGCTTCGCGCGTATAAAGGAATTCGTCATGGTGCGGCGGTGCGAGGAAGATGCGCTTGGTGCCCCACACTTGCGCGAAGATGTTGTCGTCATAGTCGCTGTGCAGCGGCGTGACGGTACCCGCCGGGCCGATCCAGAAGCGTGGCGGGCCCATTTTTTCAAAATACGCCGGCCAGTGGCACATGCCGTTCAACTCGCGCAGCTCAAGGTTGCCGAGGTATGGCGGCAAGCCTTCCGCCGCTTCGGCGAGGTCGAGGTATTCGCGCATGGTCGTGTCCAGCATGGCGCGATCGGGTGCGAAAGCGGTACCGATATAGTCGCCGATGCGGGCGCGCACATGCACGTCGCCGAAACGTTCACGCAGGATTTCCGGGCCAAGGGCGCTGATCGGCCAGCGCGCGATGGCGCCAGGGATCAGGAAGGGCAAGCCTTCACGGGCGCGGGCGCGGAAATCGGCGGCGCCTGGCATGCGCAAGCGCGGCACTTCGGTGATGGGCGGCAGCGCGCTGGATGCCTGCTTGATCGCGTCGCGCATTTCCTCCATCGACGGGACGCCACGTATCTCGGCATCGCGGCGGGCGCGCGCCTCGGCCTTCGCGCGCTGACCCGCTTCGTCGGGCGGCATGACGCGCGAGGCGTCGAGCGGAGGCAACCGTGACGACATGACTCAGGCCCCTTGGCGCAGCACCAGCAATGCCACCGCTTCGGCGTTGATGCCCTCTTCACGGCCCAGGTAACCGAGCTTCTCGTTGGTCTTGGCTTTCACGTTCACGTGGCCGACCGGCACGCCCAGGTCGGCGGCGATGTTGGCAGCCATGGTGGCGATATGCGGCGCCATCTTCGGGCGCTGGGCGATGATCGTGCAATCCACGTTGCCGATGTCGTAGCCTGTGGCGCGCACACGCTTCGCCGCCTCGCGCAGCAGCACGCGCGAATCGGCGCCGCGGAATTCCTCTGCGGTGTCAGGGAAGTGCTTGCCGATGTCGCCCAGCGCGGCCGCGCCGAGGATGGCGTCGGTAATCGCATGCAGCAGCGCGTCGGCATCCGAGTGGCCCAGCAGCCCGCGCTCATGCGGAATCTCGACGCCGCCAAGAATCAGCTTGCGGCCTTCAACCAGGCGGTGCGAATCGTAGCCTTGGCCGATGCGGAATGGGAGTTGCGTCATTTTGAATCCTGTCTCAAATACATTTCTGCGATCGCAATGTCGGTCGGCAGCGTCACCTTCAGGTTGCGTGGATGGCCTTCGACGAGTTTGGGCGAGAGGCCCAGCATCTCGACCGCGCTGGCGTCGTCGGTGATGGCGTTCGGGTCCGGCGCCAGCGCCAATGCGCGCACCAGCAAAGCGTACGAAAACATCTGCGGCGTCTGCGCCAGCCACAGGCCGTCGCGCGGCGTGGTCTGCACGGAACCGGCGCGCGTGGACTTTACCGTGTCCACCACCGGCAGCGCAAGCAGGCCGCCGCCTTCATGATCGCCGACTGCTGCGATCAGCTTGGCGATCAGCGCTGGCGTCAGGCCGGGACGGGCGGCATCGTGCACCAGCACCATGTCCTCGTCGCCCAGCTCGGCACGCATGGCGCGCAAGCCGTTCAGGATCGATTCCATGCGCGTGGCGCCGCCGCAGCGCAGGACAGTCACGTTGCCCTCCGGCGTGATCGAATCGATGTAGCCGTCATCGGCGCTGACCACGACAAAGGTATGCGCTATCAGATCGCTGTGATGGAATGCGTCCAGCGTATGCTGCAGCATCGGCACGCCGTTGATCGGCAAGTACTGTTTCGGGGTGGCCGCAGCCATGCGGGCGCCGATGCCGGCGGCTGGGATCAATGCGAAGTATCGCTTCATTTTCTGCTACGTGTCTTCCTCAAAATATTCTGTATCTCGCCGTTGCAGGCCTTGCCCAGGCGGGCATATTCCGCAGGCGAGTCGATCAAGGCTTGCTGCACTTCCACCTTGGCCATTTCGGCCTTGATGTAAGGCATCCAGCCGCTGTCGATCTCATGTTCCAGCGCCGAACGCGCGGTGCCCGCCGGCGCGTACAACGGCTTGCCCTCAAAGCGCCGCGCCAGCGCCGAGCGTACGATCTTTTCCACCTTGGCCAGGTGATCCATGTAGGCATTCATGTGCCGCAGCTCGTGCGACAGGATCTCGGCGTAGCCGCAGGTCCCCGGCGGAAACTCGTTGCCCACATAGATGCGCACCGGCGCGTACGTCAGCTGCACCTTGATCTGCGGCGCCACGCATTCATAGCCGCTGGCCGGATCGGACAGCATCGGGCCATCGAGTCCGATCTGCACGCGCGACTCCGTGCGGGTCAGGCCCAGCACGTAGCCGGTGGCGGGCATCTTTTCGGTCCGCATGGCCGACAGCTGCTTGTACGACAGCTGGGAATTGACCGTGTAGCCGTTCTGGCGCGCCGACAGCACCGATACCGTCTTGCTGATCGTGTCCTCGCAGCGGATCTGGAACGGCGTGCGCTGCACCTGCGCTGCCTGTACCTGGGTCGCCGCGAGGGCGCCTGCCAGCATCAGGCTGCGCTGGGCGTTCATGGCCTCAGTCCAGCTTCCAGGCGCCGGAGCGCAGCTTGTCGAGCCAGAAGGCGCCGATCACCGTTTTCACGTCGGTGATCTTGCCGTTGCGGACCCAGTCCAGCATTTCATCGACGCTGGCGGTGATCGTTTCGATGAACTCGCCGTCATCGAGTTTCGTCTCGCCGGCGGTCAGGCCGCGCGCCAGGAAGATGTCCAGGTGCTCGTCCGAATAGGCAATGGCGTTATGGATGGTGCTGACGAATTTCCATTCGGTGGCGGTGTAGCCGGTTTCTTCTTCGAGTTCGCGGATGGCGCAGGCCAGCGGGTCCTCGCCCGGATCGATCTTGCCGGCGGGGAGTTCGATGAAGACGCGGTCATTGGGATAGCGGTATTGGCGCTCGAGCAGGACTTTGCCGTCGTCCAGCACAGGGATGATGACCACGGCGCCGGGATGGCGGATGTATTCGCGCTTGGTGTGCTTGCCGTCGGGCAGGCTGACCGTGTCGCGGTGTACTTTCAGGAAGCCGCCGTCGTAGGCGATGCCGCCGTCTATCTTGGTTTCTTTGAGGTGCTTGTCCATGTCTTTTTTAAACCCGGTAAACCGGGGTCTGACCCGCAGGGTCAGACCCCTTACGGTCTCGCGGTCCCGGGGCTGGTTCCAGGTCTTTGACTTTTTGAGAAGATCAAGAACGCACACCCAACCCCAGGCCTTGAGACCGTTGGGGGTCTGACCCTTGGGTCTGACCCCGGTTTACCGGGTTCAATCAGTGGTGTTTACGCAGGTAGCGTACCACGAAGCCAGGAAAAGCAAACACCAGGAAGGCAAACGCCGCGACCCAGTAGAACTCCCAGTTCTGTGGAAACGCGGTGCCGATGCGGGATTCGAGGGCCATGCCGATGCCGCCCACGGCGGCATACAGCACAGCCAGTTCGGCCAGCCGCACTAGAAATGGCTTCTTGGCGGCTTTAAGCGGAACCAGGCAGAACACCTTCTCGTTCAGGAAAGGCAGGTTGGCGGCCACCACTGCAAGCAGGATGACCAGCCAGGAAGATGCATTCACATCCATCGAAGATCAGGAAGCCAGGGTCTTCGACATCGCGGCCATGCAGGCGTTGAGCAGCGGGCCAGGAATCATGCCCAGCACCACAACGGCCACGCCGTTCAGTGCCAGCACAAACCCATTGTCGCCTTTCACAGCCAGCGGGGTATTGTCGGAAGCCTCGTCGAACCACATCACTTTCACGATGCGGATGTAGTAGAACGCGCCCACCAGCGAGAACATCACGGCGAACACGGTCAGCCACACGGCACCGGTAGCCAGCACCGACTGCAGCACGGCGAACTTGGCGGCGAAGCCCATCATCGGCGGCACGCCGGCCAGCGAGAACATCAGCACCGACATCAGCGCGGCGTAAGCCGGGCTGCGCTTGGCCAGGCCTTTGAAATCGTCGATTTCTTCCGCTTCAAAGCCGGCGCGTGCCAGCACCATGATCATGCCGAACGAGCCGACGGTGGTCAGCACATAGGTGATCGCATAGTACATCGCGGCCGAATAGGCGGCGGCAGCGTGGCTGCTGTCATGGCCGGTCACGCCAGCCAGCAGGCCAAGCAGCACGAAGCCCATTTGCGCGATGGTGGAGTAAGCCAGCATGCGCTTCAGGTTCGATTGTGCGATAGCGGTCAGGTTACCGATCGCCAGCGACAGCACGGCCAGGATCATCAGCATCTGCTGCCAGTGTTCGGCCATTGGCAGCATGCCTTCCACCAGCAGGCGCACGCAGATGGCGAAGGTCGCCAGCTTCGGTGCACCGCCCAGCAGCAGGGTGACGCCGGTTGGCGAACCCTGGTAGACGTCCGGCACCCACATATGGAATGGCACGGCGCCCAGCTTGAAGGCCAGGCCGGCCACCACGAACACCAGGCCGAAGACCAGGATCGACTTGTCGACGGTGCCGGTACCCAGTTTGGTCGCCACGGCGGAGATATCCAGCGTACCGGTCGCGCCGTACAGCATGGACATGCCATACAGCAGGAAGCCGGACGCCAGCGCGCCCAGGATGAAGTACTTCATCGCGGCTTCGGTTGCGCGGGCGTTGTCGCGGCGCAGTGCCACCAGGGCGTACAGCGACAGCGACATCAGTTCCAGGCCCAGGTAGATGGTCAGGAAGCTGTTGGCCGAGATCATCACGTTCTGGCCCAGCAGGGAGAACAGCGCCAGGACGTAGAACTCGCCGCCCAGGTTACCGCCCAGCATGCCGCGGTCGGTCGAGTACTGGCGTGCATACACCAGCGTCATCGCCATGGTCAGGTAGGAGAACAGCTTGAGCAGGTTGCCCATCGGGTCGTTCAGGAACATGTTCGAGAACGCGTAGACGGTGCTGCCGGCGTTGAAGTCGGCGAAGCTGAAGAAGGCCGCGCCCACCAGGGTGGCCAGCGTCAGCATGTAAGTGATCGAACGCTTGCCCTCTTCGAGGAACATGTCGATCAGCAGGATCGCCGAGGCAGCGATCAGCAGAAAGACTTCTGCGTACATCGGGATCAGGTTAGTGGTATTCATGAAAACTTGGTCCTATCTGCAATCAAGGGGCCACGACGGCTGGCAGCTTGCTTTGTGCCGCATGCGCCAGCAGGTCAGCCACGGAAACCTGCATCACGTCGGTGAATGGCGCTGGGTACAGGCCCATCACCAGCACAGCGATCGCCAGGATGCCCAGCATCAGGAACTCGCGCTTGTTAATGTCGGTCAGCTCTTCAACGTGCGGGTTGGTCACCGCGCCGAAGATCACGCGCTTGGCCATCCACAGGGAGTAAGCCGCGCCGAAGATCAGGGCGGTGGCAGCCAGGATGCCGGTCACGAAGTTGAACTTCACTGCGCCCAGGATGACCATGAACTCGCCCACGAAACCGGAGGTTGCCGGCAGGCCGCAGTTAGCCATGGAGAACAGGATGAACAGCGCCGCGAACTTCGGCATCTTGTTCACGACGCCACCGTAGTCGGCGATCTGGCGCGAGTGCATGCGGTCGTACAGCACGCCGATGCACAGGAACATTGCGCCGGAGATGAAGCCGTGCGACACCATCTGCACGATACCGCCCTGCACTGCCATGTCGTTGAACATGAAGAAGCCCAGGGTCACGAAGCCCATGTGCGCGATGGACGAATACGCCACCAGTTTCTTCATGTCTTTCTGCACCAGGGCCACCAGGCCGATGTAGATCACGGCGATCAGGGACAGAACGATCACCATTGGCGCCAGCTTGTGCGAAGCGTCAGGCACGATCGGCAGCGAGAATCGCAGGAAGCCGTATGCACCCAGCTTCAGCATGATCGCGGCCAGCACGGCGGAACCGCCGGTTGGCGCTTCCACGTGGACGTCTGGCAGCCAGGTGTGGACCGGGAACATCGGCACCTTCACGGCGAAGGCCATGAAGAAGGCGAAGAAGATCGCGACCTGCTCACCCATGGTCAGCGGCAGCTTGTGCCAGGCCAGGATATCGAAGCTACCGGACTTGTTGTACAGGTAGATGATGGCAACGAGCGTCAGCAGCGAGCCGAAGAAGGTGTACAGGAAGAACTTGAACGCTGCGTAGATGCGGTTGGCACCACCCCAGACGCCGATGATGATGTACATCGGGATCAGGGTCGCTTCGAAGAAGAAGTAGAACAGCAGGCCGTCCATGGCAGCGAACACGCCGATCATCAGGCCAGACAGGATCAGGAACGCGCCCATGTACTGCGCCACGCGTTCGGTGATCACTTCCCATGCCGAGATCACCACGATCACGGTAATGAAGGCGGTCAGCGGGATGAACCACATCGACAGGCCGTCAATGCCCAGCGAGTAGAAGATGTTGAAGCGCTCGATCCAGGCGGCTTTTTCCACGAACTGCATGCCGTGGGCTGCCTTGTCGAACTGCGTCATCAGCGGGATGGTCGGCACCAGGGATACCAGGGCGCCTACCAGCGACAGCACGCGCACCATGCCGGCACGCGTATCGCGGCCGATGGCCAGTACGATCAGGCCGAAGACGATCGGGACCCAGATCGACAGGCTGAGGTAAGGAGGTAGAGTATTAATCGTTGACTGCATTTGTTATCTCTTTTGCGTCAGCTGTTAAGCGTGCCAAAACGGCAGGAAGTACACCAGGAAGCCCAGGATACCGATGATCATCACGAAGGCGTAGTGATAGATGTAGCCGGTCTGGAACACCTTGGTGATGCTGGAGAACCAGCCCACCACCTTCGCCGAACCGTTCACCAGCAGGCCATCGATGATGGCGCGGTCGCCCGCTGCCCACAGGCCCTCGCCCAGCAGGCGCGCGCCGCGGGCAAAGACAGCCTCGTTGAACTTGTCCATGTAGTACTTGTTATCCAGCAGGGTGTGCAGGAACTTGAACTTCTCGTAGAACCATGCAGGGACCTTCGGATTGATCATGTAGCAGTAGTAAGCCGAGGCCACGCCTGCAATCGCCAGCCACAGGGGCAGCGTGGTCAGGGAGTGGATAGCCATGGCAACCGGGCCGTGGAACTCTTCCGCCAGTTCGTGCATCGCGTGGTGGTTTTCGCCAACGAAGATCACGTCCTTGAAGAAGCTGCCGAACAGCATAGGTTCGATCGCGATCGCGCCAATGAGGACCGACGGGATAGCCAGCAGGATCAGCGGCAGGGTCACCACCAGGCCTGGCGAATGCGGCTTCTCGCCCGGAGCCAGGCCGTGGTGGCCGTGGTCGTCCTCTTCGCTTTCGTCAGCATGGTGCGAATCGTGCGCGTGGTGGTGTTCCTTGCCGAAGTTCTCCGGGCCGTGGAACACGACGAAGTACATACGGAAGGAGTAGAACGCGGTCACGAATACGCCAGCCAGCACGGCGAAGTTCGCAAAGCCAGCGCCCGGCAGGTGGGTTGCATGCACGGCTTCGATGATCATGTCCTTCGAGTAGAAGCCGGAGAAGAACGGGGTACCGATCAGCGCCAGGGAGCCCAGCAGCGAGGTAATCCAGATGATCTTCAGGTACTTCTTCAGGCCGCCCATATTGCGGATGTCCTGGTCGTGGTGCATCGCCATGATGACGGCGCCGGCGCCCAGGAACAGCAGTGCCTTGAAGA
>JBCNPK010000010.1:0-137066 GCA_039593355.1 Pseudoduganella sp.
GAGCGAAGAAAAAGAAAAAGCGAGCAGTCTTTTAAAAAGATTGGCAATTCTTTTGTGAATGGGGCTGCATCAGCGAAGTTTCGCCGAAACTTTAGTGATTTGTCGGTGTAACTTTGGTGATGTCCACGATTGCCGGAGCTGACCCCGAATCTAAAAACTGGTTGACTGAGTTGTCTATACAACTTAAGCTGTGAGTATGCGCGGGCCTGTGCAGGCCCGTACTCACCAACTTGAGGAGACGATATGAGCACCCAGCACCTGGACAACGATCCCCGCTACGACGCTACCCGCGATATCCGCGCCCCGCGCGGTCCGGAAATGGTCTGCAAGACCTGGGGCGCCGAAGCCGCCTACCGCATGATCCAGAACAACCTGGACAAGGAGGTGGCGGAGAATCCCAAGCACCTGGTGGTGTACGGTGGTATCGGCCGCGCGGCCCGCAACTGGGAGTGCTTCGACCAGATCCTCGCTTCGCTGAAAAAGCTGGAAGCCAACGAAACCCTGCTGATCCAGTCCGGCAAGCCGGTCGGGGTGTTCCAGACCCACGAGGATGCGCCGCGCGTGCTGCTGGCGAACTCCAATCTGGTGCCGAAATGGGCCAACTGGGAACACTTCAATGAGCTGGACCGGCAGGGCCTCTTCATGTACGGCCAGATGACCGCCGGTTCCTGGATCTACATCGGTACCCAGGGCATTGTGCAGGGCACTTACGAGACCTTCGCCGAGGCGGGCCGCCAGCACTTCGGCGGCGACCTGAAAGGCCGCTGGGTGCTGACCGCTGGCCTGGGTGGCATGGGCGGCGCGCAGCCGCTGGCCGCGACCTTCGCCGGCGCTGTGTCGCTGAACATCGAATGCCAGCAGTCGTCGATCGATTTCCGCCTGCGCACCCGCTACCTGGACAAGCAGGCCGCCAACATCGATGAAGCGCTGGACATGATCAAGCAGCACAAGGCCAATGGCGACGCGGTTTCCATCGGCCTGCTGGGCAACGCTGCCGACGTCCTGCCGGAGCTGGTGCGCCGGGCCAAGGCCGGCGGCCTGGTGCCGGACCTGGTGACCGACCAGACTTCGGCGCACGACCTGGTCAACGGTTACCTGCCGCAGGGCTGGACAGTGGCGCAGTGGAAGGCGGCACAGGCCGACGCCGCGCAGCACGCCAACCTGGTGGACGCCGCTGCCGCATCCTGCGCGGTCCACGTGCAAGCCATGCTGGACTTCCAGGCGCTGGGCGCCAAAGTGGTCGATTATGGCAACAACATCCGCCAGGTGGCCTTCGACAAGGGCGTCAAGAACGCTTTCGATTTCCCGGGCTTCGTGCCGGCCTACATCCGCCCGCAGTTCTGCGAAGGCCGCGGCCCGTTCCGCTGGGTGGCCCTGTCCGGCGATCCGGAGGATATCTACAAGACCGACGCCAAGATCAAGGAGCTGTTCCCGCATCACGCCAACGTGCACCGCTGGCTGGACATGGCGCGCGAGCGCATCGCGTTCCAGGGCCTGCCGGCCCGTATCTGCTGGCTGGGCCTGGGCGAGCGCCATATCGCCGGCCTGGCGTTCAATGAGATGGTGAAGAACGGCGAGCTGAAGGCGCCTATCGTGATCGGGCGCGATCACCTGGATACCGGCTCGGTTGCGTCGCCTAACCGCGAGACCGAGGGCATGCGCGACGGCACCGACGCGGTGTCCGACTGGCCGCTGCTGAATGCGATGCTGAACACCGCGGGCGGCGCGACCTGGGTCTCGCTGCACCACGGTGGCGGCGTCGGCATGGGCTATTCGCAGCACTCGGGCGTGGTGATTGTTGCCGACGGTAGCGAGGCTGCGGCCAAGCGGCTGGCGCGTGTACTGGTCAATGACTGCGGCTCGGGTGTGATGCGGCACGCGGATGCCGGCTACGAGGCTGCCATTGCTTGCGCCAAGCGTAATAAACTGAATCTGCCAATGATCAAGTAAAACCCGGTAAACCGGGGTCGGACCCAAGGGTCAGACCCCGTCTGCGCCGCAGTCCGCGGCTCCGGCATACCGGGGTCTGACCCTTGGGTCTGACCCCGCCCTACCGGGTTGAAAAGCAAACGAATACGAGACTTAGACATGACCCAACTGACCCTCACCCCCGGCAAACTGACCCTGACCGACCTGCGCGCCGTGTGGACCGCCCACACCCCGATCGCCCTGGCCAAGGAAGCCTATTCCGCCATCGAAGCTTCCTGCAAAGCAGTGCAGGACATCGTCGCGAAAGGCGACGCCGCTTACGGCATCAACACCGGTTTCGGCCTGCTGGCCAAGACCCGCATCCCGGACGACAAGCTGGAACAGCTGCAGCGTAACCTGATCCTGTCGCACTCGGTGGGCACCGGCGAGCTGATGTCCGACGAAGTGGTGCGCCTGCTGATGCTGACCAAGATCAGCAGCCTGTCGCGCGGCTTCTCCGGCATCCGTCCGGTGGTGATCGATACCCTGATCGCCCTATACAACAAGGGCATCATGCCCGCCATCCCGGCCAAGGGTTCGGTCGGCGCCTCCGGCGACCTGGCCCCGCTGTCGCACATGACCCTGGCCATCCTGGGCGTGGGCGAGGTGCGCGTGAAGGGCGAGCTGGTGCAAGCTGCCGACGCGCTGAAAGCCGCCGGCATCGCGCCCGTGGTGCTGGCTGCGAAGGAAGGCCTGGCGCTGATCAACGGCACCCAGGCCTCAACCGCCCTGTGCCTGCACGGCCTGTTCATGGCCGAGCGGCTGCTGGAAGCGGGCATGGTGACCGGTTCCATGTCGCTGGACGCGGCCAAGGGCTCCGATTCGCCGTTCGACGCCCGCATCCACGAAGTGCGCGGCCAACCGGGCCAGATCGCCGCTGCCGGCATCTACCGCCAACTGGTGACGGGCAGTGCGATCCGCGCATCCCACCTGGTGGGCGACGAGCGCGTGCAGGACCCTTACTGCCTGCGCTGCCAGCCGCAAGTGATGGGCGCCTGCTGGGACCTGATCGCCAACGCCGGCCGCACCCTGCTCATCGAGGCGAACGCGGTGACAGACAACCCGCTGATCTTCCAGAACGACGACGGCCCGGTGGTGGTCTCGGGCGGCAACTTCCACGCCGAGCCGGTGGCTTTCGCCGCTGACACGCTGGCGCTGGCGATTGCGGAAATCGGCTCGATCTCCGAGCGCCGCGTTTCGCTGCTGATCGACGCTACCCTGTCTGGCCTGCCGCCATTCCTGGTGCGCGACCCCGGCGTGAACTCCGGCTTCATGATTGCCCACGTCACCGCCGCCGCCCTGGCGTCCGAGAACAAGTCGATCGCGCACCCGGCCTCGGTGGACACGATTCCGACTTCCGCCAACCAGGAAGACCACGTGTCCATGGCCACCTACGGCGCGCGCCGCCTGCACGATATGGCGCACAATACCGCCACCATCCTCGGCATCGAGCTGCTGGCGGCGGCGCAGGGCATCGACTTCCACCGTCCGCTGAAAACCTCGGCGCAACTGGAACATGTACACGCCCAGCTGCGATCCAAGGTACCATTCTTCGACACCGACCGTTTCTTCGCGCCGGACATCGAGGCAGCCAAGCAGATGGTGGTCAATGGTGACCTGAGCGCAACTTGCAAGAGCCTGTTCAGCGCCCTGCATCCGTAAGGAGAGGTTTATGGATTACCGCTTCCACGCAGGCAGTATTCCGCTGCTGGTGTCGATGCCCCATGTGGGCACCGACATCCCGGACGATATCGCCGCCGGCATGACGCCCGCTGCGACCGAGAAGGCCGATACCGACTGGCACCTGGTGCGGCTGTACGATTTCCTGCAGGCGATGGGGGCGTCGACCCTGTCGGCGCGCTGGTCGCGCTACGTGATCGACCTGAATCGCCCGCCGGAAAACACCAACCTGTATCCCGGCCAGGACACGACGGGCCTGTGCCCGGTCGACACTTTCCACCGCGAGCCGCTGTACCTGGAAGGGCGGCAGCCGTCGCAAGCGGAAGTCGAGCGCCGCCTGGCCGCCTACTGGCAGCCCTACCATACCCAATTGCGCGCGGAGCTGGACCGCCTTTTGTCGTTGCACGGCAAGGTGGTGCTGTGGGACGCCCATTCCATCGCCTCCGTGGTGCCGCGTTTCTTCGAAGGCAAGCTGCCCGACCTGAACTTCGGCACCGCCGACGGCGCCAGCTGCGATAAAGCCATGACGGACGCCATCGCGGGCGTGGCGCGCGCCGACGAACGTTTCACGGTGGCCGTCAACGGCCGCTTCAAGGGGGGGCACATCACCCGTTACTACGGCAAGCCTGAGCAGGGCGTGCACGCGATCCAGCTGGAGATGTGCCAGTCGACCTACATGGATGAAACGGCGCCCTTCGGCTACCGCGAAGACCGCGCCGCCGACATCCAGCCGTTGCTGCGCCAGCTGGTGCAGGCGGCAGCCGATTGGGTGCGCAAATGAAGGCCCTGTTTGCCCACCACGCCCTGCTGGCCGACGGCTGGCGCAAGAACGTGCTGCTGCAATGGGATGACCGCGGCAATTTCACCGCCGTCCAGGCGGATGCGGTAGCGGCGCCGGGCATCCCTTCCGCGCGCCTGGTCATGCCGGGCATGGTCAACCTGCACTCGCATGCTTTCCAGCGCGCGCTGGGCGGCTTGACCGAGATCGCCGGCGACGCGAAGGACAGCTTCTGGACCTGGCGCGACCTGATGTACCGCTTCGCCCGCAGCATCACGCCGGAGCAGATGGAGGCCATCGCGGCCCAGCTCTACTCGGAATGCCTGCGCCATGGCTATACCTCGCTCTGCGAGTTCCATTACGTGCAGCGCGCGCCGGACGGCAGCATGTACCCGCAAGCGTCGGAGACGGCGCAGCGGGTGATCGCCGCCGCGCGCCACGCCGGCATTGGCATTACCATGCTGCCCGTGCTGTATTCCTACGCCGGCTTCGGCGAACAGCCGCTGAAGCCGGAACAGGCGCGTTTCCGCACCGATGCGCGCGACGTCCTGAAAATCATCGGCGAGCTTGAACCCTTGCGCGATGCGCAGGTGGAAATCGGCGTCGCCCCGCATTCGCTGCGAGCCGCTTCCGTGGCGCAGATCCGCGAAGTGCTGGAGCACCTGCCGAAAGCCCGTCCGGTGCACATCCACATCGCCGAGCAGCAGGGCGAGGTGCAGCAGTCGCTGGACTACAGCGGCAAGCGCCCGGTGCAGTACCTTTACGAGAACCTGCCGGTGGACGCGCGCTGGTGCCTGGTGCACGCCACCCACCTGACTGAAGACGAAGTGAGCGCCATCGCCAAAAGCGGGGCGGTGGCGGGCCTGTGCCCGACCACGGAGGCGAACCTGGGCGACGGCCTGTTCCCGCTTGAAAGCTTCCTGGAGCAGGGTGGCCGCATCGGCGTGGGCAGCGACAGCCATGTTTCGCAAAGCGCGGTGGAAGAACTGCGCTGGCTGGAATACGGCCAGCGCCTGCAGCAGCAGCGCCGCAATATCGCCGTCTCCGGCGAGCAGCGCCGCGTGGGCGATTTCTTGTGGCAAGCCGCCTTGCAGGGCGGGGCGCAGGCGGCTGGCCGCCCGGTGGGCACGCTGGCGGCCGGCAAGCGCGCCGACCTGATAGTGTTGGATGACGACCACCCGAATCTGGACGGAATCGACGCCGCCGACATATTGGGATGCTTCGTTTTCAGCGGAAATGATAATCTAGTCAGGGATGTGATGGTTGGCGGCCACTGGGTGGTGCGCGGCCAGAAGCACGTGGCGCAACCGGCCATCACCGCGCGCTTCAAAAAGACGCTGGCCGAATTGCGCGAGCTACGAGCATGACTACCATCATTCAGTATGCAAGCCTGCACGCTACGCCCTGGAAAAACGGCGGCGGCAGCACCACGGAACTGTGCGTGATGCCGCCGGGCGCCGGCTTCGACGAGTTCGAATGGCGCCTGTCGCTGGCCACCATTGCGCAAAGCGGCCCGTTTTCGGTCTTTCCCGGCATCGACCGCACGCTGACGCTGGTAGAGGGCGGCGGCGTGGTGCTGGACGTGGGCAATGAGCGCCGCGTCGCGCTGTCCGAGCGCGAGCCGGTGATCGCCTTCCCTGGCGAGAACCTGGTGACCGCCACCGTTGAAGGCCCGCCTACCACCGATTTCAACGTCATGACGCGCCGGGCCATCTGCAACCACCAGCTGGAACGCCGCACCTTCCGCGAATTTTCCAAGCTGGTGCGGCGCAGCCCGACCACCGTGGTGTTCCTGGCCGAAGGCGAGAGCCTGACCCTGTCGAGCGCGAGCGAGCGAATTTCGCTGGTGCGCTATGATGTGGCGGTGCTGGACAAGGACGACGAGTGGACGCTGGAGGCCGGCCAGGCCACCGTGTTCATTGTCGATATTTTTCCCAACGAAGAGTAAAACATGGCAGTTGAGTGGGACCTGTTGATCACCAATGTGCACCTGGCCACCATGGCGGGCAAGGGCTACGGCGAAATCCGCGACGCGGCCATCGCGGTCGATAACGGACGCATCGCCTGGATCGGCCGCCGCGAGGATGCCGCCGCAGAGGGCAGCGCGGAGCTGGAGCACGATGGCGGCGGCTGCTGGCTGACGCCGGGACTGATCGACTGCCACACCCATATTGTCCATGCCGGCAACCGCAGCGACGAATTCGAGGCGCGCCTGAATGGCGCCACCTACGAGGAAATCGCCCGTGCCGGCGGCGGCATCATGTCCACCGTGCGCGCCACCCGTGCCGCTTCGGACGATGAGCTGCTGCGCCAGTCGCTGCCGCGCATCGCCGCCCTGCTCGCCGAAGGCGTCACCACGCTGGAAATCAAGTCGGGCTACGGCCTGTCGCTGGAGGCCGAGACCAAGATGCTGCGCGTCGCGCGCCGGGTGGAGCAAGTGTTGCCGGTGTCGGTGAGCACCACTTTCCTCGGCGCGCATGCGCTGCCGCCTGAATTCAAGGATCGCCCGGACGATTATGTCGACGCCGTGATCGGCATGCTGCCGCCGTTGGCTGCCGAGGGACTGGCCGACGCGGTGGATGCATTCTGCGAGCGCATCGGCTTCACAGCCGCGCAAACGGAACGCATCTTCGCCGCCGCACGCGAGCACGGGCTGCCGGTAAAGCTGCACGCCGAACAGCTGTCCGACCAGGGCGGCGCGGCGCTGGTGGCGCGTTATGGCGGCCTGTCGGCAGACCACCTGGAGCACTTGTCCGCCGAAGGCATCGCCGCCATGGAGAAAGCGGGCACGGTGGCCGTGCTGCTGCCGGGCGCTTACTACTTCCTGCGCGACACCACGCCGCCGCCGGTGGCCGCACTGCGCGAAGCCGGCGTGCCGATGGCCGTCGCCACCGACAACAATCCCGGCACTTCGCCGATGACGTCCCTGCTGCTGGCGATGAATATGGTGTGTACTCTGTGGCGCCTGACGCCGCTGGAAGCGCTGGCCGGCTGCACCATCAACGCCGCCCGCGCCCTGGGACTGGACGGCGAGGTCGGCACGCTGGAAGTAGGCAAGCGCGCTGACTTTGCGCTGTGGCAGATCGCGCGTCCGGCGGACCTGTCGTATTCCTTCGGCTTCAACCCCTGCGTCGCCGTGGTCAACCACGGCGTCTGGCGCGACCCGGTTGTCGGCATTCCCGCGATCGCTGCGGCGACGGCGCCCGCCGGCTTGACCATGCCACCGGTCGCGGGCGCCTGAGTTGCTGCGCCCCGCCGCCACCGTCCTTCTGGCCCTGGCGGCTGTCGCTACATTCGTCACCGCGTCTCCTGTCTTGGCCGCCGATACCGCGTCCGCCACAACGGCTGGCGCTTCGGACGGTGTGCTGCGCATCGGCTCCAAACGCTTTACCGAGTCTTACATCCTGGGAGAACTGCTGGCCCAAACTGCCGCACCGCATGTGCGCGTGGAGCACAAGCAGGGCCTGGGCAACACCGCCATCGTTCTGGCAGCGCTGAAGTCCGGCAGCATCGACGTCTATCCCGAATATACGGGCACCATCAGTCTGGAAATCCTGAAGCACGCGCAGCCCGCTACGATGGAGCAGATGCAGCGCGAGCTGGCTCCGCTGGGGCTGGGCGTCGCCGTCCCGCTAGGGTTCAACAATACCTATGCGCTCGCAGTGCGCGGCGGCGCGGGCGGCCCGCGCAAGCTGGGCGAGCTGGCCGGGCAGGGCGGCCTGCGCTACGGCCTGTCGCATGAATTCATCGGCCGCGCCGACGGCTGGCCGGGCCTTGCGCAGCGCTACGGCATGCGCGCGGTGCCGCGTGGCCTCGACCACGGCATCGCCTACGAAGCACTGGCGCAGAAGCAGGTCGACGTTATCGACATCTACTCCACCGACGCCAAGATCGGCCAATACGGCTTGCGCGTGCTGGAAGACGACCTGGCGTACTTCCCGCGCTACGACGCCGTGCTGCTGTACCGCCTTGACGCCGCGCAGCGCTTTCCCGCCGCCTGGCAAGCACTGCGCGGGCTGGCAGGCCGCATCAGCGCCACCGACATGATCGCCATGAACGCGGCCGCCGAACTGCACGGCCAGCCATTTGCAGCCATTGCCCAAGACTGGCTGGCCCGGCATCCCGCCGCCGCCGCAATCTCTACCGCCTCGTCTGCTATAGATACGCCGGTTGCGAGAGCTGGGCGCAGTGCAGCGCCGCGCGCCGGCGGCAGCACCTTCTGGCACCGCCTTTTTGCAGACGACTTCTGGCAGCTGACGCGCCAACACATACTCCTGGTCGCGCTTTCCGTTGCGCTGGCAAGCGCCATCGGCATCCCGCTCGGTATCGTCGCGGCCTACCGCCCGGCATTGCGCGAGCCGGTGATGGCAGCAGCCGGCATCCTGCAAACCGTCCCCTCGCTCGCGCTGCTGGCCATGCTGATCCCGCTGCTGGGCACAATCGGCACCGTGCCCGCCCTGTGTGCGCTGTTCGTCTATGCACTGCTGCCCATCATCCGCAACACCTGTACCGGCATTGGCGGCATCCCGCAGGGGCTCAAACAAGCAGCGCAGGCGCTAGGGCTGCGCCCGATGCAGCGGCTGAAAGAGATAGAGTTGCCGCTGGCCGCACCAGTCATCCTGGCAGGCGTGAAAACGGCAGCCGTCATGAGTGTCGGCACGGCCACGATTGCAGCGTTCATAGGTGCCGGGGGCTATGGCGAGCGCATCACCACCGGACTGGCCCTGAACGACAACACGCTCATGCTGGCCGGCGCGATGCCGGCAGCCGTCCTCGCCCTGCTCACGCAAGGCTTGTTCGAGTGGCTGGAGCGGGGATTCAAAGCATCTGCAGCCGCGCGCGCACCTGCTCAGCTTCGCGCGTAAGTACCTGCTCAACCAGGGCATCATGGGCGCGCTGCGCCGCCAGCACCTGCAGGTCCCGCATGCAGCGGTTGAGCCGGAAGCGTAAATAGACCCGATAGCAAGCTTTGAACATTCTCAGTCTCCAGCGGAAGGCGGGACATCCATTGTGCAAATTTCCGTACGGAATGTATTGCGCAAAATCAAATGTAAGCAAGAATCGCTGTCACGTAATAATTTGTAAGTGACGCGGCAATGCCGGGAAAGGCCGACTATATTGAAACCGTCGATTCATCTCCCCTCCCAACTGACACCTGGGTTTACCATCCCTCGCCCGACCACACACGAGCCGCGAGGGATTTTTTTTGCTCAGCTGCTGCCAGCGACGGCGCTACTTCAGGTCCAGGCCCAGAGTCGTCAACGCCTCGCCAATCGGGATAAAGAAATTCATGCCCGTCATCGTCCGGGTGTCGGTGAGATGCGACACCGTGATGCCAATTACGCGGCCGGCGGTATCGAGAAGCGGTCCGCCGCTATTGCCCGGAAGGATGTTGACGTCGCTCTGCAGCAAGCGCTGGTTGTTCAAAACGCGGTAGCCGCCAAGCACGCCACGCGTCAGCGAAGTATTGAAGGTGTCCCCCAAGGGCGAACCGATGACATACACTTCTTCGCCAATATTGGGCTGGTCTTCGCGGATCGCCAGGGCGGGCATGCCCACCGGTTCAGTCTTGATCAGCGCGACATCGCGCGCCGCATCCGAACGTAAGACTTCGCCGATCAATTCACGTCCAGTCGGCAGTTTGATCTTCACCACCTTTTCCGTGCCGACCACGTGGTGGTTGGTCAGCAAATAACCGTCGCCGCTGACGAAGAATCCGCTACCCCCGGAGGCACCGGCGATCACGGTGGCCACGGAGGCGCGCAGCATGGTGATCCGTTTGGTCAGTGGTTCGTCCGCAGGCTTGACCCGGCTTAGCGGCAGACGCTCTGTGCCGGCTGCCTGCGCCGCGCCTTGCGCACCGCCAGGCCGCGTCACCGCGTTGTAAAAGCCCTGTTCTGCCAAGAGGTTTCTGGCGGCTTGTTCGTATGCCTTCAGAAAGATCTGGTCGACCGGCATATCGTCCGTCGCAGTGGTCTGGTAGCTGCCTTCGGTGACGGTTTCGAACACGACTTTCCTGGCTTCGGGCGCATAGGCTTGCCAGAACACCTTCATGTAGACGCCGCCGATTCCGCCGTGCTGTTTCAGGCACAGGTTGGCTGAGACGTCCTTCAGCAAGGCGCCGACCAGCAACTCCGGCGCAGCCTTTGACCTCTCCTGTTCAGTAGGCGCATCGAAAATTGCATCGAGTGAAACTGGTGTAGGGTAGTGCGCCTTTGCCAGCACGTCATGGAACGAGGCGGAGAGCTTGCGGCTGAACAGCTTGTACGCTTTCTCGTTCCACACGATATCGCTGCTGCTGCCGCAACGCCAGCCATCCTGCAGGATGCCGATTTTGGCGTTCGGTGTTTCGAAAGTGGTTTTCGCCGCCTTCAGGTACGACACCCTGCCAGGAATACCGGGCTGGTACTCAATGACAGGCTTGTCACTGGCCTGCTTGACGGGTGCGGGATCGGACCATGCCGCCCCGGAGGCCATCAGCAGGACTGGTACCGCCAGGGCACTCAATATTCGCATAGCATTGTCGGCACCCGGAACGTGGCGCCCTGATGTTGGTAAAAATCTAATGATAATATTAACAACAAGAGAAGCCAAGTTCCGCCAGGTTCACGTGCCCGCCAGCGACAACAACGCCGGGCCGGTCACGCGGCACACCCGCCAGTCGGGCAATACATCCGCACCCATCTGTTCGTAGAACTTGATCGCGTTGACGTTCCAGTCCAGCACCGACCACTCGAAGCGGCCGCACTGGCGCTCGACGGCGATCCTGGCCAATGCCGCCAGCATCTGCTTGCCGTAGCCTGCGCCGCGGCGGTCCTGCTTGACATACAGGTCTTCCAGGTAGAGGCCTTTCTTGCAGAGGAAGGTGGAGAAGTTATGGAAGAAGAGCGCGTATGCAACGACCTCGCCCGCCACTTCACCCACGATGCCCTCAACGCCAGGCTTGGCCCCGAACATTTCCTCGTGCAGCATGGCTTCATCAGCGACCACCAGGTGTTCGAGTTTCTCAAATACGGCCAGTTCGCGGATCATTGCCATGATGGCGGCCACGTCATCCGTACGGGCCGGGCGAATCGTCAAATTGCTCATACAGCTTTCTTCAAAGGTTTAAGGTCAACAGGGGTACGGCTGGCTGGCATCGATGGCGCTTTGAGTGCCCAGGCCACGCTGGCGATACTCACCACCATGCCCACGATCTCCATCCATCCAGGCCGGTAATTTTCAAGGCGAATACTGAGCAGCACGGAAATTACCGGCGTCACCACGCCGATATACACCGCCTTTTGCGTGCCGATGCGGTCGATCAGCGTGAAGTAGCAGGCAAAGGCGATTACCGAGCCGGCCAGCGACAGGTAGAGCAAGCCGCCCCAATAGGAGGCGGTAGTTGGCATGACGAAGGAGTCGCCGCGCACCAGCGCGCACAGCGCCACCAGCAGAGTGCCCCACAACATGCCCCAGGCCATGGTCAGCAGCACATTCGATTCATGCTCACGCACCTTGACCACAAGCGTATTGCCCACCGAGCTCGCGATGGTCGCACCAAGCGCCAGGGCCAGGCCGAGAATGAAATGTCCTTGGCCGCCAGCCATCACCTCACGCAGCGATTCAGAAATCGAATGGTAGAAGAGCAGTACCACGCCACCCACGGCCACGCAGCCGCCGGCCCAGGTGCGCCAGGTGATCGGCGTGCCGAAGGCGATCCGATTCAGGATCGGGTTCCAGAACACCATCAGCGCGAACAGCACGGCCACCAGGGCCGACACCACATATTGTTCGGCGTTATAAGTGCCGATGTAGCTCAGGCCAAAAGTGCAGCAGCCCTGCAGGATGGTCCAGCGCTGCGCCTTCCACGACAGCTTGAGCTTATCCCCGCGCAGCAGGCACCAGCCGAACAGCACGGCGGAAGCCAGCGCAAAGCGGTAGACGATGGAAACGGCCGGCGCGATATCGCCCAATTGCAGGGTGATGGCGAAAAAGGTGGAACCCCAGATCAGGCAGGCGAGAGCAAAGAGTATTGAAGAAGGCATCCCGCCAGTATAAGTGTTTCTACAATGCAGCGCAGGCGACAATGCGTGACAATTCCAGGCTTAAAAATCAGTATGATTCAACTAGTTAAAGTCTGGAGACAAGCATGAACATGGAAACGCGCATCTGGGTCGCGTCGGTGCTCGGCTACGTGGCCGCGACGGTTGTGATCCTGCTGGCCGGGGAAGCGCTGGCCCCCGACCCGATCAATGTAGTGTTGTTCTAATAAGCCAGGTTCAGGCGGCGATACAGCACGCCCAGCACGAACAAAGGCCCGATCAGCAGGAAGCGCAGGTCGTCAAAGAAGGAAGGCTTCTTGCCCTCGATCTTGTGGCCGATGAACTGGCCGATCCAGGCCAGCACAAAAATCACACCGCTCAGCGGCAGCACTGCGGCAGGCGGCAGGGCGGCCAGCACGGCCAGGAAAAAGACCGCCATCAACAGCATGCCCAGCGCGAAATTGCGCGACAGCTTGAAGTAATAGACCAGCGAGGCCACGACGCCGGCCACGGCGAGCAGTGGATGGATGGCCCAGATCATGCCAAGCAGGCTGAAAACGATCAGCGGTACGCACACGCAGTGGATCGCCTCGTTGGTAGGGTTCAGGTGGCTCTCGCTGTACTTCAACAGCAGGGTTACGATGGCGCGCTGTTCGGACATGGTGCCGGTCTCCGTGGTGATGTTTTATTTAGCACTACCGTTCGATTCTACACCTGAACTACCGCTAAAATGCACGAATGGAATTGAAACGATGCTTTGATCCCGTTGTTAATGAACACACCCGCCTGCTGGTGCTGGGCAGCCTGCCGGGCGATAAATCGCTGGCGGTCCAGGAGTATTATGGCAACCGCCAGAACAAGTTCTGGGCCCTGATGTCGGAAGTGATCGACCTGGACCTCGTTCCCCTGAATTATCCCGAAAGGCTGAATGCATTGCTGGCATGCGGCGTCGGCTTGTGGGATGTGGTGGCAGAAGCTCATCGCCCTGGAAGTCTCGATAGCAGGATCAGGTCGCGCAACGACAATGACTTGTGCGCTTTGCTTGCATGTCATCCCAACATCAAGGCAATCGCATTTAATGGCGGGACAGCAGCGAAGTTAGGAATCAAGGTGCTCGGTTCGCATGCCGCCAACTACCAGATAGAGGAACTGCCTTCGAGTAGCCCAGCATATACATTGGCCTATCCGGAAAAGGCAATGCGATGGCGGGCTTTGCGCGCTTTCTTACCAGCGACATAACTGGCCGTCGGATACGCCGAGGAACGCGGCTCCCGTATTCTTCCGCGCATTTGTTCATCGAGCGACTTTAGAAAACTCCACGTCGCTGGCGCGGCTTTCACTCACGGTAAAGCGGGTGCATCCCGAAGGCGCTGCGCATGTAAACTTGACCAGTCCGAACGGCCATGGCCCGACAAAGCTATCCGTCTCGAACGGCGCAAGTTCCACGTCGCCTCGGGGATGGCTGAGAATCACCTTGCCGTTTTTGCTGCTGATGGTATAAAGCACATGCAGCTCGTCGCTGTAATATTCTCCCTCGAGCTGCTCCAGTTTTGTGCCGGGCGGCGGCGCGATGCGCTTGCCAGGCGTCGAGCGTGTGTTGCGCGACCATGTGCCGCCTTCGATAACCCCGTTGGCGTTTGGCGGGTCGAAGCGGAAGCTGGCGTTGACGAGTTTGGCGAAGAACTCTCTTTCGCCCATGGGATAAAAAGGCATTTTGTCATCGCCGGCAGTCCAGCCGACCAGGCGCCCCTGTTCTTTCGCGAATGTGATGGCCGAGCCGTCTTCCAATTTGTACGTGCCGGCCAAGGCATCGAGCTTGGCGGGATCAAATTTGATCTCGGCACTGCCTGAGAAGTTGGTGACGGGTTTCTTGAAGGGCTCGAGCTGCCCATCGAGGTAGATATCGGCAATGCGAAAACCCAGACGCGGGGCCTGCACATCCGCGCCGTTGGCGGCGATGATAATGGTCAGCTGCTGGTCGGGAAATCGGCCAAGATAGCTTCGAAAACCAGCGTCCGATCCGCTGTGATCGACCTTGAGCAGTCCACGGTAGGCGCTGATGCCAAGGCCGGCGCCGTAACCGATGGCGCTGCCGTCGTTGAGTGTGCCCGATGTCTGCATCTGGGCGAGAAGCTGTTTGCCGCCGACGCGGGCGTCGTCGAAATTCCTGGCCCACAAGATGAGGTCATCAAGCGTCGTCAACAGGCTTGTCGCGCCAACAGTGGAATAGGACAAGGCGACCGCCTCATAGCCGCCGCCTGTCGCAGGTTGGTATGAGTGTGCGCGTCCGGCAACCAGCTTGCTGTAACTCTCCTGGAAGGCCGTGTGTCGCATGCCGAGTGGATCAAAAATTCGCTCTTTTGAGAACGCGGCCAGTGATTTCCCTGAGACCTTATGGACGATCGCGGCCAACAGCGTGTAACCGGTATTGGAGTAATTATGTTCACTGCCGGGAACGAAGTTCAAAGCGCGCTGGCGGCGGACAAGGCGCATTACGTCATCGTCGGTAATCACGTCGTCCATACGCCAGCCTGCAAGGGCCAGCAAATTCCATTGATCGCGCAGGCCGCTCGTGTGGGCCAGCAGGTGGCGGATGCGGATGACCGGGCCGAAGTTGGGCAAATCAGGCAGATATTGGTGAATGTCGTCATCCAGTGAAAGCTTGCCTTCCTGCGCGAGGAGGAGGATCGCGAATGCCGTGAATTGCTTCGACAGCGAAGCGACGTGGAAGCTCGTTGACCGTGTGATCGCCTGACCCTGTTCGATGTCTGCCATGCCGAAAGCGCGGCGGTAGACCACCTCGCCACCCCTCAATACGGCCACTGCGGCGCCGGGCGTATCCGGTTGGTTCCAGGGGGAGAACAAGGCATCCACCTTCGTTTGCTGTAGGGGTACTTGTGGCGCTGTTATTCCCTGCGGGGCAGCCCAGGAGGGGACTGAAGCCAGCATCATGGCCGAAACAAATACCAGGTAAGGTTTGTTCATGTTTTGTCGCCTTGTTCGGAGTAAACCGGAAGTCGAATATTAATATACTAACGATGCCAAAAAATAAATTTTCGTGGCATGATGGTTGTCCCGCCAAACTTGAAGAAAACGAACATGTCCCACACCCTGCTTACCCGCTGCAGCATCGTTGGCTTTGCATGTTTGCTTCCCCTGGCAGTTTGCGCCAAGCCGAAGGCGCCGCCAGCGACCGGCACCACCGTCGAACAGGGCAAATTCATCCTGCATAAGTTCGCCCAGCCGATCGGGCTGGAGACCTGGGAAATCACCCGCGACGCAGGCGGCTATCAATTGAGCGACAAGTTTGAGTTCAAGGACCGGGGCACGCCGGTGCCATTGACCATGCAGTTCGCCTACGACAACTTGGGCGCGCCGCAATCCTTCCGCATCAAAGGCAAGAATTCCCGGCTGTCCGAAATCGACCAGTCTGTTGTCGTCAGCGATAAGACCGTTCGCATGCGCGTGGATGGAGTGGATCAATCGCTTGATAAACCAAAGGCGTTTTTCCCTATCGCCGGCTATGCGCCGACTGCGCAGCAGCTGATGCTGATGCGATACTGGCTGAAGAACGGCATGCCGGCGTCACTGCGTACGCTTCCGTCGGGAACGGTGCACATCACCAAGCGCGGTCAGGACCGCTTCACCTTGAATGGCAAGCCTGTCGTACTCGACCGCTACCTGGTGAATGGGCTGATTTGGGGGCGCGAGACAATTTGGCTGGACCAGGCGCGCAATCTGGTCGCCCTGGTTTCCATCGATGCGGAATTCGATCACTTCGAATCGATTCGGGATGGTTATCAGTCCTTGCTTTCCTCCTTCCTGACCAAGGCAGGCGAGGACGAACTGGCGAGCATGAAGGAGTTTGCGGGCAAGGCGCGCAGCGATGCGTCCAAAACGCTGGCGCTGGTGGGCGGTACCTTGATCGATGCGACAGGCAAGCCTGCAATTCCCGATGCGGCGGTGGTGATCGCCAACCATCGCATCGTTGCAGCCGGACCGCGTTCGCAGGTTTCCATTCCCGAGGGCGCGACCCGGATCGATACGACCGGCAAGACCATCATGCCCGGCCTGTGGGATATGCACGCCCACTTCGAGCAGGTTGAGTGGGGGCCGATCTATCTGGCAGCTGGCGTTACCACGGTACGCGATTGCGGCAATGAGTTCGAGTTCATTACGGCGGTGCGCGATGGGCTGGCGCGCGGGCAAGGCATTGGTCCGCAGCTGCTGCCTGCGGGCCTGGTCGACGGCACGGGCGAACGTGCCCTCGGCGTACAGCGGGTCGACAGCGACGCCGATGCGCAGAAGTGGGTGCAGAGGTATCACGACGCCGGGTTCAAGCAAATGAAGGTCTACAGCTCGATGACCCGGGACAATGTTGCCTCCGTTGCCCGGTATGCCCACCGCCTCGGCATGAGCGTCACCGGCCATATCCCGAGTTCCATGGGCTTGGTGGAGGGCGTGGAAGCCGGCATGGACCAGGTCAACCACATCGTTTATCTATATGATGCGATGCAGGCCGAAGGCAAGAGCCCCATGTCCAAAGGCATGAGGAAGATGAAGCTGGAGGATCTCAAGTCGTTTTCCGTCACCAGCCCGGAAGCGCAAAAATTGATCGACTTCATGAAAGCCCACCACATCGTTGTTGACCCGACCGTGGCGCTTTGGGAAGTCGTCACACGAAATCGACCGTCCACGCCGATCGCCAGTTTCGAGCCCGGCGTTGGAAAGCTGCCGCAGGAGTTGGCCGTATCGTTCGGCACACCATCCCAGGAAAATGCGGAGGAAAAAGAAAAGCTGGAGCTGGCATTCCAGCGGATGCTCGAAATCATCGGAGCGCTGCACAAAGCCGGCATCGATATCGTTGCCGGAACCGACCAGGCGGTGCCTGGCCATTCCATCTATCGCGAACTCGAACTGTACGTGAAGGCCGGCTTTACCCCGCTGGAGGCGCTGCAGTCCGCCACCTCGGTTCCCGCCCGCGTGATGGGAATGGAAAAAATTGCCGGCACCATCGAGCCAGGCAAGCGCGCCGACATCATCATCCTGAATGCCAATCCGCTGGAGGACATCAGCAACATCCGCAGCGTGGACAAGGTGATCGCCAACGGCGCGCTATACGATGCGGCCCCTCTTTGGAAGAGTGTCGGCTTCAAACCATAGACTGGAACTGTCCGGAATACGTGGCAAGCTCGTCGGCGCAAGCTGCCATTCATCCATCCTAAGGCGCAATTCGTCGGGTTGTGTTCACCAGGGCATTCAACGAGTCTTAGAGTTCCTGGATGACTATTCCAGTTCATTTCAAGTCGGGCGAGTTCTACGGCGATGTCGACCAGGGGGCGCGCGGCAATCTATTTGATATTCGCCGGCTGCGGGCAACGCGGCCGGAGGATGAAGTGGAAACCCATCGGCATGACGACGCCCACTTCGTTCTTGTTCTCACCGGCACATATATTTCGAGCGCCTTGCACGCGCCGCCGCGCGCGCCTTCGCCCTCGCTCGTATTCAATCCCGCGGGAACGATTCACCGCGACCGCTTCGTCGATGGGACGGGGAGCTTCATGACAGTTTCGCTCGATCCAAGCCTGCTGTCGGGAGCAGAGGAATTACACGCCGCGCAGGACTGTGCTGCCATGTTGCGCGATACGGCGAGCGTGGCGGCTGCGTTCAGGGTTGCGCGTGAGATCGGTCGTGGTGCGGACGTCGCGTTGCTGGAAGCGGGGGCGTGGGAGATGCTGGCCGGTCTGCGTCATATGCCGCCCAGATCGCGGCCAATGCTGCCGGCTTGGGCGCACCAAGCCTATGAAGCGGTAATGGACATGGCTTCCGATACGCATCTGCGCGTTGCTGATGTGGCCGCCGGCCTGGGCGTGCATCCTGTGCACCTTGCTCGTGTGTTCCGGCAAGCCTGGGGCTGTTCGCCGGGCGACCTGCTGCGCTGGCGGCGTGTCGACCAGGCTAGCGGCTTGCTGCGCCGCGAACAGCTGAGCATGGCGGAAGTGGCACTGGCTGTGGGCTTTGCCGATCAGAGCCATATGACCCGTTCCTTCCAGGCCCTTTATGGGATGACGCCGGGATACTACCGCCGCATGATGTTTCAAACGTTCAAGACGAGGCCGGATGCGCGGGACTAGACTGGGCTTTTCCAATTTAGGAGAGCAATATGTTGCGTTACATACCTCTACTTCTTGCCCTTTGCAGTTCGGCGCACGCGGGTGAATTGGATGGCGTAACCGCCGCCGTCGAAGCTGGCGAATTCAAGCAGATTACGAGTGTCGTGGTGGCCCGCCATGGGGCGCCAATCTATGAGCGCTATTTCGACAAAGAGGGCGCAGAAAGCCTGCGCAACACACGATCGGTGACGAAGACGGTGACGGGCATGCTGCTGGGCCTTGCAATGGATCGTCAGCTCTTGCGCATCGATACCCCCGTGCTGCCTTATTTCCCGGAGCTGCGCCCGCTCGCTTACGCCGATCCGCGCAAGGACAAGATCACGGTGGAAGATTTCCTGACCATGAGCTCCCTGCTCGAGTGTGACGACGATAACCAGTATTCACGCGGCAATGAAGAGCGCATGTACCTGGTGGAAGACTGGAGCCGTTTCGTGGCGGACCTGCCGATCCGCGGCTTTCCCGAATGGCAGCCTCGACCAGAGAATTCGCCATACGGCAGGGCCTGGAGCTACTGCACGGCAGGCGTGACCCTGCTAGGTCCGCTGCTGGAAAAGGTGAGCGGCCAGAGCGTTCAGGATTTCGCGGCCGCCAATCTGTTCAAACCGCTTGGCATCGATAAGGTGAAATGGCAATTGCAGCCCAAGGGTAGCGCCATGACCGGTGGCGGACTGCAGCTGCGCAGCATCGATTTGATGAAGCTTGGCCAGCTCTATCTGAACGGCGGGCGCTGGCACGGCAAGCAAGTGATTCCGGCAGAGTGGGTCAAGCAGTCCATTGCGCCGCATGCCAAGGCGCGCGACAGCGTGGACTATGGCTACCTGTGGTGGCTGCAGACGTTCAAGGTCAGCGGCCGTAACGTGAAGTCCTACGGCATGGCCGGCTCGGGCGGGAACAAGGTCTTCGTTTTGCCGGAGCTCGATTCCGTGGTCGTGATTACCACGACCAACTTCCAGGTCCGCGACGCACACCCGCTGAGCGAAAAACTGCTGACGAACCTGATCATGCCTGTGCTCATGCGTTAGGCTTGGCCGGCGCGGCATAGCCGTCGAATACCGCGCGCAGCTGCGGACTGTCCAGGACGCTCGCGGGCGTGACGGTCTCGCGCTGCCAGGGAATGCTGCCGAAATACCAGAGGCGCCAGAATCCAAGCTCGGTGTTTGGGTTACGGGCCAGCATTGCGCCGAAGGTTTCGACCTGGCCGACTTCGATGCCGGTCGCTTCACGCACGACTTCGCGCACGAAGCGTGAGCAGAACTGTCGATTTGAATGGAGGTCAAATCCGGTGTCGTAGAATATCCCCAGGCGTTTTTGGGCGGCCCGTGTCACGGCATACTGCTGGGCTGCGCTCAGCCGCGCGTTGAGCCGGCGGACATCCACGCGCCCGCCCTCGGACCGCCCCAGAAATCTTGCCAGGCCGCCGCGCTTCGATAGCGGGAAGGTGCTTTCGGCGATGATTGGCTCGGCGCCGCCAGTTGCGACTACGATGCCGACGTGGTTGGTCCAGCTTCCCGTCGTTTCAGACACTTTGCGGAAGGGTAAAGCGCTCACGCGTATGAAGACCAGGTCTCCAACCTCAAGTTGGCTGGCGAGGGCCGTCGTAGTGGTCGACGGCAACGGCGCCTCGGCGAGTGCGCATTGCGAGAACAATGCGGCGCAAAGCGCGAGTAATGGTGGCAACTGCTGCATTCTGAACCGCATGGTCTTTTCCTTTGTTGACAATGTCTGGCGTTCAGTGTGGCCAAGGCGCGGTGAAAGTTGAAGCAATATGGCTGGGAGGTCCGGATTCATATTCGGGCAGTATCAGCATGCGATACCGGGTTAGCCGTGCTGTGGCATCATGCTGGCTTACGGAGGAATTCATGCAAGAGTATGTCCGCATCAAGAATGTGCAACTGCTTTCAGACGACTGGTACGTACTCAAGAAAACCACGTTCGACTTGAAGCGCCGCGATGGCCGCTGGCAGACGATGTCACGCGAAACCTATGACCGCGGCAATGGCGCCGTCGCCTTGCTGTACAACCGCGCGCGGCGTACGGTGCTGCTGACGCGCCAGTTCCGTTTTCCAGCCTATGTCAACCAGCACGACGGCTACCTGATCGAGGCGCCGGCGGGCATGCTCGATGAGGCGCATCCCGAAGAGCGCATGCACGCCGAGCTGGAAGAGGAGACCGGGCACAAGGTGGCCGAGCTGCGCCAGGTGTTCGACGTTTTCATGAGTCCCGGCTCGGTGACCGAGCGCCTGCATTTCTTTGTCGGCGAATACGACGCCGAGTCGCAAGTGGGCAGTGGCGGTGGGCTGGAGCATGAGGGCGAGGACATCGAGGTGATCGAGCTCGATGCGGACCAGGCGATGGCCATGGTTGCAAGCGGCGAAATCATGGATGGGAAGACCATCATGCTGCTGCAATACCTGCATCTGCACTTGCTTCCGCCGCGCAGCATGATGATCCTGATCGCCGGGCCTTACCGCTCCGGTACCGGCGACGACCCGGTGCGCATGGCCGCCAACGTGGCAGCGATGGAGGCTTTCGTGCTCCCGCTGTACCAACGCGGACATACGCCAGTGCTGGGCGAGTGGCTGGCGCTGCCCGTGCTGCAGGCCGCCGGTTCGAAAGCGGTGGGCGATGCCGTTTATGATGAAATCTTCCATCCGCATTGCGAGCGTCTGCTGGGACATTGCGCTGCGGTGCTGCGTGTGGGCGGCCCATCCGCCGGCGCTGACGCCATGGTGGCTGCGGCGCGCAAGCGTGGTCTGCTCGTTTATCATGACCTCGCCGAGATTCCTGCGGCATGAGCGCGCCCGAACTGCCGCCTATTGCTGCATGGCTGGCTGCGCGCTCCGTTGCGCGCGGTTTGCCGGCGCCGATTGCCGATTGCGGCGGTTACCGGGTCGATGTCAACTCTGCGGAGGAAATCCAGCGCTGGGTTTTTTCGAGCGTAAGCGAGGACCTGGCTGCACTGGCGCGCAGCATCAGCCGACCGGCATACCTGGTCAAGGCCTGCGCGTTGCCTGAGGAGCTGCGTGCCGCCTTGCCGGAGGGATGGCGGATCCATGCCCCTGGATACTTCATGGCCGGCCCGGACCTGGCGCATGCGCGGCCCGTGTGCCCGCCGTCGTACGAGGTCGAAACCCGGCGCATGGGCGCGGTCACCGAAGTGCGCATCTTGTCCGCATCAGGCGACCTGGCGGCCAGCGGTTACGCGGCAGAGACGGAACATGTATTCATTTACGATCGCATCATCACCGCACCCGAGTACCAGCGGCGCGGGCTTGGGCGCCTGGTCATGGCAACGCTGCGCGAAGCCAAGCAGGCCGCATCATCGCCGGAGCGACTGGTCGCCACGGAAGAGGGGCGCGCACTTTACGAGTCGCTGGGATGGCGCACGCTCTCGGCCTTTTCAACGGGGTCGTTTGCAGAATGAAAATCGGAATGCTGACCTGGGGCAGCCACGGGGACATCCGTCCCTTCCTGGCCCTTGCCGACGGCTTGCAGAAGGCGGGCCATGAAGTACACCTGGTGGTATTCAGCCTGGAGGCGGGCACGTACGACAACGTCCAATCGGAGGCGGGCGCCCGGATCACCGTCCTTACGCCGTACACATTCAGCGCCGAGCAGGCGAAGGCTGTGGGGCAGACGGCCTATAAGATCCGCGATCCGATGAAGCAGATGGCGGCCATCCTGCGCCTGGCGTTTGCGCCTGTCGAAGACGCGATGTTCGAGGCGGCTCAGCGCCTGTGCGCCGAGTCGGACCTGCTGATAGGCCACTATTTTGTGCATCCGCTGCAGGTGGCGGCGGAACACGCTGGGCTGCCTTATGTGAGCGTGCTGCTGTCGCACGCCGGCGTGCCGAGCGATTATGTCCACCCGCTCGGTGTGTTTGGCAGGCGGGCGAACAGGTTCCTGTGGTGGCTCACGCGCGCCATGCTGAACCGCACCCTGCGTCATTACCCTGACCGGCTACGGAGACAGCTTGGCATGCCTCCCGTGCGCGACGTTGTATCCGAGATTTGGGTATCCCCCTATCTCGCCCTCGTGGCGGTCAGTCCGCAGATATGCGCGCGCCAGCCTGATTGGCCGGACACGATCCAGGTCTGCGGCTTCCTGGACCGGCCCAATTGCGAGTTGGAGGGCGCGCTGCCGCCGTCACTGTCCGCGTTCCTGGCGGCTGGCGAGGCGCCGGTCTACATGACATTCGGCAGCTGGATGCCCAAGGACGTGGAGGGCCAAACGGTTGCCCTGCGGCTGCTGACCGATGCTGTGCGGCGGGCGAACTGCCGCGCGATCATCCAGTGCGCCGACTGGAATGCCTGCGGCTTCAGCTCGGACGAGCGGATATTGTTCGTAACGGCGGCGCCGCACCACCGGATTTTCCCCCATTGCCTGGCGATCCTGCATCACGGTGGCGCGGGAACGACGCAGTCGGCTACGCTGGCAGGCAAGCCGTCGATCGTGGTCGCCAACCTCAGCGAGCAGGAACATTGGGGGCGCGAACTGCAGCGCCTGGGCATCGCAGGCAAGCCGTTGAAGCGGCGCAGCGCCACGGCTGCCAGCCTTGCAGCGCAAATCCGCCGTGTGCGCGAAACGCCTGCGATGATTGAACGTGCGTGCAGCATCGGGGAAGCCATGCGCCAGGAGGATGGCGTGGCACAGGCGGTGCGGCAGATCGGCTTGCGGTGCATGTGTTGACAGAAATATATCGCCAAGTCAAACTTGCCGGATGAAAACTTTGATCGCTTCCGCGCTGGCGCTGCTTTCTGGCGCTGTCCAGGCGCAAACCATAGCCGACTCGACCAGCTGGTATCTGTTCGAAGGCAATCCGGCACAAGTCCGGCAATATGTGATGGAGGTGGGCAAGGGGCCCACCGTGGTCGTCATCCATGGCGGATACGGGGCGGAGCACAGCTACTTGCTGAAACCCTTCCTTCCACTTAGCGGCAAACATCACCTTGTGTTCTACGATCAGCGCGGGTCGCTGCGTTCGCCTGCCGGCACGCATGAAGTATCGCTGCCCAAGCTGGTGGACGATCTGGAAGCCCTGCGCCAGGAACTTGGCCAGGACAAGCTGGTGCTGTTGACGCATTCGATGGGCGCCACGACGGCCATGGCCTATCTGGCTAGATACCCGGACCGGGTGCGCGGCCTGGTGTTGACAGCACCGGCGCTGCCTACCGATAAGGAGCGCGGTACCTTTGACGCGCCGCTTGACCCGGCGCTGCTCGACGCCGGGGAGCAGAAGCTGGCCGACGCCCGCTTTGCGCGGTTCTGGCAAGAAGAAGCTGCACGCGTGGCGAAGGTGAAAGCCGCGTTGCCGCCGGCACCCAGCGGAGGTGCGCCAGCTGCCGGAACCTACCGCCAACGCAGCGACCAGTGGCGGGTGGATTTCGCGGGGGTGAATCTGTTCCACGTCGAGCGCTGGCGCGAGATGGAGGGTGGCAGGGGCTTTTATCGGCAAGACGTTGCCGATGCGGTTCTGAAGGACAGGAAGGCACTGCTTGATCTATACGCGGGATTCCGTCCGGCGCTGCAGGCCTTCAATGGGCCGGTGCAGGTTGTGATCGGTGACCATGATTTTATCGACCCGGGCGCCTACCTGTGGGCGAAAGTTCTGCAGAAAGTACCCAAGGGACAGCTCACCGTGCTTCCGGAAGCGGGACACAACTACTGGATCGACCAGCCCGACTTGAGCGTGCAGGCGCTGGAAAAAGCGCTGGCTCGAATCGACGGCGCAGCGACGCCGTGAAAATGAAAAAGGCCGGCATCTGCCGGCCCTGGAGCGATCAGCGGTAGAAGGCGTCTACCTTGCCTTTCAGCTTGATCAGCATCGGCTGGCCGCGGCGGTCTTTGGCCGTCGCGTGCTGGACCTTGATCCAGCCTTCGCTGATGCAGTATTCCTCAACGTCAAAGCGCTCTTTGTCGTTGAATTTGATGCCAATCTCGTGCTCGAACACGGCTGCCACGTGGTGTGGGCTGCGTGGGTCGATCGACAGATGGTCCGGGAGTTCTGGGCGGGTAGTATCGTTCATGGGGCAGGATTATACCGGAACGCTGGCCGCTCTTGAGCATTGGTGACGGTTAACTATTTTGCAATATTTGGAGGGGAATATGGCGAGCAGGAGGCAGGTTCTGGGTTTGGGTGCGGCGGCAATGGCGGCAATGGCCGCCTCGGTGGCGCGGGCGGGCGAACCGGCGGCGGCCGGTGTCGCGGCCACTTCCGCTGCGGCGCCGCTGGCAATCGGCGAGACCTTCACCATGGAGTCGAAGATCATGGGCGAGAAGCGCCGCATCAACGTCTACACGGCGCGAGCCTGGGACGTGAAGCCGGACGCTCCCTTGCCCGTGCTGTTCATGCTCGATGGCGGGGTGGCGGAAGATTTCGTTCACACGGCCGGCCTGCTGCAAATCTCGGTCGCCAGCCTGACCATGCGCTCCTTCATGCTGGTCGGGATCGAGAACACCCAGCGCCGGCGCGACATGACACCGCCGACAGATAATCCGGAAGACAGGAAGATTGCGCCGGTGGTCGGCGGTTCGGCAGTTTTCCGCCGCTTCATCCGCGAGGAGCTGATGCCTCACGTGAAGGCACGCTACAACACCACCGGCGAAACGGCACTGATCGGCGAATCGCTGGCCGGCCTGTTCGTGCTGGAGACTTTTCTGCAGGCGCCGGAAATGTTCGATACCTTCATCTCTATCGACCCTTCGGTGTGGTGGAACAACCGCCAACTCCTGAAGAGCGCCGCCGAGACGCTGCGCACCCGCAAGCGGCTCGATAAGACCCTGTTCATCGCCACCAGCGGCGAGAAGGGCCAGCCGGAACTGGCGCAGCAGCTGGAAGGCGCGCTTTCGAGCGTCCAGGTCGAGGGCCTGCGCTGGCAGATGGTGCCGATGCTGGATGAGTCGCATATGACGATCGGCCATCCGGCCGCCATGCGCGCCTTCCGTACCGTGTTCAAGCCAGCTGCGTGAACTGAGCCTGCAGGAAGCTGGCGATCTTCTGCTGGGTCGCCGGCAGGTAGGGGATGTTGAGGTGGTCGGACTCGGGAATGATCTCGTCGTGGTGCAGGCAGGTCAGCTTGCTCACCAGTTCATTGGTGTGGGAATGCGGCACGATGTCGTCGCTGGCTGCGCGCAGCACATAAGTCGGCGCGGCCAGCTGCGCGGCGTGCTTGACCGATTCGAAACGGTGCTGCAGCAGCATGGACACCGGCAGCGCAGGGAATTTGCGCTGCGCCAGTGCCAGGATCGAATCGTAAGGCGTGATCAGCACCGTGGCCTGCACTCGGCGCTGCATGGCCGCCTGCACCGCGACGCCGGAGCCCAGGCTGCGGCCCACCACCGCGATGCGGGTCGGATCGACCTTGTGGTGCTTGCACAGCCAGTCCAGCTGCATGCAGGCGTCGGCCACCATCATTTCCTCGCCCGGCTCGCCGTGCGAATCGCCATAGCCGCGGTAATTCAGGGTCAGTACCGTCATGCCGGGGAACAGGTTGCCGGCGTCGCGCACCAGCCAGGACACTTCTTCCGAGCGGCCGCCGAAATACACCACGGCCGGCCGCACGCCCGGTTCGCGCGGCGTCATCAGCCAGCCCGCCAGCCGCGTCCCGTCGGCGCCGCGCAGCACGATGGCACGCGTGCGGTGGCCGCTGCTGCGCGGGCTCTGCACCTCGCGCTTGACGTTGGGGTTGAACAGCAGCTTGCGCTGGCCAGCCATGAGAAGGGCCGTCATGCCGGCCCAAGCCAATCCCATGACGCCAGCAGCGGCGGCCATTTTGCGTGAATTGCTCATGAGGTTTAGTATGCTCCTAATGCTGAGCAAACAGCGTTAAGCAACGCACCAATGTCAGATTGCGGCAACACAGTTAAAAGGATAACCATGCCCACCACCGATCCACGCGTTGACGAGTACATCGCCAACGCGGCCGAATTCGCCCAGCCCATCCTGGCCCACCTGCGCGAAGTGATCCATGCGGCTTGCCCGGAGGTAAAGGAAACCATCAAGTGGAGCATGCCTTGCTTCGACTACCACGGCATCATGTGCAACTTCGCCGCGTTCAAACAGCATTGCGCCTTCGGCTTCTGGAAGGCGGAGCTGCTGCTGGCGGAGGAGGATGACAAGGGCAAGGAAGCGATGGGCCAGTTCGGCCGCATTACATCGGTGAAGGACTTGCCATCGAAGAAAGTGCTGACGGCTTACGTCAAGAAGGCGATGAAGCTGAACGAGGCAGGGGTGAAGGTGGCGCGGCCCAAGGCCGCGCCGCGCGAGCTGGTGGTGCCGGATTACTTCATTGCGGCGCTGGAGGGCAATCCGGCCGCGTACGAGGTGTTCAACAAATTTTCCACCAGCGCCAAGCGCGAATACTGCGACTGGCTGACCGAAGCAAAGACCGAGGCCACGCGCGACAAGCGCATGGCCCAGGCGGTCGAATGGATTGCCGAGGGCAAGCAGCGCAACTGGAAGTACCAGAACTGCTGATCGCCGTTTATGGCATGACCATCAGCTGCAAGCC
This sequence comes from Pseudoduganella sp., assembly GCA_039593355.1. GTDB lineage: Bacteria > Pseudomonadota > Gammaproteobacteria > Burkholderiales > Burkholderiaceae_D > Rugamonas. Next base: position 27,134 of record JBCNPK010000010.1, read on the forward strand.
GGAGGCGGCGCCGGCTGCGTGGTAGATGCGCTGGGTGGCCTTCACAAAGTCTTCCGGCTTGGCCTGCGGGATGCTGGTGAAAGTCTGCGGATTCAGGTCGACCAGCGGGAACCAGCTGCTCTGCACCTGCACCATGATGCGGTGGCCGCGGCGGAAGGTGTGCTGCACGTCCCCCAGCTGGTAGCTGAGCGGCTCCACCTTGCCCGGCACGAAAGGCTCGGGCTTCTCGAAGCTGTTGCGGAATTTGCCGCGCAGCGGATTGCCCCGCACCAGCTGCTGGTAGCCGCCCATCTTCATGGCCGGAACGTCCGGGTCCTTGTGTTCGTCCTTGTCCTGCGGGTAGTCGGCCGGGTAGACGTCGACCAGCTTGACCACGAAGTCGCTGTCGGTGCCGGTGGTGGAGACGAACAGCTTGGGTGTTACCGGGCCGGCGATGGTCACGTCGTCTTCCAGCACTTCGCTCTGGTACACCAGCACGTCCGGGCGCGTGGCGGCGAAGCGCTGGTCCGACACCATGTATTCGCGCGGTACGCCGGTCGCCGGGTAGCCGATGTAGGGCACCGGCTTGCGCGGGTCGCTCACGTATTCGTCATAGTCGCTGCCAGCGGCCGGCTGGCTCCAGGTCAGCGTGCCGTTCGGGCCCAGGTAGAGCATTTTCGCCTTGGCCTGTACCGGCGGCCAGGCGGTGTACTGGCGCCAGACATTGGTGCCGGTTTCGAAGGTGTTGACGGCGGCAATCGGCTGCGCCGGCTTGACGCCTTTCAACTGCTCTTCGAAGAACGGGAACAGCAGCTTCTTGTTGAAATGCTCGCTGGTCTTGCTGTCGAATTTCACGTGCCCCAGGCGCTTGCCTTCGCCGCTTGCCCAGCCGCCGTGCGACCAGGGGCCGATCACCAGGCCGTTGAAAGTGCCGGGATTGTTCCTGCCGACGGCGCGATAGATGGAAAACGGCCCGGCCGGGTCTTCCGCATCGAACCAGCCGCCCACGGTCAGCACGGCCGCTTTCACGTTTTTCATGTGCGGCGCCAGGTTGCGCGTTTGCCAGAACTGGTCGTAGGTGTCGTGCACCACGGTCGGCTTCAGGTAGGCCTGCTGTTTCGGCTCCAGCTCGGCCATCATGTTCGACAGCGTCAGGCGCTTGAGGAAGTAGTCGTAGCCGCTGGTGGTGCCGTAGTCGAAGTCGCCCCAGGTTTTCGGCAGCGGGGTCGGGTTCTTTTCTTCCGTGAAGGAAGCGTAGAAATCGAAGTTGGCAGCCAGCATGAAGGCGCCGCCGTGGTAGGAGTCGTCGCCCATGAACAGGTCGGTCACCGGCGCCTGCGGCGAGGCGGCCTTGATGGCCGGGTGCGAGTCGATGATGCTGGCGGCGGTGTAGAAGCCGGGGTAGCTGATGCCGTAGATGCCGACCTTGCCGTTGTTGTTGGCGACGTGCTTGAGCAGCCAGTCGACGGTGTCGTGCATGTCGCGGCTTTCGTTGCCTTCGCCCGGCTCCAGCGCCGTCTTGGCGTGCGGCGTCATCTCCTGCCACTTGCCTTCGGACATATAGCGGCCGCGCACATCCTGCTTGACGAAGATGTAGCCGGCGTCGCTGAAGTCCTGCGATGGGCCCAGGCGGCGCGGGAAGAAGTCGACGCCGTATTGCAGGTTGCCGTCGGTGCTCACGCCGGCGCTGTAGGGCGTGCGTTCGATCAGGAAGGGGTAGGGCTTGCTGGCGTCCTTAGGCACGTAGACGGCAGTGAACAGGCGTACGCCGTCGCGCATCGGGATGCGGAACTCGTGCTTGGTGTAGGCGGAGCGCAGGTCGGGCTTTTCTTCTGGAGCGGCGTGGGCGGCGGTTGCGAGGACCAGGGCGAGGGTGAGGAGAATTGGTCGGTTCATGGGGCCTTGTATATAGTGTGGTGCCAGCATCTGACAGGCTGCGCCTGTCGGGTGCTGGCACCGGTAGTTATCTTGCCTTAGATTTTTCCTGGTCGAAGGCGGACTTTCGATTCGTAGAGCCGGAGGTTGGCCAGCTTGCTTGCATATATAGCGGTATCGCTGCGCGTGGTGCTGCTCATCATCGCCAATCCCATGTGCTTGTCGGCTTCCTTCAGGTCGCCCAGTTCGAAGGCTGCCTTGGCGAGCCAGAAGTGGAACTCATGGTAGTAGGGCGCCCGCTGCACTTCGCGCACGAACATCGAGCGCGCCTTGCGGTAGTCGCCGGCGGCCATGGCCTCCTGTCCGATGTGGAAGAAGTAGAACGGCGGGTAGGGTTCCAGGCGGGCCAGTTCGGCCTTGAGCTGGGCGGCTTCTTCCTTGTGGCCCAGCGCATTCGCCACTTCCGACATATTGAACAGGATAACTGTGTTGAGCGGCTCGTACTTGTGCGCCCAATGCAGGGTACGGTCGGCCATTTCCATATTGCCGCGGTACTGGTAAATCGTCGCCAGCGTGTTGTAGGCCAGCAGGTAGCCGGGATCCTGGTCGATGGCGGCGCGCGCCCACCAGTAGGCGTCATCCAGTTTGCCCTGCACCATGGTTTCGGCGGCGCGGTTGTTCATGAACATGGCCACGATGCGGCGCTCCGAAATGACTTCGGTCGGCATTTTGTCGGCGTCCGGCGGCGGCAGGAAGTCGATGGTCACCGCCTGCGAGCGGTCGAAGATATTCAATGCGTCGAAGTTGCTCTTGCCCAGCACCAGGTTGACGTGGCCGCTGCTGAAGTACAGCGAGCCGGAACGGCTCCAGGTGTCTTCGCTGGTGATGCGCTGGAACTTGACATCGAGCCCCAGTTCGCGCGCGAAGGCGGCAGTCATGATCACCAGCGACATGCAGTTGCCGGAGCGGGCTTCGAAGGCCTGCGCGGCGGTGCGCGTTATTTCGGCGTCGTATTCCAGTTGCAGCTGGCCGCTCTTGTACAGGGATTCGTACAAGGCGTCGTAGCGCGTCTTGCTGCTATGGCTTGCCTGCCGCATCTTTGCAGCATAGGCCAGCATTTCCGGCGTCATCGCGAATATCTGTTCGGCAGTCAGGATGTTGGCCGGCTTGACGAAGGCTGAATCGTTGAACAGCGTCTTTTCCGGGGCCGTGATCGTCGGCGGCACGCTGGCGCAACCGGCCAGCATGACCGAGAAAAACAATATTGACAGTAGTTTCATGGTGGTGTCTCCTCCCCCTTATGAAACTAGTATGTGCGCGTACTAGGGGGCTGTCAATTCGACGGTAATATCCTCGATCCCGAGGGTCGCCAGGGCGTCGCGCAGGTCGTCGATCTCGGCTTCCACGTCGTCGCCGACGTCCAGGCGGCGGTCGGCGTGGGCCAGTTCGCCGGCGGCGCCGAACAGCTGTACGCCTAGCGCCGCATCTTCTTCGGTTTCCAGCAGGGTGATGACGGCGCGGGCGGCGCCGTGGGCGTCCAGGGCGGCGCCGAATTCGGCCATCATGGCCAGCATCCAGTGCTCCGATTTGCCTTGCTGCAGGGCACCGTAGAACAGGTCCTGGTACTGGAAGTTCAGGCGCAGCGCGGCGGCGCGGCTGGCGTTGGCCAGGCAGCGCCGCACCAGCGGCGCGGCCGATACCGTCCAGTCCTGGTAGCGCTGCATGCGTGCTTCGAACCAGGCGTCCTGCTTCTTGCCGGCGGGGGGGATAGCGTAGAACGGGTCGTCGACGCGTTTCAGGGCGAAACCGAGCAGGAAGCGCAACTCGAGCGCTTCGTCGGCGGCGCCGAAGGACGAGGGCTGCCAGCCGGCGATGCTGCGCAGCAGGGCAGGCGCTTCGGCCACTTTCTTGTCCAGCATGGCCGCTGCCGCTTCGTGCACCATGGCGTTCAGCTGGCTGGCGCTGATGCGTTCCATCTCGGCCAGGTCGTAGGCGTGCTGCACCAGCACCACCTTGGCTTTCGGGCCCTCCAGGCCGGCGCTGGTGAAACTATCGAGCAGGGCCGCATAGGCTTCCTCGTCCTGGAAGCCTTCCGCCTCGCGCAGGCCGCCCTGGCTGTGCACGAAAATCGGGATGGCGAAGGCGTTGATTTCCATTTCCGGGCCGTCGCCCTTGCGCAGCACGACGGTGCCGGCGTCCTCCTCGATGGTTTCCTTCAGCAGGCGGTAGGCCTCGGCGTCTTCGCCGCGCGCCAGTTCGATGGCGCCGTACAGCACGGCGTCCTTGCCCTGGCGCAGGTAGCGGCGCACGGCATGGCGCAGTTCATCGTCCTGTGCCAGCGCGAGGCTGCACAGTTGCTGGCTCAGGGTGTCATCTTTATCGGCAGGAGGCGTATTCGGCTTGCGTGGTGCTGGGCGCTTGTTGTTGGTCTTTGGCATGCGGCTCAGTGTTCAATATGGAAGGTTTCGTGCAGTTCGTCCAGCAGGTCGGCGGATTCGTCCTCGTTCATGCCGAGGTGGCGGCAGGCGGCCTCGCCGCCTTTTTCCCACTCCAGCGAGGCGCTGTTGCCGTGGTAGCGCTGGATGGCGCGTTCGGCCAGCACGGCGCCGGCCACCAGCGAGCGGATCGCGTCGTCGGTGGCGTCGTCGGCCAGCACTTCGTAGTCGTGGTGGTGCAGGATGGCCCAGGAGACGTCCGGCGACAGGCCCCAGTTGCGCGCCAGCAGGCAGCCGATGGCGGCATGGTTGGTGCTGTGGCGGCCGTCTTCGATGTCGGTGAACTTGCGGCTGGCGGCGCCGTTACAGATGTCCAGCGTCTGGCCGTAGTCGTCGAAGCGCGCCATCAGGATCGGGATGCCGATGTCGCAGAACAGGCCGAACGTGTGGGCGATGTCGGGCGGCGCCAGGCGCAGCCTGCGCGAAATGAAGACCAGGGCCTGGGCGCGGCAGGACGACACTTCCCAGAACTGGTTCAGGGCCGGGTTGTTGCCGCCCACCGCCTCGCGCGCCAGGATGCCGGTCAGCATGGCGGCGCACTGGTTGATGCCGAGGAAGTTGATGGCCTGCTCCACCGACTTGGCCTTGCGCGCGGCGCCGTAGAAGGGCGAGTTGGCCAGTTTCAGCAGGGCGCCGGACATGCCGACGTCGTTGCCGATGATGCGGGCAATGGTGCGCGGCGAAGGATCGTCCTGCGCCAGTTCGCGCTGCAGGTCGACCAGCAGGCTGGGGCGCGGCGGGATGCGGATAGAGCGCAACAGCGCGTCTTCTGCGGTCGCTACGGTCGTGTGTTGGGCCGGGAGCCGGGCTGCTGCTGTTGTCATTTTGCTTCGGGATTGTTCTGCGGAGCGGGCCCCGACATTATCGCCTGTTTTCGGGCCGCAGCCGGGGGCACGAATGAGTTTTTTTTCATGCCGAAATGGCAGCATTGCTACAATTCGTAGCATGTCTTCCCATATTTTGGCCGATATCGATTTCAGCGCCCCTTCACCGCAGGTCGCGCGCCGCCTGATCGGCGTGACGGTGCTCGTCAATGGCGTCGGCGGGCGCATTGTCGAGGTGGAGGCTTACGACCGCGAGGACCCGGCCTCGCATAGCTTTTCCGGCAAGACCGCGCGCAATTTCGCCATGTTCGGGCCGCCCGCCCATGTGTACGTCTACCTGTCGCACGGCATCCACTGGTGCATGAATTTTGTCTGCCGCGAGGAAGGGCACGGGGCCGGGGTGCTGATCCGCGCCATCGAGCCGCTGGTGGGCATTGAGGAAATGCAGGCGCGGCGCGGCATGGACGATGTGCGCTTGCTGTGCTCGGGCCCGGGGCGCTTGGCGCAGGCGCTGGGCGTGACGCGCGAGTACAACGCCATGGCGCTCGATGCGCCGCCGTTCCAGCTGTTGCCGCGCAAGGGGCGGGTGCAGGTGGTGGTCGGGCCGCGCATCGGGATCTCAAAGGCGGTGGACGTGCCCTGGCGTTTCGGCCTGGCCGGTTCGCCGTTTGTTAGCCGCCCATTCCGCTAAGCCCATCGCCGTGCGCATCGGGCTGCCGGGAGCACGCCGCTCGCCGTCCTGCGCAAGGTCGCGCCACGCCTCCTCGACGCTCCCGGACGTTTCCCGCGCGGCGTGCCCGCCTTCACTGCGGGCGGCACTGCTTGCGGCGGGCGTGCCGTCCGTCTCGGCTTCACCCAGTTCGAACACCGCCACCGCTTGCGCCAGGCCGCCCGCCTGTTCCTGCAGGCTGGCGGCCGCCGCGGCGGCCTGCTCGACCAGGGCGGCATTCTGCTGCGTGACATCGTCGATCTGCCCGACCGCCTGGTTCACTTCCGTAATCCCGCGCGCCTGTTCGGCGCTGGCGTCGCTGATGCGCTTGATGATGCTGCCGACCTGCTGCACCGACGCCACGATGTCGCCCATGCTGCCGCCGGCCACGCCGACCGAAGCGGCACCGCTGTCGATCGTCGCCACAGAGGCATTGATCAAGGCCTTGATCTCGTGCGCTGCCGTGGCGCTGCGCTGCGCGAGCGTACGCACCTCGGCCGCCACGACGGCAAAGCCGCGCCCCTGCTCTCCGGCCCGCGCCGCTTCCACCGCCGCGTTCAGGGCCAGGATATTGGTCTGGAACGCAATCCCGTCGATCACCCCGATGATCTCCACGATCTTGCGCGACGAGGCGCGGATCGCTTCCATGGTCTGCACCGCGTCGGACACCGCCGTCCCGCCGCGCGCGGCAAGCTCGTTGGCATTGGCCGCCAGCTGGCAAGCTTCGCGCGCATGCTCGGCATTGCTGCGCACCGCCGCCGCCAGGCTGTCGACCGCGCTGGCGGTTTCCTCCAGCGAACTGGCCTGCAATTCGGTACGGGCCGACAAATCCATATTCCCCGTTGCGATCTCGCGCGAAGCGAGGTCGATCTGCTGCACCGCGCCGCGGATGGCGCGGATGGTGCCGTTCAGCTGCGCCACGCTGCCGTCCAGCGCGCGCGCCGTGTCGGCAATTTCGTCGCGCCCGCGCGGCGCGGCGCGCGGCGCAAGATGGCCCGCCGCCAGGCTGCGCACGCCGTCGCCGATCAAATGGATGTCGCGCAGCAGCGCGCGCCGCACCAGCATCGAGACCGACAGCGACAGCGCGACCGAGAGCAGCAGCAAGCCCGCCATCGCCATGCCCAGCAGGCGGAATTCCTGGCGCGCCGCCGCAAATGCCGCTTCGCTGAGCGACTTCTCCAGCGCCGCCAGCTGCGCCAGCTGCACGTCCAGCGCCGCGAACTGGCGCTCCGCCTTTGCCATGGCGTTGGTGGCAATCGACTGGTCCACTTGCGCCAGTTCGATGGTCTCCTGCACCGCCTTTTGATACGTGGCCAGGGCATGCTGCGAACCAGCCAGCAGGCCGCGCTCGTCGGGCTCCGCCGCGCCGGCCAGTTGCCGCAGCCGGGCTCCCACCGCGCCGTGGCGGTTGCGGATCTGCGCCGTCAGCGCATCGAGCCGTGCCTGCGCGAAGCTGCCGTTGATCCAGGCCAGCAGCTGGTAGATATTGGCGTGCGCCATGCGCGCCTCGCCCGCCACATCGGCCACCGCCTGCAGCCGCGCAGCGCGCAGTTGCACCAGGTTTTCCATCGAAGCATTCTGCCGCACCATGCCGACCCAGGCGCATGCCGCGGTCGCCAGCAGCAGCGCCAATACCACGCCCGGCGCCAGCAGGAGCTTGGGTCCAATCCGCAGTCGGTTCAGCATGGCGGCCTCCTACTTTTTGTAAATGCCTGCTTCCAGCACGGCGTCGCCGACGCGCTGGATATAGGTGGTTTTCGGTTCGATCTTGCCGGTGGAGGGGTTCTTGTACATGTAGTCGACCCAGCCTTTGCCCTTCCTGGCCGCCAGTTCGATGATCTCGCGCCGGTACTTCTTGCCGCTGGCGTCGGGTACGTCGGTCAGGTCCTTGCCGACGATGGTGGGGTTGACCGGGTGCGCCAGGACGATGCCGCTTTGCAGGTCGCGTATGTCGACGTACAAGGAGCCTTGAATGAATTCGGGATCCTTGGCCGAGATCTTTTCGATGAACTTGTCCTTGCCATGCTGCTTGATGAAGGCGGCGCCTTTTTCCACCATGGCGACGGCGTCCTTCTCGGTCGGTTCATTGGCGTGCGCGGCCGCCATGGCCATGGCGAACAGTGATGCGGTCAGGATGCGTTTCATGCCGGGCTCCTTGGGTGAGGTGGAAGCCCAACTTTACGTCTGCACACCTGGTCGGCAATTGCGCAAACGCAAGCCCGTAGGATTTTTCCGGCTAAGTATTGAGATACGGCAATAGGCGCTTTCTTAAGCGGACCATCATGAAGTCCTAGCCCACCCACCAGGAGTACGCCATGACCGCCGACGCCCAGCCCAAGTTCAAGCCTTACACCCGCCAGACCATCCGCCAGGCGCCCCAGTGGGAGCTGCTCACGGCGGAGCAGCAGGAGGCGGTGCAGGTGATTTCGCATGTGCTGCCGTTCCGCACCAACCATTACGTTCTGGAGCAACTGATCGACTGGGACAATATCCCGGACGACCCGATCTACCGGCTGGTGTTCCCGCATCGCGACATGCTGCCGGCACACGAATACTGGCAGCTGCGCGACCTGGTGCTGGTGAAGCAGGACGAGGCGGCGGCGCAACAGCTGGTGCGCCAGATCCGCCAGCGCATGAATCCACACCCGGCCGGGCAGATGACGCACAACGTGCCGCGCGTGAACGACGCGCCCCTGCGCGGCCTGCAGCACAAATACAAGGAGACGGTGTTGTTTTTCCCCAGCGCAGGGCAGACCTGCCACGCTTACTGCACCTTCTGCTTCCGCTGGCCGCAATTCGTCGGCATGGACGACATGAAGTTCGATGCGCGCGAAACGACGCAGCTGGTGGAGTACCTGAAGACGCACAAGGACGTGACGGACGTGCTGATCACCGGCGGCGACCCGATGATCATGAATACGCGTTCGATGGAGGAAATCATCGCGCCGCTGCTGGCGCCTGGGCTGGAGCATATTCAGAACATCCGCATCGGCACCAAGTCGGTGTCGTACTGGCCGCAGCGCTATGTGAGCGACCGCGATGCCGACGACCTGCTGCGCCTGTTCGAGCGCGTGGTCGCCTCGGGTAAAAACATGGCGATCATGGGACACTACAACCATGCGGTGGAACTGCGGCAGCAAGTGGCGCAGCAGGCGGTCAAGCGCATCGTCGGCACCGGTGCGACCTTGCGCATGCAGGGGCCTTTGATCCGCCACATCAACGAGGACCCGGCCAGTTGGGCGGAGCTGTGGCGTACCGGTGTGCGGCTGGGGGCGATCCCATACTACATGTTCGTGGAGCGCGATACCGGTCCGCGCGAATACTTCCAGCTGCCGCTGGCGCGGGCGCACGAGGTGTTCCAGCAGGCGTACCAGATGGTGTCCGGCCTGGCGCGCACGGTGCGCGGGCCTTCGATGAGCGCTTTCCCCGGCAAGGTGGTGATCGACGGTGTCGCGCAGATCGGCGGCGAAAAGGTGTTTGCGCTGCAGTTCCTGCAGGCGCGCAATGCGGACTGGGTGCGCAAGCCGTTCTATGCGAAGTACGATCCCACGGCGACCTGGTTCGACCAGCTGCGTCCGGCTTTCGGGCGCGAGAAGTTCTTTTTCGAAGAGGGCGAACATGGCGCGTCCACGGTGCCGGTACTGACGCGCCGCGTGATCCCGCTGGTGGCGTGAAGGCCATGCCATGCGTCCGCCCGCAGCCAGATCCGAACCGCGCGGGCCTTCAGCCGGCGCACCGGCCCATGCGGGGCCGCTGCCGGCGCCATGGCGCTGGTGGCAGGGACGCGAGCGGGTACCGGGAACTTTGTCCGGTGCCGCCACGCTGTTCCTGGTCTTCATTCCATATGCACTGGGTCACTACGTTTCCTGGCTGCTGCGCAGCGTGAATGCCATGCTGGCGCCGCAACTGGTGGCGCAAGCGAACCTGACGCCGGCGCAACTGGGTATCCTGACCAGCACCTACTTCCTCGCTTTCGCGGCGGCCCAGCTCCCGGTCGGCATCGCGCTGGACCGCTACGGTCCGCGCCGGGTGCAGTTCGTGCTGCTGCTCGTCGCGGCGCTGGGCACGCTGGCCTTCGCTGGCAGCCGCGATTTCACCGGCATGGCGGCGGCGCGGGCGCTGATGGGCTTTGGGCTGGCCGCCTGCTTCATGTCCGCCATCAAGGCATTGACCACCTGGCTGCCGCCGCACAAGGCGCCCTCCGCGCAGGGCTATCTGATCGCGGCGGGCGGCCTGGGCGCCGCCACATCCACGCTGCCGGTGCGCCTGGCGCTGCACCATATGAGCTGGCAGTGGCTGATGATCTGGCTTGCCTGCGCTTGCGTGGCCGCAGCCCTGCTGATCCTCGTGCTCGCGCCCACACCGCCGGCGGCCCCGCCGCGCTCCTTCTCCCGCAGCGCGCTGGCGGAAACCTTCGCCCACCCCGTGTTCCGCGAAACGGCAATGCTGGTGCTGGTTCCGCATACTGTCTTTTTCGGCGTGCAGGGCCTGTGGATAGCGCGCTGGCTGGCGGACGTGCCGGGCTATGGCGAACAGGCGATCGCCTGGCTGCTTTACCTCGGCATGGCTGCGGTGATATTCGGCTCGATCGGCGTCGGCATGCTGACGGAATGGGCGGCAAAGCGCGGCTGGCGCACGCTGGACGTGGCCGCCGCCGGCGTGCTGCTGTTCGTGCTGCTGCAATGCGTCTTCGTTTCGGGCTGGCGGCCGGCACAGCAAATGCTTCCGGTCTTGTTCATGCTGGTGGGCTGCGTCACAAGCATGGAATATTCCATCGTCGTGCAGGCCCTGCCGCCAGCATTGACGGGGCGCGCCTCGACTTGCCTGAACCTCCTGATCTTCGTCGGCGCCTTCGCGGTGCAGGCGGGGTTCGGCCAGGTGATCGGGCTGTGGCAGCCTTCGCTGCTTGGCCACTATCCTGCCGCCGCTTACCAATGCGCCTTTGCATTGCTGGTCATGATCCAGTTGCCGGGCCTGAGCCGCTACCTGCTCCGGCGCTTCCGGTAAAATGTCGCCTTCAACACGAAGGAAGATGTCATGAAACTGGTTCGTTACGGCCGTATAGGCAAAGAAAAACCTGGCCTGATCGATGAATTTGGCAAGCTGCGCGACCTGTCCGCGCACGTCAGCGACTTTTCGGGCGCCAACCTGTCCGACAAGGTGCTGCGCAAGCTGGCAAAGATCGATCCCGAGACGCTGCCGGTAGTGCGCGGCAATCCGCGCTTCGGCGTACCGGTGGCGAAAGTGGGCAAGTTCATCGGCGTCGGCCTGAATTACGCCGACCACGCCAAGGAAGCGGGCCTGCCGATTCCTTCCGAACCGATCATCTTCATGAAGGCTATCACCTGCCTGTCCGGCCCGGACGATCCGATCATGCTGCCGAAAGGCTCCAGGAAGACCGACTGGGAAGTGGAGCTGGGCGTGGTGATCGGCGCCCGCGCGCGCAATGTCAGCGAAGAAGACGCGGAAAAGCACATCGCCGGCTATTGTGTGGTGAACGATGTGTCGGAGCGCGAGTTCCAGCTGGAGAGCGGCGGCACCTGGGACAAGGGCAAGGGCTGCGATACCTTCGGCCCGGTCGGCCCGTGGCTGGTGACGCGCGATGAGGTGTGGGATGTGAACAGGCTTGATCTTTACCTGGAGGTGAACGACAAGCGCATGCAGAGCGGCTGCACGGAAACCATGATATTCAAGGTGCCGCAGCTGGTGGCTTATATCTCTCGCTTCATGACGCTCGAGCCGGGCGATATTATCGCGACCGGCACGCCGCCGGGCGTCGGCCTGGCGCGCAAGCGGTTCCTGAAGAAGGGCGACTTTGTGCGGCTGGGGATTGCGGGGCTGGGCGAGCAGCAGCAGGATGTGATCGGGTATCAGGAATTCTAAACCCGGTAAACCAGGGTCCGGCCCAAGGGGCAGACCCAGTCGGCGCAGGCGGTAGTGGATGGGTCAGACCCTTGGGTCTGACCCTGATTTACCGGGTTCAGGCGGGCCGCACGCGTAGCAAGGCCTTCTCCAGACCGTCCGCCAGTCGCGCCACAATCTGCTGCAAATCCGCCTCGGTCGCAATAAACGGCGGTGCCAGCAGCACATGGTCCCCCCGCCGTCCGTCGATGGTACCGCCCATCGGATACACCATCAGCCCGCACTCCATGCAGGCCTCCTTCACCATCGCGTGCAGCCGCAAGTCCGGATCGAAGGGCCGCTTGCCTTCGCGCTCCTGCACCAGCTCCAGTGCCAGCAGCATGCCGCGCCCCCTGATATCTCCCACATGCGGATGCATGGCAAAAGCTTCGCGCAGCATGCGCTTGAAAGCCGCCCCGCGCACGGTCACGGCGCCCAGCAGAGAATCACGGCGTATCACCTTCTGCACCGCCAGCGCCGCCGCAGCCGCTACCGGATGCCCGACATAGGTGTGCCCATGCTGGAAAACCCCGCTGCCCGAGCGCAGCCGCTGCACAATGTGGTCGCGTGCAACCACGGCCCCGATCGGCTGGTAGCCAGCACCCAGTCCCTTGCCCAGTGCGACGATGTCCGGCACCACGCCTTCCTGCTCGATCGCATACAGCGTACCGGTACGGCCCATGCCGCACATGACCTCGTCGGCGATCATCAGGATGCCGTACTTGTCGCACAGCGACCGCACGCCTTTGAAATAGCCGGGCGTTGGCGGCACAGCGCCGCTGGTGGCGCCCACCACGGTCTCGGCGCAAAAACCGATCACGTGCTGCGGTCCAAGGTCGAGGATCTTCGCTTCCAGCTCCTGCAGCAGGTTGCCCGTGTATTCGTGCACGTCCTGGCCGGGACGGCGCTCGCGGTATTCAAAACAGGGTGAGACGCGGGCCACGTCCATCAGCATCGGCTCGAAATGGCGGCGCCGGTATTCGTTGCCGCCGAGGGCCAGCGCACCGAGCGTATTGCCATGGTAGCTCTGGCGGCGCGCGATGAAGACCCGCCGTTCGGTTTCGCCATGTTCGACGAAATACTGGCGCGCCAGCTTGAGGGCCGCCTCGATCGCCTCCGATCCGCCCGACACCAGGTAGGCGAAATTCAGGTCGCCCGGCGCATCCTGCGCCAGCCGCTCGCCCAGCTCTTCGGCAACCTCGGTGGTGAAGAACGAGGTGTGGGCGTAGGCCGCGACCTTGAGTTGCGACTGCATCGCCGCCAGCACGTCCGGGTGGCTGTGTCCCAGCGAGGAAACGGCGGCGCCGCCGCTGGCGTCAAGATAGGTGTTGCCGTCCTTGTCACGCACATGCATGCCGAAAGCGCAGACGGCAACAGGGGGCGTACGGCGCAGGTCGCGGTGGATCAGGTGGGTCATGGCGGCTCCTCGCAGGGTTGGTCGTCCAGGGACATTAGCGCGCACGGCGCCATGGCGTTTTGATTTTTGTCCTGTCCTGTGCGACCATTTGCCGCTATGAATGAACGATTAGGACCCATCCCCCCATCCGACATGACAGCCGAGCAGCGCGCCGCCGCGCAGGCGGTCATCGACGGCCCGCGCGGCGCCTTGTACGGCCCCTTCGTGCCTTTGCTGCACAGCCCCGAACTGATGGCCTGCACCCAGCGCCTGGGTGAGTACCTGCGCTACCGCAGCGCCATCGGTACGCGCCTGACAGAACTGGCCATCCTGGTTACTGCGCGCAATTGGGACCAGCAGGTGGAGTGGGCCATCCACGCGCCAATCGCCGCCGATGCCGGGGTGCCGCAGCATGTGATCGACGCGATTGCCGCGCGGCTGGCGCCAGACGGCCTGGCGCCGGACGAGCAGGCCGTCTACGACTTTTGCCAGGAACTGCACAGCACCAAGCAAGTCAGCGACGCTACCTGGGCCGCAGCCGTGCTGCAGTTCGGCGAGAAAGGCGTGACGGACCTGATGGGTATCAACGGCTATTACACCTTGCTGGCCATGGTGATGAACGGCGCGCGCTCGGCCGTGCCGCCTTCGACTGCCGCGCCGCTGCCCGATTGAAGCTTGTGTGCGCGGGCTAACGGAAGCCCGGCATTTCGTGCGGCACACTGACCGGCGGACCCTTTCAGGGAGCGAACCATGCCCGACCGCCGCAGTTTCCTGCAGTCCGCGCTGGCCGCCGTAGGCGCCGCGCAGATGCCTTCCGCGATGGCAGCCAAGCCGCAGCAGGGCGCACCAGCGCAACGTGCGGCGCCGGCCGCCCCCGCGCAGCCCGTCCGGCTCAATATCAATGGCCGCGACTACCATCTGTCATTGGAGCCGCGTGTCACCCTGCTCGACGCGCTGCGCGAGCATATTGGCCTGCCCGGCACCAAGAAAGGTTGCGACCGCGGCCAGTGCGGTGCCTGCACGGTGCTGGTGGATGGCCGCCGCATCAATTCTTGCCTGACGCTGGCCGTGATGCATGAAGGGCAGCGTATTACCACCATCGAAGGCCTGGCCCAGGGCGAGACGCTTGCGCCGCTGCAGCAGGCCTTCCTCGACCACGATGCCTTCCAGTGCGGCTATTGCACCCCGGGGCAGATTTGCTCGGCCACAGCTTTGCTGGAAGAAGTAAGGGCGGACGGCGCCGGCTTTACCGACGACGAGATCCGCGAGCGCATGAGCGGCAACATCTGCCGCTGCGGCGCCTATCCCAATATCGTCGCCGCCATCCGTGAAGTGGCGCTGCGGCGCAGCTGAGGGGCCGCCATGCAATCCATCTACTACCAAAGGGCTGGCGACGCGGCGGACGCCGTGCGGCTGGCGCAGCAGGATGGGGCGCGCTTCATCGGCGGCGGCACCAACCTGCTGGACCTGATGAAGGGCGATGTCGAGCATCCGCTGCGGCTGGTCGACATCACGCATGCGGGCCTGGACCGTGTCGACGAACTGCCAGGCGGCGGCCTGCGCATCGGCGCCGGCGTGCGCAATGCCGACGCGGCGCGCCATCCCCTGGTGCGCGAGCGCTACCCCTTGCTGGCGCAGGCCATGCTGTCCGGCGCCTCGGCGCAGCTGCGCAATATGGCGACGATGGGCGGCAACCTGATGCAGCGTACCCGCTGCCCGTATTTCACCGACACGGCCTTCAGCCATTGCAACAAACGCGCGCCCGGCTCGGGCTGCGATGCACGGCAGGGCTACCAGCGCATGCATGCGATCCTGGGCGCCAGTCCTGCTTGCGTGGCGGTCAACCCCTCGGACATGAGCGTGGCGCTGGCGGCGCTGGATGCCGTGGTCCTGCTGCGCGGGCCGCAAGGCGACCGCAACGTGGCGCTGGCCGATTTCCATCGCCTGCCGGGCGACACGCCGCAGCTGGATACCGTGGTGCAGCCCGGTGAACTGATCGTCGCGATCGACCTGCCGCCGTCGGCCATGGCGCGCCACAGCCATTACCTCAAGCTGCGCGACCGTGCCAGCTATGCCTTCGCACTGGTATCGGTGGCCGCCGCGCTGGACATGGATGGCCGCACAGTGCGCGACGCGCGGCTCGCCCTGGGCGGCGTGGCGCACAAACCGTGGCGGCGCCGCGAGGCTGAAAGCCTGCTGCAAGGCCGCCCCCTGGACGAGGCGCAATGCCGTTCTGCTGCGCAGCGCCTATTGGAAGGTGCGCAACCGCTGGACGGCAACCGCTTCAAGGTTGAACTGGCGCAGCGCGCCATCGTAAGGGCACTGCAGATTGCAGGGGAGGGCGCATGAACCAGGTCGGACAAGCCATTGCCCGCACCGACGGCCGCCTGAAGGTCACCGGAGCCGCCACCTTCGCCGCCGAGCACGCCTTGCCGCGCATGGCGCATGCGGTGCTGGTGCTGAGCACCATCGCCAGAGGCCGTATCACTGGCATTGAGACGGCGCGCGCCGCTGCCATGCCCGGCGTCCTGGCGGTGATGAGCCACAAGAATGCGCCGCGGCTGCCGCGTGAAAAACCGGGCGGCGAAGAGCAGAAACCGCCGCCGCCCAAACTGAACCTGCTGCAGGATGACGAGGTCAAATACAACGGCCAGCCGATTGCCCTCGTCATCGCCGGCACGCTGGAACAGGCGCAGGATGCCGCCCGTGCCGTCAAGGTGCGCTATGCGGCGCAGCCGGCGCGGCTGGATTTCCACGCGGCCAGGCTGCGCAAGCCGAAAGAGCAGCCGGACCGTCCCATGCAGACTTCGCGCGGCGACGTGCAGGCCGGCCTGGCGCAAGCGAGCCAGCGTATCGAGGCGCTGTACACCACGCCGGTGGAGAACCACAACCCGATGGAGCCGCACGCCACCATTGCGGCGTGGGACGGCGACCAGCTCACACTGTACGACGCCACGCAAAATATCTCCGGTGTGAAAAAGAATTCGGCGCGCGTGCTCGGCATTGCGCCGGAAAAGGTGAGAGTGGTGTCGCCCTATGTGGGCGGCGGCTTCGGCTGCAAAGGCAATATGTGGTCGCACGTGGTGCTGGCCGCGATGGCGGCGCGCGTGGCGGGCCGCCCGGTCAAGCTGGTGCTGGAGCGAACGCAGATGTTCGCGCCGGTGGGCGCCCGGCCGATGTCGGAGCAGCGCTTCCGCGTCGGCGCCAGTGCGCAGGGCCGCCTGACGGCCGTGGTGCATGACACGATTTCTCACACCGCAACACAAGACGATTTCACCGAGCCTTGCAGCTCTCCCACGCGCATCCTCTACGCCAGCGACAGCCTGCAGACCACGCAGCAACTGGCGACCCTCGACCTCGGCGTGCCGACCTATATGCGCGCGCCGGGCGAGGCAAGCGGCAGCTTCGCCCTGGAATGCGCCATCGACGAGATGGCTTATGCGCTCAACATGGACCCGGTCGCACTGCGCCTGCAGAACTATGCGGAGCAGGACCCGGAAAAGAACATCCCGTTCTCGGCCAAGCAGCTGCGCGAATGCTACAAGGTGGCGGCCGAACGCTTCGGCTGGGCCAGGCGCACTTCGGCGCCGCGCTCCATGCGCGCCGGCCGCACGCTGGTGGGTTGGGGCATGGCCACCGCCACTTATCCGGCCAACCGCATGCCGGCCAAGGCCTGGGCCAGCATCGCGCCGGACGGCACGGCCCTGGTCCGCAGCGGCTCGCACGACATCGGTACCGGCACTTACACCATCATGACCCAGGTGGCGGCCGATGCGCTTGGCCTGCCGCTGGAAAAGGTGCGCTTCGAACTGGGCGACACCGCCATGCCGGAAGCCCCTGTCTCAGGCGGCTCGATGACCGCCGCCAGCGTCGGCCCGGCCGTGCATCGTGCCTGCACTGCGGCGCGCGGCAAGCTGGTGGCACTGGCCGTGGCCGACCAGGCCTCGCCGCTGCACGGCTTCAATGCGTCGGAAGTCGAGGCGGCCGGCGGCTGGCTGCGCCTGCGCGGCAACCCGGAACGCGGCGAACCGATGGCAGCGGTCATCGCGCGCAACGGCGGCCAGGCGGTAAGCGCCGATGGCGAAGCCAAGCCGGGCGACGAGAAGAAGCAGTATTCCATGCATTCTTTCGGCGCCGTGTTCGTGGAAGTGCATGTGGACCCCGACCTTGGCACGGTACGCGTACCGCGTGTCGCCGCCTGCTACGACGTGGGCACGGTGCTCAACGCGAAGACCGCGCGCAGCCAGTTCATCGGCGGCATCGTGTGGGGCCTGGGCATGGCCCTGATGGAAAAGACTGAAATGGATTGGCGCTACGGCCGCGCCGCCAACGCCAACCTGGCCGATTACCACGTGCCGGTGAACGCGGACGTCGGCGAAATCGACGTGGTGGCGCTGCCCGGCAATGACACGCGCTTCAATGAGCTGGGCGCGCGCGGCATCGGTGAGATCGGCATCGTCGGCGTGGCCGCCGCCGTAGCCAATGCCGTCTACCACGCCACGGGCAAGCGGGTGCGCGACCTGCCGATCACGCTGGACAAGCTGATTTAGCGTTATTGCGTGACTTTGTTGTAAGCCACCTTGCAGCTTGGGCATTGCCAGGCCGGCGCGTAATCGTCGGGTTTTCGCGTGTACCTGCATTTGGGGCAGGTCGAGACGCGCGGCAGGTCTTCCAGCCGCGTGCGCGTGGCGCCGGCTTTCCTTTGCCGTGGTGCTTTAGCCTGTCCGGACGAACTGAAGAACCTGGCGAGCATGCGCAAGACGTGCGGCAGCAGGATGGTGGCCACCAAAAGCCAAAGGTCCGAATGCGACTTCGATTCCGGTTCGAGCCGTAACATCACTGTGAAAAGGAGGGCGACGTAAGCCCAGGTCCTGATCACCTGCAGGATATCGAGCGGATAATCCATGATCACATGGTAATTCGTACCCGTCGAAAAGAAGCCCTCGTCTTGCGATGCATATCGCAGGCGCATGCTGGCCAAGGGAATGATGGGAAGGTAGCTGAAAATCAACCATTTGGTCGTGATGAAGGAACCATCCGGTTCACGCGCTGCCTTGCCGTAAAAAGTGGTGCCGAAGCCGTTGATGGAAAACGCCATAGCTCATGTGCCTGGAAAGATGCGCGATGATAGCAAATTCACCATAGCCGATCCCTAAAAAATAGTTTGCACACTAACGATTAGTTCGCTATATTTCGACTCAAGCGCTTAGCGCGCTAATCATTAACGAACTAATCAAAGGAGAAATACCATGACCAAGACCATCAAATCCGCCCTGATCGCTGCTTCCCTGCTGGCCGGCGCCGCCCAGGTCCACGCTGCCGAAGACACCACCGTCGTGCTGGTGCACGGCGCCTTTGCCGACGGTTCCGCCTGGAACAAGGTGATCCCCCTGCTGCAGAAACAAGGCCTGAAAGTGGTGTCGGTGCAGAATCCGTTGACTTCCCTGGCCGACGACGTGGCATTTACCCAGCGCGTGATCGACGCCCAGAGCGGCAAGGTGGTCCTGGTAGGGCACTCCTGGGGCGGTGCCGTGATCACCCAGGCTGGCGCCAGCGACAAGGTGAAGTCCCTGGTCTATGTGGCGGCCTTCGCGCCGTCGGAAGGCGAAACGATCGGTGAGCTGGGCAAGGACTTCCCCCTGCCGCCGGGCATCGCCAGCCTGAAGCCGGACAATAACGGCTTTATCTACCTGTCGGCCGAGTCGATGGCCGTCAACTTCGCGCAGGACCTGGGCAAGGCCGAACAGCGCCTGATGACCGCCACCCAGGGCCCGATCAAGGCCAGCGCTTTCGGCGACAAGGTGGACGTGGCGGCCTGGAAGAACAAGCCAAGCTACTACATCGTCGCGTCCAGGGACCGCATGATCGACCCGGGCCTGCAGAAAACCTTCGCGGCCAAGATCCAGGCCAGCACCACCACGGTGGCGAGCAGCCACGTGCCGATGGCGTCGCAGCCGGAAGCTGTGGCGAAGGTGATCCTGGAAGCGGCCAAGCGCTGATTCGGCCGAGGGGGCTGTGCTAAAGTACGCGCCATGGAAAAACGCACGCCCCCAACGCTGGACCAGCACCTCTGTTTCAAGCTGTATTCGACTTCCTTGAAGATGACGCAGCTGTACAAGCCGCTCCTGGCGCCGCTCAACCTGACATATCCGCAATACCTGGTGATGGTGGTGCTGTGGGAAGAAGAGGGGCTTGGCATCAAGGGGCTGGCCGAGCGCCTGCAGCAGGACCCAGGTTCGATCACGCCGCTGGTCAAGCGGCTGGAGGCGGAGGGCTACCTGGTGCGCGACCGCGATCCGAACGATGAGCGCAACCGCGTGCTGACGCTGACCGACAAGGGCCGCAAGCTGCGCGCGGAAGGCTGGAAGGTGAGCCAGCGGATTGCCGAAGCCTGCGCCATCACCGCGGGCGATGTGGAACGGCTGGCGGCAGGCCTCGATAAATTGAGCCGCAACCTCAGTTAAGGTTGGCGCGTATCCATTCCAGCATGTCGAGCCAGATGCGCTGGACCTCCGCATCGGACGGCATGGCCTGGGCGTGCGGCAGTTCGATGGTGATCACAGGCACCTGCTTGTGCTGGCCACTGTAGTTGCCCAGCGAACCAGGGTAGACGCCCACTTTCCGATAATTCAGACGGCCGAATTTGCGCGGCGGTTCGGCGTCGCCGTCGAAGTCCAGCACGCCGAAGGGCGCATGCACCGATACGATCAGGTCGGGATGGAAATTCTCGATCGTTTCATGGACCCAGCGGCTTTCCGGTTCCGACAAGGGGCTCTTGCCGGGGAAGCGGCGCGGATCGCGGCGTGTGACTTTCGCCCAGTAGCGCGGGGCTTCGCGCTGCCAGTCCGGCGTCGGGAAGTTGCGGTTCAGGTCCACGCCGCGGGCATTGACGCGCTGGGGGTGGGCGGCGAGCAGGCCGTCCGGGTTCAGCAGCGGGGCGACCTTCCAATGCAGGCCTTGCGCGGCGGGTGAATCCATCGTCTGCAGCCAGCGGAAGACCAGGGCCGAGGCGCTTGGCTCGTCGCCGTGGATGCCGCCAAGGAGCAGTACGCGCGGCGCAGCGCCGCCTGCGCTGGCGGCAATGTCGCGCGCCAGGATTGGGAAGCCGTTATGCGATTGCGCGCCGCTTGGCGCCACGGCGCTTTGCCGGCAGGACGAGGCGGAGACGGTCGGCAGGCGGGCCGCCAGCCTGTCGCACCAGGGAGCATCCGCCGTGCCAACGGCGCATGCGGCACCAGCGCCCAGCAGCCATGCGGCCAGGCCGGCGCCCAAGGCCCAGCCGGTGCGTGGCAGGGCCAGTGTTATGCCAACACTTTCTGCAGCCATGCCGAAATGTGCTGCACTTCCTCTGCGCACGCCGAGTGCTGCATCGGGTAGTCGTGCCACTCGACCTGGTAGCCCAGTTGCTTGAGCAGGTCGCGCGAAGCGATGGCGCGGCCGATCGGGATCACCGGATCCATCGTGCCGTGCACCATGAAGATCGGGGTGTCCTGGTTGGCGGCATGGCGTTCGGCGGCGGCCTTGTCGGCCAGCGGCAGATAGCCGGAGAGGCACATCAGGCCAGCCAGCTTTTGCGGATAGCGCAGTCCGGCCTGCAGCGTCATCGCACAGCCCTGCGAGAAGCCGCCCAGCACGATGCGCTGCGCCGGCACGCCGCGCGCGATTTCGCGCTCGATCAGTGCATCGACCAGGATCTGCGACTCGCGCAGGCCCTTTTCGTCTTCCTGGCGACCGAGGTCGGTGTGGATGATGTCGTACCACGAGCGCATGACGTAGCCGCCGTTGATCGTCACCGGCATGGTGTTCGCATGCGGGAAAATGAAGCGGATGCCAGGCAGGCCGCTCAGATCGAGCTCGTTGACGATAGGCGCCCAGCCTTCACCGCTGTCGCCCAGGCCGTGCATCCAGATCACGGAGACTTCAGGATTGGGCGCGGTGTCGATGACGATGGAGTCCAGCAGGTGGGTCATGCGTTGTCCTTCTTGCGAATGGCGGATTTGGGGCGGAATGCCTTGCACACGGCGTCGTTGGTTTCTGCGTAAGGGCCGCCGATCAGGTCGATGCAGTAAGGGACGGCCGCGAAGACGCCGCCGACGATCTGCTTGCCGTCGGCATCTTTCAGGCCTTCCAGGGTTTCCTTGATGGCTTTGGGCTGGCCGGGCAGGTTGATGACCAGGGCCGCGTGATCGGCCGTCTCGCGGATCACGGCGACCTGGCGCGACAGGATGGCGGTCGGCACGAAGGCCAGGCTGACCTGGCGCATCTGCTCGCCGAAGCCCGGCATTTCCTTGGTGGCGATGGCCAGCGTGGCTTCCGGCGTCACGTCGCGCCGTGCCGGGCCGGTGCCGCCCGTGGTCAGCACCAGGTGGCAGCGCACGTTGTCGACCAGGTCGACCAGGGTGGCTTCGATCTGCGGGCGCTCATCGGGGATCAGGCGCGATTCGAAGCGCACCGGCGTCGCCAGCGCACTGCGCAGCCAGCCTTCCAGCGCCGGGATGCCCTGGTCCTGGTAGACGCCGCCGCTGGCGCGGTCGGAGATGGAAACCAGGCCGACGAGCAGGGTTTCGTCACTCATGGTCTTCGTCGTCCGGGGCGTCGACGTCAACATCCGGGCCGGGCGAGGCGGCGCCGGCGGCGGCCTTGTCCAGGTCCTTCAGGATCTGGAAGATTTCGCGGTAAGCCTTCGGCGGCTTGTTCTCGGCCTGCTCCTTGCGGGCGTTGCGGATCAGGGTGCGCAGGTGCTGCACGTCCAGGTGCGGCGCTTCTTCCAGCAGGGCGGTCAGGGCCTTGTCGTCGGCCAGCAGCTTGTCGCGGCGGCGCTCCAGCGCGTGCAGGGCAGCGGTATCGGCCTTGGAGGCGCCTTTCCAGCCTTCGATGGTGCGCTTGATGACAGCCACTTCCTCATCGGAGAGGCCGCGCATCTTCTTGCCGATGAATTGCAGCTGGCGGCGGCGGCCTTCGTGATTCTTGATATTCTGGCATTCCAGAATGACATCGCGCACGTCTTCCGGCATCGGCACGCGCTTGACGCGGTCGCGCGGCGCTTCCACCAGCTCCTGTCCCAGCGCCTGCAGGGCGTCGGACTGGCGTTTCATCTCGGTTTTGGAAGGGCGTTCGTATTCTTGTTCGAACTCGTTGGACTGGAAGCCGCACGAGCCACGGTTTGGATTAGGCATGATAGAGGGGCAGGGGGCAGACACACCCTACCTGTAAAAACAGTAAACGGCTGCTATGATAACTGTTTTAATGCCAAGCACCCCAAAAAAGACCCCATGAGCGAATCCGCCTTCTCCTATTCCCAGGACCAGTTGAAACAGCTGGCACGCGACGTTTTGAAGTATGCGCGCGAGCAGGGCGGGACCGATGCCGCCGTTGAGATCAGCGAAGGCAGCGGGCTGTCGGTGTCGGTCCGCAAGAGCAAGATCGAAACGATCGAGCAGAACCGCGACAAGGGAATCGGAGTCACGGTCTTCATCGGCCAGAAGCGCGGCAATGCCAGCACTTCCGATTTCTCTTCCGCATCGCTGAAGGCGACCGTGGAAGCGGCCTACAACATCGCCCGCTTCACGGCGGAAGACGATTGCGCCGGCCTGGCCGAGGAAGAGCTGCTGGAAAAGAACCCGCAAGACCTGAAGCTGTTCTACCCGTGGCCGATCTCCACCGAGGAAGCGGTGGCGCTGGCGCAGCGCGCCGAAGCGGCGGCCTTCGCGGTTGACCCGCGCGTGACCAACAGCGAAGGCGCCGGCGTGCACGTGCAGCAGTCGCACTTTGTGTCGGCCAATTCGCGCGGCTTCATCGGCGGCTATCCGTATTCGCGCCACACCCTGTCGGTGACGCCGATCGCCGGCAAGGGCGCCAAGATGCAGCGCGACGACTGGTACACCTCGGTGCGCGACCCGAAGAAGATGGCCAGCGCCGAAGCCGTTGGCCGCTACGCCGCGGAACGTTCGCTGGCGCGCCTGAATGCGCGCAAGCTGACCACCCGCACCTGCCCGGTGCTGTTTGAAGCGCCGCTGGCGGCGGGCCTGCTGGGCGCCTTTGTGCAGGCCACCTCGGGCGGTGCGCTGTACCGCAAGTCCTCCTTCCTGGTCGACTCGCTGGGCAAGGACGTGTTCCCGTCCCATATCCAGGTCAAGGAAGATCCGCACGTCATCGGCGGCATCGGTTCGGCGCCCTTCGATGAGGAAGGCGTGCGCACCCACAAGCGCGACGTGGTGCTGAACGGCGTGCTGCAAGGCTACTTCCTGTCGACCTACTCGGCGCGCAAGCTGGGCATGAAGACCACCGGCAATGCGGGCGGCTCGCACAACCTGTCCATTACGTCCTCGCGCACCAAAAAGGATGACGACTTTGAAGGCATGCTGCGCAAGATGGGCACCGGCCTGCTGGTGACCGAGTTGATGGGCCAGGGCACCAATTATGTCACCGGCGATTACAGCCGCGGCGCTTCCGGTTACTGGGTCGAGAATGGCGTGATCCAGTACCCGGTGGAAGAGATCACCATCGCCGGCAATATGAAGGAAATGTTCCACGATATCGTGGGTATCGGTACCGATGTCCTGGTGCGCGGCACCAAGCAAACCGGCTCGATCCTGATTGAAAAGATGGTGGTTGCCGGAAACTAAATATTTCCATACACTGTTTCCAAACAACCCCCTAAGGAGACAGCACGTATGGAACGTCGTTCCTTTATCAAGAAGGCAGCTGCCGGTGCCGGCGCAGGAGTTATCGCCGCACCAGCCATCGCTGCCGAACTGCCTGCCATTAACTGGCGCCTGGCATCGAGCTTCCCCAAATCCCTCGACACCATCTACGGTGCGGCCGATACGTTCACCAAGCGCGTATCGCAGCTGACCGGCGGCAAGTTCAACATCCGCGTGTTCGCGGCTGGTGAAGTGGTGCCCGGCCTGGGCGTGCTGGACGCGGTGCAGTCGGGCACCGTGGAATGCGGCCATAGCGCCTCGTACTACTACTACGGCAAGGATGCGACGTTCTCCTTCGACTGCGCAGTGCCTTTCGGCCTGACCTCGCGCCAGCAGACTGCCTGGTACGACCAGGGCGGCGGCAAGGAGCTGCTGCGTTCCTTCTTCAAGGACTACGGCATCATCAACTTCATCGCCGGAAACTCGGGCACCCAGATGGGCGGCTGGTTCCGCAAGGAAGTGAAGACCGTGGCCGACCTGAAAGGCACCAAAATGCGTATCGCCGGCCTGGCCGGCAAGGTAATGGAGCGCCTGGGCGCCGTTCCGCAGCAGCTGGCCGGCGGCGATATCTATCCTGCGCTGGAAAAGGGCACGATTGACGCAGCGGAATGGGTCGGTCCGTACGACGACGAAAAGCTGGGCTTCTACAAGATCGCTCCGTACTACTACTATCCGGGCTGGTGGGAAGCCGGCGCTTCGTTCACCCTGTACGTGAACATCAAGGAGTACGAGAAGCTGCCGAAGGAATACCAGGCCGCACTGGAATGCGCTTCCTACGAGGCGCACGTGGTGATGCAGGCCGAGTACGACTTCAAGAACCCGACCGCCTTGGGCCGCCTGCTGAAAAATGGCGTGAAGCTGCGCAACTATTCGCCGGACATCATGGATGCGGCCTACAAAGCCACCATGGAGCAGATGAACGAGGAGGCGTCCAAGAACGCCAAGTTCGCCAAGATCTACGAGCCGTGGAAGCGCTTCCGCAGCGATCAGAACCAGTGGGCCTCGATCGCCGAGTCCACCATCCAGAACTACCTGATCAAGGCTGGCCGGAGCAAGTGATCCAGCCGCGCGCCGCAGCCGCCACCCGGCGCTGCGGCGCCAAGGGGATTCGTCAGCGGATATCTTGCATGGAATTCAACTGGGACAATTTGTCTCAGTGCATGGAAATTGCTTTCAGGTAGTATGGGTCCGTATATTATCGAGTGAGCTGGAAGTAGGCAAAACCATGGATTGGATTCCGCTAGTCTTAGTGACGTTTAAGCTCGTCGTTCTCGGCACGGGCATGTTCTTCGCCATCAAGTGGCATTACGATCAAGGTCAGAAGCAGAAAGAGCGACGCGAAGAAAGGCGCGCGGTATTGCGCGCGAGCGGCAAGGTTGCCGCTGCCTTCATGCTCTCGCTTATGGGCCTTGGACTCGTGACCGTTGTTCTTAGCCGGACGCTCGGTTTGGACTTGGCCTACCCTTGACGTTTGCTGTTTTCCGCTGCGCCGGAAAACAGCGTGAAAGCCTCAGCAGGCCGAGCGCACTCGCCGGCATCGTCTCCGGTTCAGGCCTCAGGCGCCGACCAGACCAGGTTCCACAGGTGGCCGTCGATATCTTCGAAACCCTGGTCGTACATGAAGCCGTGGTCCTCCGGCGGGTGTGGTATGCGCGCCCCGGCTGCGAGGGCCTTGGCTATGATTGAGTCGACTTCTTCACGGCTGTCGCAGCTCAGGCAGATGACGAATTCGTTTGCTTCTTTCGCCTGCACGACGGGCTTGTCGATCAGGGACTTGAAGAAAGGCTCGGTTGTCAGCATGGCCTGGATAGTGTCGCCGACGACGTTCATGAAGGCTGCGTTCTCGCCGCTGAAGCGGTCGTTGAACGTAAAGCCGAGGGCGGAAAAGAAGGCCTTGGACTTGTCCAGGTTTTTCACTGGCAGGTTGAGGATAACGTTCTTTTTCATGGCATTTCCTTGGTCAGGTTGTAATGGAGAAGCGGTGCTGCATCCCTACGACGGATCACTGCTCTCGAAATCGACACACTGTCATCCACTTTCCGCCTCAGCATATCACTGCCCGAGCAGGCAGCTCAGCAGGGCCTGCCCCGCAGCGGTCATCCGCCGCTGCGGTGTGTAGATGAGCGAGAAGGGCCGGCTGCGGCCCTTCAGTTCAGGCAGCACTTCGACCAGCACGCCGCGCTTCAGGCGGTCCTGTGCAATGAAGCGGAAGGTCTGGCAGATGCCCAGGCCCGCCTCTGCCAGGGATACCGTGCCCAGGGCGTCATCGGTCACCTGCAGTGCGGGCTCGGGCGGCCAGTCCAGCTCTTCGCCGTTGCGCATGAATTGCCAGGGGAAGGAGCGGCCGGTGCTGGGCAGCAGAAAAGCCAGGCAGTCATGCTGGGCCAGGTCGTCGAGGTTGCGCGGCAGGCCACGGCGTTGGACGTAGGCGGGCGCGCAGACCAGCACCAGTTCGGCGTCTTCCAGCTTGCGCGCGATCATGCCGCTGTCTTTCAGGGCGCCCTGGCGGATCGCGAAGTCGAAATTCTCCGCCGCCAGGTCGACGTTGCGGTTGGTGATATTCAGTTCGATGCGCACCGCCGGATAACGCTCCGAGAACTGCTGCAGCAGGGCGGGCAGGCGGTAATGGCCGAAGGTAGTGGGAGCGCTGAGCCGCAGGCGGCCCGTCACCTTGCCCCCTTCGGCCTGCACGGCGCGCTCGGCGTCGTCGATCAGGCACAGGGCGGTGCGCGTCTGCTCCAGGTATAGGCGGCCGGCATCGGTCAGCCCCAGGCTGCGTGTGGTCCGCCGCAACAACTGGGTGCCCAGGCGCTTTTCGAGCCTGGCCAGGGCGCGGCTGATCACCGACGGGGTGGTGGACATGGCGACGGCAGCCGCTGTCAGCGAGCCGCGCTCGACGACGGTCACAAAGGTCTCGACATCGCTCAGGTGGTCGTATTTACGGCTCATTATTGCCTTTAAGGGAAAAATGGTTTGGCTTTAAGGTAGTTTATCGCCGCTGAAGGTTTGAATAAAGTAGCTCCATCAAATCACCAAGGAGCAAACCATGTTCAAGCAAATCACCGCCGCCGCCCTCATTGCAGCAGCCCTGGGTGGCGCCAGCGCAGCCCACGCCGGCAATGTGCTGGTCGTGCTATCCGACGAAGCCACACTGGACCTGAAGGCCGGCAAGACCTTCCAGACCGGCTTTTACCTGAATGAGCTGATGCAGCCCGTGAAAATGCTGCTCGACGCCGGCCACACCGTCACCTTCGCTACGCCGACCGGCAAGGCGCCGACCTTGGACAAGGGCTCGGTCAACGCCATGTTCTTTGGCGGCGACCAGGCCGCGCTGGAGACGCACCAGAAGCTGCTGGAGCAGCTGCGCCTGACCGACAGCGCCACCTCGCCGGTCATCAGCCTGGCGCGCGTCGCGCAGCAAGGCTATGGCAAATACGACGCCGTCTATGTACCGGGCGGCCACGCGCCGATGCAGGACTTGCTCACCAGCCCTGCACTGGGCAAGGTGCTGGCAGCCTTCCACCGGGATGGCAAGACCACCGCCCTGGTGTGCCACGGCCCGATCGCGCTGCTGTCGGCCATGCCGGACGCGAAGGGCTTCACCATGAAACTCGCGCAAGGAGCGAATCCAACACAGCCGAAGTGGATCTACGCGGGCTACAAGGTGACCGTCTTCACCAACGATGAAGAGGAAGCGTCGAAAGGCCAACTGGGCGGCGGCGACATGAAGTTCTACCCGCAGACCGCGCTGCAAAAGGCCGGCCTGCAATTCTCCAAGGCCGCCAACTGGCAGGGCAATATGGTGACCGACCGCGAACTTGTCACTGGCCAGAATCCGGCCTCCGCGCCGCTGGTAGGCAAGGAATTGCTGGCCCGCCTGCAAAAGTAATATGATTGGCGCATGAGCTATGCGCCCAATCCCGAAGGACTGCGCTCCGCCTTTGCCGCGGAGCGCTTTACGTTTGAAGAGACCACCATCCAGTTCTCGCTGGCCGAGGCGGGCCGCCTGACCGTCGCCGACGGCAAGATCGCCGCCGGGGATGCGCAGGCCGATCCGGCGCCGGCCCCGTTCACACAATGCGTGCCGAACGGCGAATACCCGGTCGCGCTGGCGCTGGCCCGCTTCGACAATGGCGAGGAGCGCATCGCCTACGCGCGTGTTCTGCTGGAGGCCGCGCCGGCCGCCCATTGGTATCCCGCGCTCACTGCCGACCAGGATGCGCGCATGCTGAAGGATGGCGAAATCTTCGGCTATACGGTGGAGTCGGGGACTGCCTGCTTCGCCAGCGGCGAAAGCCGCGTCAGCTTTTCCGTCGCCTCCGGCAAACGAAACTACCCCTCCTTCTATGCTTACGATTCCACGGGTCGCGTGGTCGCACTCGTTACCGATTTCGGCGTAGTGCCGGGTATTCGCGACTTGCCGGCGCTGCGCCGCAGCTGGTGGCAACGGCTACTTTTGTGCTTGAAGTGACAATCTGCCAGATTTGAACTGCCTGCCGGCGGGTAAGATTGTGGCATGGATAATCTTTCGACGAACGAACGCGTCTTATGGCATGGCGCCCCGCGCCAGGGCCTGCTGCTGCGCGGCGCCGACGTGCTGATGATTCCATTTAGCCTTGTCTGGGGCGGCTTCAGCATCTTCCTCGAATATTCCGCGATCCGTGCCGATGCTCCCATGGCTCTGCGTCTGTGGAGCATCCCCTTTGTTCTGATGGGCGCGCACATGGTCGGCGGCCGCTTCGTCCTCGAAGCCTGGCAGCGCGCCAGGACCGATTACATGGTGACCAATGAACGCATCATTATCCGCTCCGGCATCTTGCGCCGCCGTGCGCAAAGCCTCGCTTTGCGCACGCTGGGTGAGTTCGCGCTGACGGAGAACAGCAAAGGCGAAGGCACCATATCCTTCGGCGTTTCGCAGGCGGGCAACCGCTTCAGCGGGCTGGCTGCCTGGCCGGGCGACGAGACCGTTCCGCGCTTCGACACCATCGCCGACGCGCGCAAGGTCTACGAGATCATTCGCAGCGCGCACTTCGCGGCTGGCCACACGCGACCATTCGGGCAACGTCGGGGTTGAGCAGGTAGTTCACGTGAGCGCCGTCGGGGCGCTCCAGCAAGCCAAGCCAGGTAGGCGCGTTTGACACCAGCACATTCACCACGTCCACGCCCAGGCCGGCGTAGCGTTCCCGCTCCAGCGTATAAGTCAGCAGATCGTTCGGGTCGCTGAAAGCCACCAGCGACAAGCGCTGCACGCTGCTGCGCGGCAGGACCGGTGCACTGCGCTTGCGCAGCACCGCGTGCAGGCTGTCGCCCTGGGCCGCTGCTGCAATCGCCGACCCGGCATCGGCTGCAGCATGCTGGTCCGCCAGCGCAAGCAGGGGGATCTGGTTGGCCGCCATCACCAGGTAAGCCATGCGCTCGATGGTGTGTTGCGCCTCGCTGCCCATGCGCAGCAGGGTGTCGAACAGGATCTTGCTGCCAAGGCTGGACGACAGTACCAGCAAGGGCGCCTGCGGCGGCGCCCCTTCGGTTGCATGCAGGATGGCTTGCGCCATGCGCCGCTGGATCGTATCCCGCGCCACGCCTTGGTAGATAAGGGCGTCGGGCAGGCAATCGTCGACCAGCTTGTCCTTGGCTTTTGCATTCAGCTTTGCGCGCGCGGCTGGCAGGTGGGCGCTGAGGTCGTAGTCGAGCTGGCGTTTGAGGGGCGAAGTCAGGGGCGACCAGACGAGGGCTTTGACGCGGAT
Organism: Pseudoduganella sp.; assembly: GCA_039593355.1. Taxonomy (GTDB): domain Bacteria; phylum Pseudomonadota; class Gammaproteobacteria; order Burkholderiales; family Burkholderiaceae_D; genus Rugamonas. The sequence goes on from JBCNPK010000010.1 coordinate 56,760, forward strand.
CTCGCCCTGCCTAAGCGTGATGGTGCGTTCGACTATTTCGATGCCATCGGCTGCGATGGCGGCCGGCGCGCCGCTGGCGCTGGTCGCCGCTGTCTGGGCATTGAGCGCGCTGCCCAGTTGTGCAACGGTGTCGTCGGCCCAGCGTACGTCGTGCGTGCACATGCCATGCACCAGCAGCACATCCACCCCATGGCCCGGCGCGGCGGCAACAAAATCCACCAGTCCCGGAAAAGCCCCATCCGCCTGGGCCGGGCGATAGGGCATGGATGAGCACCCGGCGAGCAAGGCGCAAGCCAGCACGGCAAAAATTAGCTTCATGTTCACCTCCATAAAGCCCCATGATCGGCGCAGATCGCAACACAGCCCTTGCGGCGGCGCAAAACTGGCAACTTCAAGCGGCCGCACCTAACATGAAGCATGGTCAGCAAACGACAAATCGAGCGCCTGCCGGTGCTGAATTTCGAGCCGCAAGCCGCTCCGGCCAGCGTGCCGCCGCACTTGCGCGCACCGGGCCAGCCGGGCTATCCGCAAGCGCGGGAACTGGAGCGGCTACGCCGCAAGCACGTCAGCCGCCTGCGCCGGCTCAACCGTAAATAATCATAGTTCGATGATGCGCGCGCCGCGCTCATGGCTGCGCACGAATTGCTCGATGCCGTCCACCGTCACGGTGTCGAAGTGCCCGCGCAGGCGCGGTCCGGTCGGGTGATCGTCGAAGGCAACGTTGGCACGGAACAGGCGGGCGCCGACGCGCGCGCCCAGGCCAATGTCCACGCCGACCGGGCGGAAGCCGGCCTCGGTCAACCACTGCTGCGCCTCGGCGCGCGTTTCCACTGCGCCCGGCGCGGCACTGGCGGCGGCCAGCGTCTCCAGCGCCCACTGGTTGGAATTCTGGTAGCGGGTGGAGAAGGCATAGGCCAGCATGCTGTATTTCGGCTGGTGCAGGCGCTGCGGCGTGCGCGAAGCCAGTACCTGCGCCAGCCGTTGCTGCACCTCGGGCGAAGGCAGGATCAGTTCCGCTTTGTACTCATACAGGCCGCTCAGGAAAAAGTTGCCCAGGCCGTCGTTATACAGCGAGGAATCGGCCGTGCCGCAATCGTTCAGCAATTGCATCACGACCCAGCGTCCGGCAGGATGATCGCGCCACGCCAGTCCGGCGTGGGAGTAGCGCAAGCCGTATTGCGACAGGTTCTGCCCCGCGCGCGCAATGATCGCTACCTGCGCGCCGCTGGCGTCGAGGGCTTGCATGCTGCGCTGGGCGAGGTCGAGGGAACGCCGCACTTCGTCCAGCGTCAGCGGCTTGGGTTCGCAGTTCTGGCCTGCGTGGGCCGATGCGCTGGCCGCAGCGGCCAGCAGCAAAGCGGCAAATGGGCGCTTCATCGTCAGCTCGCGCGGCTATGGTGCAGCAGCGCCTTGCCCGCCTCGTTCGGGATGAAGGCGATCACCTGTCCCGACGCTACCAGGGCGTGGCCGGCCGACATGGCCACCACGCTGACGGCAGTGCCGGCGGCCAGCGATACGCCTTCGAGCGCCTTGCCGCTGAACTGCACGGCGACCTTGCTGCCGTCGCCGGCAGCCTTCAGCACGACGACCACGCTTTCGCCCACCACTTCGATCGACTCGACCAGCAGCGCGCCGGCGCCGGACGCGGTCAGTACGGACCCGGCGACCACCACGGCCGACAGGTCGCTCACGCCTTTGCTCAGCGCCTGCGAATCGCCTTCCGCCTGGCTGGCGCTGCAGGCCGCGGCAAGCATGGCGGCGATCAGGATACGTTTCATGTTCTGCTCCCCTGTTCAAGGTGCGGCAATGTTGTCGCGGCTGCGCGCGCCGGGCAACCGCGATCCGCACTGTAGCGCCGGCGCATGCTGGTGGTATCATAATTCGATACCAATTATCGGAATTGCATTCATGTCCAACGTCAGCCGCCTGGTTGAAGCACTCAAACGCCAGCTCAAGGCGCGCGGCATCACGTATGCCGCACTGGGCCAGCAGATTGGCCTGTCCGAACCAAGTATCAAACGCATGTTCGCGGCCCGTAATTTCACGCTGGAGCGGCTGGAGCAGGTACTGGCCGTGCTGGATATGGACTTCGCCGAGCTGGCGCAAGCGAGCGCCGACACGCCGCAGCTGATCTCGCAGCTGACCTATGCACAGGAAAAGGAAATCATCAGCGACACCAAGCTGCTGGTGGTCGCCGTGCTGGCGCTGAACCAGGTGCCGATCGAGGAAGTGGTGGCCAATTACAAGATCAGCGCCGCCGAAGCGACCGCCTGCCTGCTACGGCTGGACAAGATCGGCTTCCTGATGCTCAAGCCGAACAACAAGGTCAAGCTGCTCGTGTCGCGCACCTTCAGCTGGCTGCCGAACGGCCCGATCCAGGCCTTTTTCCGCGACGAAGCCTACGGCGATTATTTCGACAGCCGGTTCGACGGCCATCATGAAGTGCAGCGGCTGGTGAGCGTGATGCTGTCGCAGCAATCGACGCGTGCATTGCTGGAACGTTTGAAGCAGGTGGCAGACGAATTCTCGCTGCAGCACCAGGACGATGCGCGGCTGCCGTGGGAACAGCGCCGCGCCGTGACCTTCATGCTTGCTGCGCGCCCGTGGATACCGAAGGCATTCCGGGCGCTGAAGCGCTAAGCCGCGCCGCGGCTTAGAAGTTGCGCAGGGTGCGCAGGATAGGCTGCAGCACGTCCGCGCCCAGCTTGGCGGAACGGGCGCCGTTCCAGCCAACCAGTTCGTCCGGGTCGTTGGCGTTGTCCTTGAACGGCAGTTCCAGGGTCAGCGACAGGCAGCCGAACAGGTGGGTGATGTGCGGCGAACCCATGGTCAGCACTTCCGGGGTGTATGGCGAGTCAGGGTAGCCATGCTCGGACTGGAAGTCGGGCGACGCCAGCTTGAAGTCGGCGATGAACTTGTCCTGCGCGGCCTTCTGCTCCTTGGTGAAGTTCGGCAGGGCATCGCTGCCGGCCACGAAGACGTAAGGCAAGCCTTCGTCGCCGTGCACGTCCAGGAACAGGTCGCAGCCGATTTCCTTCATCTTCTCTTTCACGAGGAAGACTTCCGGCGAACGCGCCATGGTCGGCTCGTTCCACTCGCGGTTCAGGTTTGCGCCGGCGGCGTTGGTGCGCAGGTTGCCGCGCACGGAGCCATCCGGGTTCATGTTCGGCACCACGTAGAAGCAGGCGTCCTGCAGGCACTGGCGGGCGTAAGGATTGGCCGCATCGAGCAGGGCCTCGACCATGCCTTCGACGAACCATTCCGCCATGGTTTCGCCAGGGTGCTGGCGCGCGATGACCCATACTTTTTTTCCGGCTTCCTGGTCGCCGATGATCAGCATGTTCATGTCGCGGCCTTCGACGGTGCTGCCCAGGTCCACCAGTTCGGCGTTCGGGTGCAGCTGCGCGGAATCCAGCAGCGACAGGTGGCGTTCCCACGAATACGGCTCGAAATAGGCGTAGTAGACGGAATCGTGTTCAGGCGCGTGCTCGATGGTCATCACTTCGCCATCGAAGGAAGTCGGGACGCGGAACCAGTTATCGCGGTCGTAGGAAGCGACGGCGTTGTAACCCTTCCAGCCTTCCGCATAAGCAGCTTTGCCAGCGTTCAGAAAACGAATGGTCAGCGGCACGGCCTGCGCGCCCTGCACACGGAAATAGAACCACTGAATGATGTCCGCATGGGAGTCCTTGCGGATATTGACGTCGATATCGCCAGCGGAGGTAACGCTGACCACATCGATGGCGCCAGCATCGAACTGGCTGCTGATCTTGATAGACATTGTGTGTCCTGTCGGAAAAATAAAGCGCCCTAGCGCGAAGCCCGACATGATACACCAGCAAGAAATTCGGGGTCAGCTCCGGCAATCGGACATTTGTGTCGCCATTGCGCCGCAATGGCGACACAAATGTCCGATTGCCGGAGCTGACCCCGAATCTCGAATCTCAAACGAAGCGTTGGTAGAAGCTCGGCTCGGGGGCGGGGGCGCTCGGGTCTTCGCGCTTCAGGGCGGCAACGATGTGCAGTTCGGCGGGGGCTTGCAGTTGGCGGTAGAGCTGGCTCGCCAGTTCGTAGGCGCGGGCGCCCGGCCAAGGCTCGGGCAGCAGCTCGATCGGCAGTTGCGGGTCGTGCAGTTGCACGCGGCGGTAGGCGTGGATCAGCAGGGTGCGCAGAACGAAGGCTTGCTCGGGGTCGATCTCGCCTGCTTCGGCGAGCAGGCCTGGCAGCACGCTGAATGTGGCGACAAACTTGCTGTAGCCGGCCGCCACTTCGCTCAGGTCCCAGCCTTGGGCGACCAGTTCGCCTAGCGGGCGGGCGCGCAGGCCAGGCACTTCGCTGGCCTGCACCACATAGACTTTCTGCAGCAGGCCCAGGCGCGACAGCAGCGCTTCCAGCGCTTCCATGTCGCCGGCCGGATGACCGGCGATGCCAGGGGCGATCACGCTGTAGCCTTCCCACAACAGCTCCTTGCGCAGCTGGCTGCGCGCCGGGGCGTCGAGGCCGTCGGCGGCGAGCACCAGGGTCCATTGGCCGTTCCAATGCACGTTCAGCGGGGCGTAGATGCGGCGGAAGGCGCGGCTGAAACGGCGCATGGCGTCGGGCGTGATGGCATAGCTGCTGCGGCGGCCGTCGCGCTGGGCGCCCAGCCAGCCTTCCTGCGCGAGGCGGAAGACGGAAGTGCGCAGCAGGCGGTCGTTCACGCCGAAGGGGGCCAGCAGTTCGATCAGGCTGCCGGTCCACACCATGCCGCCATGGGGCACGATGGCGTCGCCAAAAATGGTCATGACCAGCGATTTGGAGCGCGGCGGGTCGCTGGCCAGGAATTCTTCAATCCAGCTATTGATTTTCTGGTTTTTTTGCATAGACCGATTTTATACACTGTCATTGATCTAGATACAGAATTTTTAACTGACACATAAAATTCGTTTGCAAAGCGCTTTTTGTATCGTATTATGAGTCTATCCCGAACAAGGAGGCCCTCCTTATGTACGCACAAATGGTGGAAACTGGCCTGAAGAAGGTCCAGACCGCAGAAGATATGGACGCGCAGGAGCGCGAATTCCAGGCGCGCATCGACGCCGGCATCAAGATCGAGCCAAAGGATTGGATGCCCGAGGCTTACCGCAAGACACTGATCCGCCAGATCTCCCAGCACGCCCACTCCGAAATCGTTGGGCAGTTGCCTGAAGGTAATTGGGTAACCCGCGCGCCGACCCTGAAGCGCAAATCCATCCTGCTGGCCAAGATCCAGGATGAAGCGGGCCACGGCCTCTACCTCTACAGCGCCGCCGAGACCCTGGGCGTCTCGCGCGACGAGTTGCTGGCGGCCCTGCATAGCGGCAAAGCCAAGTACTCGTCCATCTTCAATTACCCGACCCTGAGCTGGGCCGACATGGGCGCCATCGGCTGGCTGGTGGACGGCTCCGCGATCATCAACCAGATCCCGCTGTGCCGCTGCTCCTATGGCCCATACTCGCGCGCCATGATCCGCGTCTGCAAGGAGGAGTCCTTCCACGCACGCCAGGGCTACGACATCATGATGTCGCTGGCCAAGGGCACGCCGGAGCAGAAGGCGATGGCGCAGGATGCGCTGAACCGCTGGTGGTGGCCTTCGCTGATGATGTTCGGCCCTTCCGACGCCGCTTCCGTCAACAGCGCGCAATCGAGCGCCTGGCGCATCAAGCTGTTCTCCAACGATGAATTGCGCCAGCGCATGGTCGACCAGACCGTGCCCCAAGCCGAATTCCTGGGCCTGACCATCCCCGACCCCGACCTGAAGTGGAACGAAGAACGCGGTTCCTACGATTTCGGCGAGATCGATTGGGAAGAGTTTCATCAGGTCCTGAAGGGCAACGGCCCTTGCAACCGCGAGCGCCTGCGCACCCGCGTGAAGGCCTACGAAGACGGGGCATGGTTCCGCGACGCACTGGTCGCTTACGCCGACAAACACAATAAGGAGCAGGCTGCGGCCTGAGAGGAGACAAGATGAGCAAAGAATGGCCACTGTGGGAAGTCTTCATTCGCAGCCAGCACGGCCTGGCGCACAAGCATGTGGGCAGCCTGCATGCACCGGATGCGGAGATGGCAATCAACAACGCACGCGACGTCTACACGCGCCGCAATGAAGGCGTGAGCATCTGGGTGGTGCGCGCTTCCGATATCGTTGCCAGTGCTCCGGCCGACAAAGGCCCGCTGTTCGAGCCTTCCAACAGCAAGGTATACCGCCACCCGACCTTCTTCCCGATGCCGGAAGAAGTGAAGAACCTGTAAGGCGCGCGACATGGATAACAAGGTCAATTACCTGCTGCGCCTGGGCGACAACGCCATGGTGCTGAGCCAGCGCCTGTGCGAGTTGTGCGGCAAGGGCCCGGCGCTGGAAGAGGACATGGCGCTGTCCAATGTGTCGCTGGACCTGCTGGGGCAGACGCGCATGTGGTACACCTACGCCGCCGAACTGGAAGGCGCGGGCCGCGATGAGGACAAGCTGGCTTACCTGCGCGATGCGCACGATTACAAGAACGTGCTGCTGGTGGAGCAGCCGAACGGCAACTACGCGCACACCCTGGTGCGCCAGTTCTTCTTCGACACCTGGCATTACTTCCTGATCGGCGCGCTGACCAGGGGCAGCGATCCGCGCATCGCGGAAATCGCCGAGAAGTCGCTCAAGGAGGTGACCTACCACCTGCGCCGCAGCGGGGACCTGGTAGTGCGCCTTGGCGATGGTACCGACGTTTCGCACCAGTTCACGCAGACCGCCGTCGATGAACTGTGGATGTACACCGGCGAGATGTTCAACTATGACGCGGTGGACGAGGCCATGGTTGCCGAAGGCGTTGCGCCGCCGGCGTCCATGCTGCGCGAGCAGTGGCTGTCGCACGTGTCGGATATCCTGGGCGAAGCGACGCTGACCATGCCGCCTGCAGATGCGTGGATGCAGAAAGGCGGCAAGCAAGGCCGCCATACCGAGCACCTGGGCTATCTGCTGGCCGAGATGCAGTTCCTGCAGCGCGCCTATCCGGGTTCGGAGTGGTGATGGACGCTTCGCGTGTCTGGTCTCTGCTGGAACAGGTGTCCGACCCTGAGATTCCGGTGATCTCGGTGGTGGACCTGGGCATCGTGCGCGATGTGCAGGTGACCGGTCCGTCTTCATGCGCGGTTACGATTACGCCGACTTATTCCGGTTGCCCCGCGATGCAGGTGATTGCGGATGCTGTACAAGGTGCGTTGCAGGACGCAGGCATCAAGCAGGTCGACATCATCACCCGCCTGTCGCCAGCTTGGACGACAGACTGGATGAGCGATTCCGGCAAGGCCAAACTGAAAGGCTACGGCATTGCACCGCCGGCGCAGAAGGTGGTCGACATCAGTGGCCTGCGCACGCCGCGTCCTGCCACCGCGCCGGTTGATCCGCTGAAAGCCGGCATTGCGCGCGGCGCGGTGCCAGCGCCGAAAGTGATCTGCCCGCACTGCGGCTCCAGCCACACCGAAATCACCAGCCAGTTCGGCTCCACGCCCTGCAAGGCGCTGTACAAGTGCCTCGATTGCCGCGAGCCTTTCGACTACTTCAAGTGCCACTGACAATATGAGCAAATTCTATCCACTGTCCGTTGCCAAGGTGCAGCAGGAAACCCGCGATTGCATCGCCGTCACCTTTGCCGTGCCTGCCGAACTGCAGGAAAGCTTCAAGTATCAGCAAGGCCAGCACCTGACCTTGCGCACGAATATCAACAACGAGGACGTGCGCCGCTCGTATTCGATCTGCTCGGCGGTGCAGGACGGCGCGCTGCGCGTAGCGATCAAGCGTACGCCGGGCGGCATGTTCTCCACTTGGGCCAATGAATCGCTCAAGCCTGGCGCCACCATCGAAGTGATGCCGCCGATGGGCCATTTCAACGTGCCGCTGGATGCGGGGCAGCGCAAGAACTATCTGGCTTTCGCGGCAGGCAGCGGCATCACGCCTATCCTGTCGATCATCAAGACTACGCTACTGACGGAGCCGGGCAGCCGCTTCACGCTGTTCTACGGTAACCGCGCTTCGTCGTCGGTGATCTTCAAGACGGAGCTGATGGAGCTGAAGGATACTTACCTGGAACGCCTGAACATCGTCTACGTGATGTCGCGCGAGCAGCAGGATATTGAGCTGTTCAACGGCCGCATCACCAAGGAAAAGACCGAGCAGTTCCTGCAGCATTGGATCGATATCGCGGATTACGATACCGCATTCATCTGCGGACCGGAAGACATGATGCTGGGCGTATCGGCTGCGCTGCAGGAAGCCGGCATGCCGAAATCGAACATCAAGATCGAACTGTTCGCGGCCAGCATTCCCAAGCACACGCATAAGCCGCGGCCACAGGTCGATAGCGCGCCGCATCTGACCGAAGTGACCGTGATCATGGACGGGAATGCGGCTTCGTTCACGATGGAGAAGGACAAGGAGTCGATCCTCGATGCGGGCCTGCGTGCAGGACTCGACATGCGCTACTCCTGCAAAGGAGGCGTATGCTCTACTTGCCGCTGCAAGATGGTGGAGGGGAAGGTCGACATGGACGTCAACTACGCGCTGGAAGACTACGAGATTGCACGTGGCTTTGTATTGAGCTGCCAGGCGTTTCCGGTGACTGATAAAGTGGTTGTGGATTTCGACCAGGCTGAATAAACCCGAACCCGGTAAACCAGGGTACGACCCAAGGGTCGGACCCTGATACGCGGCAGCCGCGGACCTGGGTCCGACCCTTGGGTCGTACCCAGACTTACCGGGTTTAAGAAAAGAGGAGACAAGAGTGACCTACGAAAACATCCAGTTTGAAATCGAAGCAGGCGTCGCCAAACTGACCCTGAACCGCCCCGATAAGCTGAACAGCTTCACCCAGGCCATGCACCTTGAAGTGCGTGAAGCGCTGCAGCAGCTGCGTGCCGACAAATCCGTCCGCGTGCTGGTGCTGACCGGCGCCGGCCGCGGCTTCTGCGCCGGGCAGGACCTGGGCGACCGCGCTGTCGCCCCCGGCGGCGCGGCAGTGGACCTTGGCGAATCCGTCGAGAAATTCTATGCCCCGCTGGTGCTGGCACTGCGCGAACTCCCAATGCCCGTCATCTGCGCCGTGAACGGCGTGGCAGCCGGCGCCGGCGCCAACCTGGCCCTGGCCTGCGACATCGTCCTCGCCGCCAAATCCGCCAGCTTCATCGAAGCCTTCTGCAAACTGGGCCTGATTCCCGACACCGGCGGTACCTGGCACCTGCCTCGCCTGATCGGCCACGCGCGCGCCACCGGCCTGGCCATGCTGGGCGAAAAGCTCTCCGCCGAACGCGCCGAGCAATGGGGCCTGATCTGGAAGGCCGTGCCGGACGAAGAACTGATGAACGAAGCCATGGCCATGGCCAGGCACTTCGCCACCGCGCCGACCAAGGGCCTGGCCTTCACCAAGCACGCGCTGCAGGCGAGCTACGGCAACACCCTGGCCGACCAGCTGAAACTGGAAGGCGAAATGATGCGCGAGCTTGGCTACAGCCACGACTACCGCGAAGGCGTCGACGCTTTCATCAACAAGCGCGCTGCAAACTTCAAGGGGGAATAAACATGGCCGCTCTGGCGCAAGGCAGTGTCGTTGCCGTCATCGGCAGCGGGGCAATGGGTTCCGGCATCGCGCAGGTCGCGGCGGCTTCCGGCTACACGGTCAAGCTGTTCGACACCCGCGCGGAAGCGGTCGAGAAGGCAATCGCCGATATCGGCAAGGTGTATGGCAAGCTGGTTGAAAAAGGCAAGATGAGCGGCGCCGATGCGGATGCCGCACGCAGCCGCCTGCACGGGGTTGCCGGCCTGGCCGACGTCGCCGATGCGAAGCTGGTGGTCGAGGCTATCGTCGAAAACCTGGACGTCAAGCGCAGCCTGTTCGCCGACCTGGAAGCCATCGTCGCCGACGACGCCATCCTCGCCACCAACACTTCCTCGATTTCCGTGACCGCCATCGCCGCCAAGCTGCGCAAGCCGCAACGCCTGGTCGGCATGCACTTCTTCAACCCGGTGCCGCTGATGGCGCTGGTGGAAGTGATCAGCGGCCTGGCGACAGACGCCGGCGCCGCCGAAACCGTGTACGACACAGCCATCGCCTGGGGCAAGAACCCGGTGCACGCCAAATCCACGCCGGGCTTCATCGTCAACCGCGTGGCGCGCCCCTATTACGCCGAGGGCTGGCGCCTGCTGAACGAGCAGGCCGCCGACGCAGCCACTATCGACGCCGTGATGCGCGAAGGCGGCGGCTTCCGCATGGGACCTTTCGAGCTGATGGACCTGATCGGCCACGATGTGAACTACTCCGTCACGGAATCGGTGTTCCGCGCCTACTACAACGACCCGCGTTTCACGCCCTCCGTGCTGCAGCAGGAAATGGTCAACGCCGGCTTCCTGGGCCGCAAATCGGGCCGGGGCTTCTACGACTACGCCGAAGGCGCTGCCGCTCCGCAGCCGCGCGCCGAAGCGCCGCAGCCAACGCCGGAATACATCGGCTACAGCTTCGAGCCGGGCGACCATACTGCCATCGCCACGGCCATCATCGGACGCCTGAAGGATCGCGGCATCGCCGTCACCAAGCGCAATTCCGCAGAGGGCCACCGCTCGACCGAGGCGCCGGCCTTCCATTGCAATGGCGCCGCCATCTACCTGACCGACGGCCGTACCGCAACGCAGCGCGCACGCGACGACAAGCATGACGACATGGTGGTGTACGACCTGGTGTTCGACTACGCCAAGTCGCCGCGTATCGCCATCGCCTGCTCCGACCAGTGCAGCCCGCGCGCCATGACGGCGGCCATCGGCATGTTCCAGGCCGCCGGCTTCACCGTGACCCGCCTGGACGATGTGCCGGGCCTGGCCGTGATGCGCACGGTCGCCATGCTGGCCAACGAGGCTGCCGATGCAGTCAACCAGGGCGTATGCAGCGCACAGGCGGCCGACGTGGCGATGCAGAAGGGCGTCAATTACCCGCGCGGCCCGCTGGCCTGGGCCGACATGGTGGGCGTGCAGCATATCGTCGGCGTGCTGGAGAACCTGGCCGCCAGCTACGGCGAGGACCGCTACCGCGTATCGCCCCTGCTGCGCCGCCGCCAACTGAGCGGAGCCAGGATCCATGCATAACCCCAGGATGAATCCACAAGCCCTGGCGGAAGCGGCCGGCGCGGCCATGTTCGCGCGCGACCCCGCCAGCCAGGGACTGGGAATGAAGTTGGTAGAAATCCGCCCCGGCTATGCGCGCATGACCATGCCGGTACGGACCGATATGCTGAACGGGCACCAGACTTGCCACGGCGGCTTTATCTTTGCGTTGGCCGATAGTGCTTTCGCATTCGCGTGCAACAGCCATAACCACACGACGGTTGGCGCGGGCTGCACGATCGACTACCTCGCCCCCGGGCGGTTGGACGACTTGCTGACGGCGGAGGCGATCGAGCGCGCGCTGGCCGGCAAGACCGGCATCTACGATGTCAACGTCACCAACCAGGAGGGCAAGATGATCGCCACCTTCCGCGGCAAGTCGCATCGCGTGGCCGGAGAGGTGGTTCCCACCCATAGCTAGTTGATGGAGGTAGTACCGATGGTCCAACGCACCCCCGCACCGAACGACCTGGAACCGATCGAGCGCGCCAGCCGCGATGAATTGCAGGCGCTGCAGCTCGAGCGCCTGAAGTGGTCGCTGAAGCACGCCTATGAGAACGTGAAGCATTACCGCGACGCCTTTGATGCCAAGGGCGTGCACCCTGACGACCTGAAGTCGTTGTCCGACCTGGCGAAGTTTCCTTTCACCGACAAGAAGACCCTGCGCGACAACTATCCCTTCCGCCTGTTCGCCGTGCCGCGCGAAAAAGTGGTGCGCGTGCACGCATCGAGCGGCACCACCGGCAAACCGACCGTGGTGGGCTACACGCAAAAGGACGTCGACATGTGGGCCGACGTTGTGGCGCGTTCCATCCGCGCCGCCGGCGGCCGTGCCGGCGACATGGTGCATATTTCGTACGGCTACGGCCTTTTCACCGGCGGGCTGGGCGCGCACTACGGCGCCGAGCGGCTGGGCTGCACCGTGATCCCTATGTCCGGCGGCCAGACAGAAAAGCAGGTGCAGCTGATCCAGGACTTCAAGCCTTCGATCATCATGGTCACGCCTTCCTATATGCTGAATATCGTGGAGGAATTCCAGCGCCAGGGCCTCGATTGCTCCAAATCCTCGCTGCAGGTGGGCATCTTCGGCGCCGAGCCGTGGACCAATGCCATGCGCGGCGAGATCGAACAGCGTGCCGGCATCGACGCGGTCGACATCTACGGCCTGTCGGAAGTGATCGGCCCTGGCGTCGCCAGCGAATGCATCGAATCGAAGGACGGCCCCGTGATCTGGGAAGACCATTTCTACCCCGAGATCATCGATCCGGAAACCGGGGAGGTGCTGCCGGACGGCGAGGAGGGCGAGCTGGTATTTACCTCCCTGAGCAAGGAGGCAATGCCGGTAGTGCGCTACCGCACGCGCGACCTCACGCGCCTGCTGCCGCCGACCTCGCGCTCCATGCGCCGCATCGGCAAGATCACCGGCCGTTCGGACGATATGCTGATCATCCGCGGCGTGAACGTGTTCCCGACCCAGATCGAGGAGCAGATCTGCAAGCTGGCCAAGCTCGAGCCGCAATACCAACTGGTGGTGAGCCGCGACGGCCACCTGGACAAGCTGGAAGTGCTGGTGGAGCTGCGCGCAGGCATCGCCCCCAGCGACGCGGGCGACGTGGCGCGCGAACTGGAACAACGCATCAAGACCAATGTCGGCGTGAGCACCAAAGTCACGCTGCTGGGAGCAGGGGGCATCGAACGCACCCTGACCGGCAAGGCAAAACGAGTAATCGACAAACGACCAAAGGAATAATATGACCGAAGCATTCATCTGCGACGCCGTTCGCACCCCATTCGGCCGCTATGGCGGTGCACTGGCAGGCGTGCGCGCGGACGACCTGGCGGCGATCCCGATTGCCGCCCTGGTGGCGCGCAATCCTTCCGTGGACTGGAAGCAGGTGGACGACGTCTACTACGGCTGCGCCAACGGCGCCGGCGAAGACAACCGCAACGTGGGCCGCATGGCTGGCCTGCTGGCCGGCCTGCCGGTGGAAGTGCCGGGCAACACCATCAACCGCCTGTGCGGCTCGTCGCTGGACGCGGTGGGCATGGCGGCGCGCGCCATCAAGTCGGGCGAAGCGCACCTGATCATCGCCGGCGGCGTGGAAAGCATGACCCGCGCGCCGTTCGTGATGGGCAAGGCCGACAGCGCCTTCTCCCGCAGCGCCAAGATCGAAGACACCACCATCGGCTGGCGCTTCGTCAACCCGCTGATGAAGCAGCAGTACGGCATCGACTCCATGCCGGAGACCGCCGAGAACGTGGCCGAGCAGTGGGCCGTGGCGCGCGCCGACCAGGACGCCTTCGCCATCCGCAGCCAGCAGCGCTGGGCCGCCGCCCATGCCGCCGGTTTCTTCAAGGGCGAGATCGTGCCGGTCACCATCCCGCAGAAAAAAGGCGAGCCCAAGGTCATCGACACCGACGAGCATCCGCGTCCGGACACCACCATCGAAGCGCTGGCCAAGCTGAAGGGCGTGGTCAAGCCGGACGGCACGGTCACGGCCGGCAATGCCTCCGGCGTCAACGACGGGGCCTGCGCGCTGCTGCTGGCGTCCGCCGCGGCCGTCGACAAATTCGGCCTGAAGCCGCGCGCCAAGGTGCTGGGCATGGCCACTGCCGGCCTGGCGCCGCGCATCATGGGCTTCGGCCCTTCGCCGGCCAGCAAGAAGCTGCTGGCGCAGCTGGGCATGACCATCGGGCAGATGGACGTGATCGAGCTGAACGAAGCCTTCGCGGCGCAAGGCCTGGCCGTGACCCGCGACCTGGGCCTGGCCGACGACGATGCCCGCGTCAACCCGAACGGCGGCGCCATCGCCATCGGCCACCCGCTGGGTGCTTCCGGCGCGCGCCTGGTGACGACTGCTTTGAACCAGCTGGAACGCACCGGCGGCCGTTATGCACTGTGCACCATGTGCATCGGCGTGGGCCAGGGTATCGCCTTGGTGATTGAGCGCATTTGACCATGCCTTGCTATGAAATCAATGGCGTACGCCCGGTGGTGCATCCCACCGCCTACGTCCATCCGACCGCAGTGTTGATCGGCGACGTGATCGTCGGTCCGCGCTGCTATGTCGCGCCGCTGGCATCGCTGCGCGGCGACTTCGGACGCCTCATCCTGGAGGAGGGCGCCAATGTTCAGGACACCTGCGTCATGCACGGCTTCCCCGGCGGCGACACGGTGGTTGAACAGGATGGCCACATCGGCCACGGCGCCGTGCTGCACGGCTGCCGCATTGGCCGCAACGCGCTGGTCGGCATGAACGCTGTGGTGATGGACAACGCCGTGGTCGGCGCCGAGTGCATCGTCGGCGCGGCCGCTTTCGTCAAGGCCGGCATGGACATCCCGCCGCGCAGCATGGTGGTCGGCGCGCCGGCCAGGATCCTGCGCCAGTTGAGCGATAGCGAGATCGCCTGGAAGACCCTGGGCACCGGCCAGTACCACGAGCTGGCCGTGCGTTCGATGCAGACGATGGTTGAGTGCCAGCCCGACACAGAGGCGGCGCCGGGCCGCCAGCGCATGCAGTGGGACACTTCGCTGCCCATGCACCTGCACAAGCAAGCATTTGAGAATAAGTAACGGAGACAACGAAATGGTACACACCCTGCAAAGCTTCATCGGCGGCCGCTGGCAAGGCAAGGAAGCCGCGACCCCGCTGCACAGCGCCCTGGACAACCGGGTCATCTACCACACCCACGCCGAGCGGATCGACTTCGCGGAAGCCGTGCATTACGGCCGCAAGACCGGCATTCCGGCACTGATGAAGCTGGACTTCCAGACCCGCGCCCAGCGCTTGAAGGCCCTGGCGATGTACCTGATGGAGCGCAAGGAAGAACTGTATGCGATCTCGCACCTGACCGGTGCCACCCGTCCGGACAGCTGGGTCGACGTGGAAGGCGGCATCGGCACCCTGTTCGCCTACGCCAGCATGGGCAGCCGCGAGCTGCCTTCATCGAATGTGCTGCACGAAGGTCCTGCCATGGCGCTGGGCAAGCGCGGCGGCTTCGCCGGCACCCACATCCTGGTGCCGCGCGGCGGCATCGCGGTGCACATCAACGCCTTCAATTTCCCGATCTGGGGCCTGCTGGAAAAGTTCGCGCCGTCCTTCCTGGCCGCCATGCCCTGCATCGGCAAGCCAGCCAGCGCCACTTCCTACCTGACCGAAGCGCTGATCCGCATGATCAACGATTCGGGCCTGCTGCCGCAAGGCTCGCTGCAGCTGGTGATCGGCAGCACAGGCGACCTGCTGGACCGCCTGGACGGCGCCGACGTGGTGACCTTCACCGGCTCCGCCGACACGGCCGCCAAGCTGCGCTCCAACCGCAACCTGATCGCCAATTCCGTGCCGTTCACCGCCGAAGCCGATTCGCTGAACTGCGCCATCCTGGCGCCGGACGTGACCCCTGACGATCCTGAATTCGACCTGTTCGTGAAAGAAGTGCAGCGCGAAATGACCACCAAGGCCGGGCAGAAGTGCACCGCCGTGCGCCGCATCATCGTGCCGCGCGAGCGCGCCGACGCCGTGGCCGAAAAGCTGCGCGAGCGCCTGGCGAAAGTCGTGGTGGGAGATCCGTCGGTGGAAGGCGTGCGCATGGGCGCGCTGGCTTCCAAGGACCAGCAGCGCGACGTGGCGGAACGCGTGGCGCAGCTGGCACAGGGCAACGAGATCCTGTTCGGCGGCGCGGGCGCACTGAAGCTGGTGGGGCAGGGCGTGGAAAACGGTTCCTTCTTCTCGCCGACCCTGCTGCTGTGCCGCGATGCCATGGCCAACGATGCGGTGCATAACGTCGAGGCTTTCGGCCCGGTCAGCACCATGATGACCTACGATACCATCGACGAGGCGCTGGAACTGGCCGCACGCGGCAAGGGATCGCTGGTGTCTTCGCTGATCACCAAGGACCCTGCCATCGCCGCCTACGCCGTGCCGATCGCCGCCGCCTCCCATGGCCGCGTGCACGTGCTGGACCGCGAATCCTCGGTCGACTCCACCGGACACGGCTCGCCGCTGCCGCAGCTCAAGCACGGTGGCCCTGGCCGCGCCGGCGGCGGCGAGGAACTGGGCGGCATCCGCGCCGTGCGCCACTTCCTGCAGCGCGCCGCGGTGC
This sequence comes from Pseudoduganella sp., assembly GCA_039593355.1. Classification (GTDB taxonomy): domain Bacteria; phylum Pseudomonadota; class Gammaproteobacteria; order Burkholderiales; family Burkholderiaceae_D; genus Rugamonas. The sequence goes on from JBCNPK010000010.1 coordinate 73,009, forward strand.
AAGGCTCGCCGACCATGCTGACCGCCATCACCGGCGAATACGTGCGCGGCGGCGCTGTCAAGGAAAGCGATGTCCACCCGTTCCGCAAGTGCTTCGAAGACCTGGAGATCGGCGACTCGCTGCTGACCCACCGCCGCACCGTGAGCGAAGCCGACATCGTGAATTTCGGCGGCATCTCGGGCGACTTCTTCTACATGCACTTCGACGAGATCGCGGCCAAGGATACCCAGTTCGGCAAGCGCATCGCCCACGGCTACTTCGTGCTGTCGGCGGCTGCCGGCCTGTTCGTGTCGCCGGCGCCTGGTCCTGTGCTGGCCAACTACGGCCTGGACAACCTGCGCTTCATCACCCCGGTGGCGATCGGCGACACCATCCGCGCGCGCCTGACCTGCAAGCGCAAGGTCGACCGCAACCGCACCGACGACAAAGGCCGCGGCCAGGGCGTCGTGGCGTGGGACGTGCAGGTGACCAACCAGAACGACGAACTGGTGGCCAGCTACGACATCCTTACGCTGGTGTCCAAGCGAGCATAAAGGCCACGGCGGCAAAGCCCAGCGCTATCAGCAGCACGGCAGTCCACTTCACTTTGTAGTGGTGTGCGTGGCAGCGCTGGCAAACCCGCATCTTGGCGCCGCCGCCCGTGGCGAGCGGCAGCTCCTCGTAATTATTCCATCCGATTTCGGCCGAGCACAGCGCGCACTCGCTGCGTTCGTTACGCCTCCCGCCGCGCCATTGGCGCAGCCGGTCCATCACCAGCGCCGCCACCAGCAGCGCGCTCACTAGCAAAAACAGTATCTTCATCGTGCGCCGACTTTAGCACAAGCCAGCAGGCAGTTCCTGCAGCCAGGCCGGCCAGTGCCAGCATGGGGCCCAGACGCGGCAGGTGGTGAGGGGAATAAGCGCAAGCGAGGAAGGGAAGCCACGCCAGCGCGGTGGCGACTGCGCCGCCGATGAAGTAGCGCGGACCGCCGAAGCCGCGCCGCACTGCCAGCGCGATGGCTGCCGCAAACGGCAGCAGCGAAGCCGTGAACGCCATGATCCATGCCAGCACCAGTGTGGCGAGGGGGAAGCGCAACGTCGCGTCTCCATGAGCGAAGAAATCCCACAGCTCGTTACCGGAGACGAAGGTGACTGTTGCGCAGGTGACGGCGAGCAGGTATGCGCAAATTTTGCGTTCAAGTGAGGTCTTGGTGTTCATGCCCCGAACAGTAGCGGGCCTTTATGCGGCCAATATGAAGGGAATGAGAAGTTGCTTATTGTTGAGTGAATATCATTGCATTAGCTGAATGCTGTGCAAGGATGAATGCTTGTTGAACGGGGGATGACCATGAGAACAAGCGACTGGTTGCTCGCTTGCGCCTTGCTGTCGGCGCAGGCTGTGCTTGCAGGAGACCTGAAGCTGGTGCGGGGAAAATACCTGGTGGAGGGGGTGCTGGCCTGCGCCAACTGCCACGCGGTGCGCGACAAGAACGGCGCTGTGATTGCGGAAAAAGGCATGGCGGGCGGCTTCGAGTTCGCCGAAACGATGTTCAAGTCCTACGCGTCGAACATCACACCCGACCGCGAAACCGGCATCGGCAAGTGGACCGACGCCCAACTGGGCAAAGCGATACGGGAAGGCATCCGGCCCGACGGAAGCTTGATCGGCCCGCCCATGCCGATCCATTTCTACCGCAACCTGTCGGACGCGGACCTGGCGGCGACCATCAGGTACCTGCGTGCACAGCCGGCAGTGCCGAACCAGGTACCCAAGTCGACGTACAACTTCCCTTTGCCGCCCAATTACGGCCCGCCGCTGAAGAAGGTCACTGCGCCGTCGCCCAAGGACCGGGTGGCTTATGGCGGCTACCTGACCGCCATCGCCCACTGCATGGAATGCCATACTCCGCGCGACGAAAAAGGCATGCTGGTGATGGCTAGCCTGGGAGCTGGCGGCCAGAATATCAAGGGCCCTTGGGGCGACAGCATTTCACGCAACCTGACGCCACACGCCGAAGGCCTGCGCGACTGGAGCGACGACGAGATTGCGTCGGCGATCCGCACCGGCAAAGACCGCGGCGGCAAGCCCTACAAGCCGCCCATGGCCTTCGCCTGGTATCACAATATCAGCGACGCCGACGTGCTGGCCATCGTGGCCTACCTGCGCACCTTGCCGCCGCGTTCGGCCGGGGCGGCGCAGGGCGCGCAGCCTTAGGTACAGAGCTCAGGCCTGCAGGCCGAAAGGATCGTCGATGGAGTGCGACGGCTGCGTGAACCAGCGCGGACCGTCCTCCGCCATGTAGAAGTGGTCTTCCAGCCGCACGCCGAACTCGCCGGGCGCCACGATCATCGGTTCGTTGGAGAAGGTCATGCCAACGTCGAGCGGTGTCTTGTCGCCGCCTACAAGGTATGGCCACTCGTGGATATCCAGGCCGATGCCGTGGCCGGTGCGGTGCGGCAGGCCTGGCAGCTTGTATTCCGGGCCGAAGCCGTTGGTCAGCAGGGACCGGCGCGCAGCCAGGTCCACCTCTTCGCACGGCACGCCCAGCTGTGCCGCTTCAAACGCGGCCTGCTGTGCCGCCTTTTCCGCATTCCACACTTCGCGCTGGCGTGCGCTTGGCTCGCCATACACGTAGGTGCGGGTGATGTCGGAGATATAGTTGTGCAGCTTGCAGCCGGTATCGATCAGCACCGTGTCGCCTTGCTTCAGCGTCTGCACGTAAGACACGCCGTGCGGGAAGGAGCTGGCCACACCGAACAGCACAATCACGAAATAGGAACCGGCTGGCGCGCCGACCTTGCGGTGCGCCTTGTCGATGAATTCAGCCACTTCGGTAGTGGTGATGCCTTCGCGCAGGATGCTGGCGGTGGCGATGTGCACGGCCATGGTCATGTCCTTGGCACGCTGCATCAGGGCGATTTCCGCCTTGGATTTGCGGGTGCGGCAGTAAGCGGTGACCTGGCGCGCGTTCTCGAGCGCGTAGCCTTCGGCCAGCGGGCGGATGCCGTCGAAGATGAAGAAGGCGCTGCTTTCGTCCAGGCCGATGCGCGGCGGCTGTGCGGCGTTCGGCATAATGCCCATCTTCTTCAGGACCGCGATGAACAGCGCGTACGGGCTTTCATGCTCATGCCAGCAATTGACCGCCCCTTCTACCAGCATGAAGTCCTTCAGCGTATCTTCCTCGAAGGCCGGGGCGATGTATTCCACCGTGCCCTTGGCCGGCAGGATGGCGCCGACCATGCGTTCGCTCGGATGCCATTTGGTGCCGGTGAAGTAGAGCAGTCCGGAACCGGCATTGATGTAGATGGCGGCAATGCCTTGCTGGCGCATGTAAGACTGTGCTTTTTCGATGCGCGCCAGGTGCTCTTCCTTGCCGATCGGGGTGGCGCCCGCTGTCATGTCCGACAGGGATGCCAACGCCTCTTCCATAGTCTTGCCGCCAATTCCAATGCCCATGCTGCCTCCTTATAAAACAAGGCGAACATCATAGCACCGCAGGGGCGTAAAAAAGCCGGCTATGCAGCTATCGTACTCGGGGATGACGATAGCCGCATACCGGCCAAAGTACTGCTTACTTGTTACTGAACCTGCACGCTTACCTTATCGACCACGAAGGAAGTCTGCAGCGAGTAGTCTTCGTTCATGTTGAAGTGCACGCGAATGGTCTGGCCTTTGTATGGCAGCAGGTTGAACGTGCGGATCTGGTAACCGCTGGCGGCGTTGACGTTGGTGTAGGTCGCCAGGGTGCCAAGCGTGGTGCCGGAGCTGTTCTTCACGGACACGACCATCTTGTCGTACGGGGTGCTGCCCGACTCGTTGGTGTCGATATGCAGCGCGAACGACAGGGTCGCCGCCGTCGCGGTCGACGGGATCGTGATGGTCTGGTACAGGGTTTCGGTAGCGGTGGTGCCGTTACCGCCCAGCCAGGCGAAGCGGGTGCCTTCGTACGGGGTCTGGCCGCTGTAGTTGCCGATCACGCCAGTGGTGCCGGCCCATGGCGAAGTGCCGGACTCGAAGCCGCCGTTGACGATCAGTTCCGATTTCGGCGGCGTGGTGCCCACGGTCAGGGTGGCGTTGTTCGAAGTCGCGGTTTTTACCGGCGACGAGGAATCGCTCACCACAGCCTTGAACACGGCGCCGTTGTCGGCGCTCTGCGCCACGAAGGAGTAGGTGGCCGAAGTGGCGCCGGCGATCTGGCTGCCGTTGCGGTACCAGGCATAGCTGTAAGGCGACGTGCCGCCCGCAGCGGCGACGGTGAAGGTGGCGGTGCCGCCGGGAGCAACAGTGATGCTGTTCGGCTGGGTGGTGATCGATACGGCGCCGGTATTGATTTCGTCCACGTCGGCGCCGACGTTGATCGCCGCGTAAGCGCGCTTGACTGCGATCGACTCGGGGCTGCCCACGCCGTACAGTTCTTCAGCCGACTGGATCACCTTGTTGCGCGCGTCGGCATAGTTGGTCGACGAGGTGAACTTGGTGGTGTTGGCCTTGAACCAGATGCGGAAGGCTTTGTCGTTGCCGATACCCGTCATCGCTGCCGGCGACTTGGTCAGGTACTGGCTGTACATCTCGCTGGAGGACGAGGAGTTCGAGCCCTGGGAAAGGAAGTAGAACATGCGGTTGTTCGGGCCCGAGGAATAGTGCACGTCCAGGTTGCCCAGGGTGCTGCTCCATGCGTCTTTCGACGCACCGTCCTTCGAAGGCTTCCACATCCAGCGCAGCGGCTGGCCGGAGCGGCTGATTTCCTTGCCCATCATCCAGTCGTTGCCCGATGGGATGGTGGTGCCGGTGCCGCCGTTGCGGGCATAGGCTTCCACCATTTCGCCGGTGATATCGGAGTTCGATTCGTTCAGGCCGCCCGATTCGCCGGAGTAGTTCAGGTTGGAGGTGGCGTCGGTCACGCCGTGGCCCATTTCGTGTCCGATCACGTCGATCGAACCAAGGTTGTAGAAGTAGCTGCCGCCGTCGCCGATGTACATGCACTTGCAGCCGGAATCGTAAAAGGCGTTGTCGTAATTGGTGTCGACGTGGACGGCGATGAAGGTCGCAGTGTTGTTGCCGTCCAGCGAGGACCAGCCCATCACGTTCTTCAGCGTGTCGTAGGTGTTCATCAGGCCCCACAGCGCGTTGACCGCGGCGGTCTGGCCGTTGGCGTTGGTGGTGCTGCCGCCGCTGATGTATTGCTGGCCGTCGCCCCAGGTATTGGTGGTGTTGGTGTAGATCGAACCAGGCTGCGGGTTGGTGTCCGGTGAGTGGTTGGCGTTGGTGATGGCCATGCCGCCGAAGGTGCCGCCGGTGCCGCGGGTCGAATCGAGCATCTTGTAGGTCGAGCCGGACAGGGTGGTCTGGATCGGCACGTCGCCGTTGTACTGGCTGTGGCCTACGCCGACGGCGGTCTGCAAGGCGTCCCACTGCTTGATCACGGCGCCATTCTGGGCGTTGATCACAGTGTCGCGGAATACCGGGCGGCCATCCTTGAGCATGCGGGTCTTGACCAGGTAGGCCAGTTCATAGTGGTCGACCACGTCTTCCACGTCCGTTGCATTGAGAGCGCTTTCCGCCTTGTTGGCGGCGGCGGCGGTGCGCACGGTCTTGACGACCGGCCAGATCAGCAGCTCGGCTTCCGGCTTGGAGCGCTGCAGCTTGGCTGGGGTGCGCGAGACGGCGATGCGGATCGCTTCATCGGCGCCGAAGGCGGGACGCGTGTCGGGAGCCCCTTTGCCGGCTGCCTTGGCGGCGCGCGAAGCGTCCAGGCCATTGCGGCGCTCGGAAGCGGACTCGCTGATGATATCGCCGTTTTCATCGGTGACCACGACCGATTCGGAACCGAATACGCGCAGGCCCTGGAAGGTGTGGTCGGCGCGCACGATGCGCTCGCCGTGCATGCCGGGGTGCTGTTCACGCAGCTTGTATCCGTGTTCGCTATCGAGGCCGGCGGCGGCGCGGCGCGCGTCCAGGCGCGACACCAGGCTGGCCTTGGCTTCCACGCTCATCGGCTGTGCTGGAGAGGCCATCAGGGTATCTGGCAGGACGCCTGCAAATGCAGGGGCGAACGAGGCGGCAACGGCTGCGGCCAACAGGCTTTTGCGAAGTTTCATCGACTCTCCTTGTGGAACATGGGTTGGTGGGAGAGACGAAGTTATGCCTGTTCTTTTGGCGAGTCAAAAAACTTGCAAAATAAGTCAGATCAATCGCATTTGTTTATTTTTAGACAATGAATTACATGACGCAAGCCGCAAAAAAAACGGGGGCCGGCCCTTGCGGACCGGCCCCCGCCAAACTGGGTTGATTACTGAACTTGCAGGCTTACCTTGTCAACGACGAACGAAGTTTGCAGCGACGAGTCTTCGGTCATGTTGAAGTGCAGGCGCACGGTCTGGCCCTTGTAAGGCAGCAGGTTGAAGGTGCGGATCTGGTAGCCGCTGGCAGCGTTCACGTTGCTGTAGGTTGCCAGGGTGCCCAGGGTGGTGCCGGAGCTGTTCTTCACGGTCACGACCAGCTTGTCGTAGGCGGTGGTGCCCGATTCAGCGGTATCGATATGCAGGGCGAACGAGAAGTTCGCGGAGGTTGCAGTCGATGGGATGGTCACGGTCTGGTACAGGGTTTCGGTAGCGGTGGTGCCGTTACCGCCCAGCCATGCGAAGCGGGTGCCTTCGTATGCAGTCTGGCCGCTGTAGTTGCCGATCACGCCGGTGCTGCCAGCCCATGGGGTGGTGCCCGACTCGAAGCCGCCGTTCACGACCAGCTCGGACTGTGGAGGAGTGCTGCCCACGGTCAGGGTGGCGTTGTTCGAGGTTGCGGTCTTCACCGGCGACGAGGAGTCGGTGACGATGGCCTTGAACACGGCGCCGTTGTCGGCGCTTTGAGCGACGAACGAGTAGGTGGCCGAAGTGGCGCCCGAGATCAGGGTGCCGTTGCGGTACCACTGGTAGCTGTAAGGCGAGGTGCCGCCAGACGCTGCCACGGAGAAGCTGGCGGTGCCGCCGGCAGCCACGGTGACGTTGTTAGGCTGGGTCGTGATGGACACGCCGCTGGCGCCGATTTCGTCGACGTCGGCGCCCACGTTGATCGCAGCGTAAGCACGCTTCACGGCGATCGCTTCAGCGCTGCCTACGCCGTACAGTTCCTCAGCCGACTGGATCATCTTGGTGCGTGCGTCGGCATAGTTGGAGGAAGCGGTCAGCTTGGTGGTGTTGGTCTTGAACCAGATGCGGTATGCCTTGTCGTTGCCGATACCGTGCATCGCCAGCGGCTGCTTGGTCAGGTACTGGCTGTACATTTCGCTCGAGGACGAGGAATTCGAACCTTGGGACAGGAAATAGAACATGCGGTTGTTCGGACCCGAGGAGTAGTGCACGTTCAGGTTGCCGATGGTGCTGCTCCAGGCGTCCGGCGACTTGCCGTCCTTGGAAGGCTTCCACATCCAGCGCAGCGGCTGGCCGGTCTTGCTGATTTCCTTGCCCATCATCCAGTCGTTGCCGGCTGGGACAACGTTGCCGGTGCCGCCGTTGCGGGCGTAGGCTTCGACCATTTCGCCGTTGATGTCGGAGCTCGACTCGTTCAGGCCGCCCGATTCGCCGGAGTAGGTCAGGTTGGAGGTGGCATCGGTCACGCCGTGGCCCATTTCGTGGCCGATCACGTCGATCGAACCCAGGCTGTAGAAGCTGGACCCGTCGCCGATGTACATGCACTTGCAGCCTGGCTCGAAGAAGGCATTGTCGTAGTTGTTGTCGACGTGGACGGCGATGTAGGTGGCGGTGTTGTTGCCGTCCAGCGAGGACCAGCCCATCACGTTCTTCATCGTGTCGTAGGTGTTCATCAGGCCCCACAGCGCGTTGACCGCGGCGGTCTGGCCGTTGGCGTTGGTGGTGCTGCCGCCGCTGATGTACTGCTGGCCGTCGCCCCAGGTATTGGTGCTGTTGGTGTAAATGGAGCCGGCTTGCGGAGCCGATTCAGGCGAGTGGTTGGCGTTGGTGATGGCCATGCCGCCGAAGGTGCCGCCTACGCCGCGGGTCGCGTCCAGCATCTTGTAGGTGGAGCCGGACAGGGTGGTCTGGATCGGCACGTCGCCGTTGTACTGGCTATGGCCTACGCCGGTCACGGTCTGCAGGGAATCCCACTGCTTGATCACGGCGCCGGTCTGCGCGCTGATCACGGTGTCGCGCGAGGTGGCGCGGCCATCCTTGAGCATGCGGGTTTTGACCAGGTAGGCCAGCTCGTAGTGGTCGACCACGTCTTCCACGTCCAGCGCGTTCAGGGCGCTTTCAGCCTTGTTGGCGGCGGCGGCAGTGCGCACGGTCTTTACCACTGGCCAGATCAGCAGTTCGGCTTCCGGCTTGAAGCGGTGGGTGTTGCCAGGAGTGCGGGATACGGCGATGCGGATCGCTTCTTCAGCGCTGAAGGCAGCGGTGGTCGAAGGCGTCTTGCCTGCGGCAACCGATGCGCGCGACGCGTCCAGGCCGTTGCGGCGGTCGGAAGCGGATTCGCTGATGATTTCGCCGTTCTCATCGGTCACGACGACGGATTCGGAACCGAAGACGCGCAGGCCCTGGAAGGTGTGGTCGGCGCGTACGATGCGCTCGCCGTGCACGCCAGGGTGCTGGCTGCGCACTTTGTAGCCGTGCTCGCTGTCGAGGCCGGCAGCGGCGCGGTGCGAATCCAGGCGCGCAACCAGGTTGGCTTTGGCTTCAATGCTCATCTGTTGGCCAGGGGCAGCCATGAGGGTGTCAGGCAGAACACCGGCGAATGCTGGTGCGAACGAAGCTGCGACAGCTGCGGCTAGCAGGCTTTTGCGAAGTTTCATGTCTCTCCTTGTGGGATTTGGTGATTATTGGGAGAGCCGGACGTTATGCCTCTTTATTGGGCGAGTCAAAAAATTTGCAAAAAAAGTCGCTTCGACAAATTTTGTTCAAATTGAGACATTTGATTACATATTCCTGAAATATCGCATAACTCGCATTTTTTTCAGATGGCGCACGATTGCTGTTGTTTGTCGGGGCGATGCAACGAAATAGAGGGATTTTTCTAGTTTCGTGTTTGACGCAACACAAATATGTATCAAATTGTCACGTCGATGTTGCACTAGTTGAATTTTGCGTTTTACACTAGCCCGTCGTTTAGTTGAGGTACCACTTAGTGAGGGCGCATCACTCATGTTGTCTATATCTACCAAAGTCGAAAGGATCGTTACGGAGTCGCCCTTCCTGAGCGAAGGTCTGCGCCGTGGCCTGATCAATTTATCGGAACTGGCGCGCCAGCTGCAACCGCAGCTCCAGAACGACCTGTGGAAACCCGTTGGCCAGGCGGCCGTGGTCATGGCTTTGCGCCGCGTTGCCGGCCGCTTGCCTGACCGGGATACGCAGGAACTGGTGCTGGCCCAGCAATCGGGCCAGTTGACCGCGCGCACTGACCTGGTTGAATTCACGTTCCGCCGTTCGGATCACATTGACGACTGCCATCGCCAGCTGCTCGAGCGTTCGGGGACCGGCCATGGCCTGTACCTGACGGTAACCCGCGGCAGCGAAGAAGTGATGGTGATCTGCAGCCGGCCCTTCATCGGCCTGGTCGAGCAGATCTTCGCCAAGGAGCGCCTGCTGGCGCGGCTGGAGAACCTCAACGCCGTCACGCTGCAGCTGACCGCCGATTCCTGGCGCACGCCGGGCATCTACCACGCCATCCTCAAGAAGCTGGCATGGGACAAGGTCAACCTGATCAACCTGATCTCGACCCACACCGAGCTCACGCTCCTGCTGGAGAAGGAACACACGGGCGCCGCCTTCAGTGTCCTCTCCAACATGATCGCCCACAAGCACTGACCCGCCAGCGGCCGCCCGCCCGGACGGCCGCGATTGCATTGTTAGTGGCACTCGATCTTGATCGAATGCTGGCCTGCCTTCGCCCCTTTGCGGTAGGTAAATGTGCAGGCTTTTGCCTGTTCCGGGAGCGGCTGTGACAGCGTCACTTCATTATGAGTGCCATAACCACATTCGAGCCATTTCCCGTCAGGGAAGGGGCGGTCCAGATCGTACGTCTCGATCCACTCATCTTTTCTTTGTTTACGCGTGAAGCTGGCCAGGTCGCCGTGCCGTTCCGGTGGCCCATTGATGGGCGTCGCCGAGTTGAGAAACAGTTCGGAAGAGGCCTGGGATTTCCATCCGGTTACTGGCTGCACCGTGACCGTGACCGAAGACGGGCAGGACGGCGCGGCGGGCGCTTGATGAGCAGATGCTGTTAGCGCCCATGATGCAAGCAAGCCGACTATTCTACTTGTGGAGCTCATGGTTCATTTAATGACAAAGAAAGCGTCGGCATTATCACTTGGCGAGACATAGTTGCCGTTCTTGTCCTTCCCCAGGGAGGGGATGAAACGAGAGCTTATCTGATGGTTTTTCTTCGACTTCCACTGGTCCATCACATGGATGCCACCGATGCCTTGCTTCAGGTAGAGCGCTGCGTGATTCCCATGAGGCTTGTTCGGGTAGCGACCATTGACGAAGGTGGCTATGGCGGTGCCCTTCTTTAGTAGCCGATTACCGACTACCGCGTCTCCCTGCCGCCAATTGGCAGTAACAGGCGCCCCGGCGAAGACTTGAACAAGTGCGACACATTGCTCGTTCCCAACCAAATCGTGCTTTTCAAGATCGTCAACATTCTCGTAACGGTAGGGCATGAAGGCCTCCAGTGGTGAAAGGGGTACTGGAAGCGTAATTTGAATTTACATGCCACATTTTGAGGCCGCACAACGGATTCGATGGAGTTGTTGTTCCTTTGCCGTAAAATTGACCGCGCACGATAGGATTTTTGCCGGAAGGCCCCGCCTTCCATTATCATTGCCGTCCAGCAACACAACCGGGAGCGGACTATGGGCATGAAGCGCGAGATGCAGCGGGTGGTGCCGGCGTTGCGGGTAGCCAGCTATGCCGCCAGCAAGCCGTTCTATGAATTGCTCGGCTTTCGCGAGCAATGGACCCATCATTTCGAGCCCGGCCTGCCTACCTTCGCCTCGATGGCATTCGACGGCATGGAAGTCTTCCTGACCGAACATGCCGGCGATTGCCAGCCCGGCGGCCTGGTGCATTTTTATGTTGCGGACGTCGATGCGCTGTACGATGATTTCCTGGAGTACGGCGTGAATGTAGACGAGGCGCCGAATAACGGCCTGAGTCCCGACCTGCGCGTCATGTCGGTACTCGATCCAGACCGGAACCGGCTTAAATTCTTGACCCAGACCCATTGGGAGTAAGCGCAATATGAAAAAAGCGCTGATGTTCGCAATCCTCGGCATCGCCGCCTCTGCCACCATGTCGCCGGCCGGTGCACAAGGGCTGTACAAATGCAAGGCCGAAGGCAAGGTGACCTACCAGTCCATGCCGTGCGCCTCGGGCGGTGAAGTCCTCGAAGTGCCGCCGCCGCCCTCCGCCGCCCAGGTCAAAGCGGCTCAGGACCGCATGAAGGAAGACCGCGACCGCGCCAATCAGCTCGCGGCGCGCAACCGCGAAGAGCGCGAGCGCAAGGCGCAGGAGGAGAAGGAAGCGAAAGAAGCAAAGGATAAGGAATCCAAGGACGCCAAGGCCGGCAAGTCCGTGGCCAAGGCCGATTGCGACAAGCTGCGGACCCGCCGTGAAGAGCTGTACGGCCAGCGCAACGACAACCGCCGCAATTCCCAGCTCGAGGCGATGGCCCGGACCCAGGATGAAATCGACAGCCTGGAAGCGAGCTACACCAAGGCTGCCTGCGGCCCGCTTAACTAAGCAGGCCGCGGCAAGCGTCTATTTTTTCTTCTCTTCGTCCGGCTGCGAGAAGTTCAGTTCCGGCTGCTGTTCCTCCTCGGGTTTCTGCGCCGGCAGCGCGTCCGGAACCGCCGGCTGCTCGATGCGCAGGTCGCCGGACTCCACCTTGCCCGCAACGCCTCGGTCCAGGAACACGGTAACGGTCTGCGGCAGCAGCACCACCAGCAGCACCATCAGCATTTGCAGGCCGACCCAGGGCAGGGCGCCCCAGTAGATGTCGGAAGACTTCACTTCCTTCGGCGCCACGCCGCGCAGGTAGAACAGTGCGAAGCCGAACGGCGGGTGCATGAAGGAGGTCTGCATGTTCACGCACAGCATCACACCGAACCACACCAGCGCGGCCGATGCCGCCGCTTCCGGGCTGCCCATGATGCCTTCGAGCTGCGGTGCCAGCACCTTCTGCGCCACCGGCGCCAGCATCGGCACCACGATGAAGGCAATCTCGAAGAAGTCGAGGAAGAAGGCCAGGAAGAACACGAACAGGTTCACCACCAGCACAAAGCCGATCCAGCCGCCCGGAATGCCGTTGAACAGGTGCTCGACCCACAGCCCGCCGTCCACGCCCTGGAACACGACGGAGAAGCAAGTGGAGCCGATCAGGATAAACACCACCATCGCGGTCAGGCGCATGGTGGACTGGTAGCTGAGCTGGATCAGTTCACGCAGCTCCTTGATATGGCTGGCGCGGAACACTACCCATGCCACGCAGACGTACAGCACGGCCAGCGTCACCTGCACGGCGCTCTTGGCCGCCGGCAGCAGGGCTCCGATCAGCGCCGCGCCCAGCAGCGCCACCATGCCGACGCGGAAAAAGACCTTGTCCTTGCCCTGGAACTCCGGACGGCGGATCGCCGCCAGGATCACCGCGCCCAGCGCACCCATGGCGCCCGATTCGGTCGGCGTGGCCACGCCCAGCATCATGGTGCCCAGCACCATGAAAATCAGCACGGCGGCCGGCACGATGCCCTGCAGGCATTGCTTCCAGAGTGCCCATCCGCGCGGACCGAGTTCGTTTTGCGGCGCCGCCGGCAGCCATTCCGGACGCACGCGCGAAACGATGAAGGTGTACAGCGCGAACAATGCGATCTGCACCAGCGAAGGCCCCCAGGCGCCCAGGTACATGCTGCCCACGTCGGCGGCGGCGGTCTGGGTCTTCAACTGGTCGGCCAGCACCACCAGCACCAGCGACGGTGGCACCAGCTGGGTGATGGTGCCGGAAGCGGCCAGCACGCCGGTGGCATAGCGCATGTGGTAGCCGTAGCGCATCATCACCGGCAGCGAGATCATGGCCATGGCGATCACTTGCGCCGCCACTGTGCCCGTGATGGCGCCGAGGATGAAGCCGACGATAATCACCGAATATCCCAGGCCACCGCGGATGCTGCCGAACAGGCGGCCCATGGAGTCGAGCATGTCTTCCGCCAGCCGGCATTTTTCAAGAATCGCACCCATGAAGGTGAAGAAGGGGATCGCCAGCAGCAGGTCGTTGGCTAGCACGCTGCCGAATATCCTTTGCGGTACCGCCTGCAGGAAGGGGACGCCGAAAAAGCCTTCCCAGATCGCGATAAAGCCGAAGAACAGGCCAACCGCGAGCAGCGAGAACGCCACCGGGAAACCGACCAGCATGAACACCACCAGGCCGCCGAACATCAGCGGCGGCATCAAATCCAATGGAATCATTGCACTGGCCTTTCGTATTTGCTATCCAGGACCGCTCGGCCGGTGAGGTGGGCGATGCGTTTGATCAGTTCCGACAAGCCTTGCAGCGTGAGCAGGGCAAAGCCGACCGGCACGATGAATTTGATCGGCCAGCGCGGCAGGCCGCCGGCGTTGCTCGATTGCTCCATGATGGCCCAGGAAGGCAGGAACAGCGATTCCCAGGACAGCCAGGCGAACAGGATGCAGGCCGGGAACAGGAAGAAGATGATGCCGAAGACGTCGATCCACAGCTGCTTGCGTTCGGAGACGTGGCCGTAGATCAGGTCGACCCTGACGTGTTCATTGCGCTGGAAGGTGTAGCTGGCGCCGAGCATGACAGCGGCGCCAAACAGGTACCACTGCATTTCTAGCAGGGCGTTGGAGCTCCAGTCGAAGCCATAGCGGATCATGGCGTTGGAGGCGCTGATGAAACAGGACGCCAGTATCATCAGGTTCGCCAACTGGCCGCAACGGTAGCCGATGCGATCCAGCCAGCCTGACAGGCGGAGGAATCCTTGCATTACTTTTCTCCATTGTTGGAATAGTTATTGCAAGGATATTAGCGGATTCTCTGCGCGGCGGAAACCCGGTAATTCCGGGTCTGACCCAAGGGTCAGACCCGACCGGCGGCCGCCGCAGGCCAAGGGTCCGACCCTTGGGTCTTACCCAGGTTTACCGGGTTCAGGGCAGCTGCGAACGCACGCGCGCAATCGCCGCGCGCACCTGGTTGGGCGCCGTGCCGCCAACGTGGTCACGCGCCGCCACCGAGCCTTCCAGCGTCAGCACCGCAAACACATCCTCGCCCACCAGCGGCGAGAACGCACGCAACTGCTCCAGCGACATCTGCGCCAGGTCGATCTTCAGGTCATCGCAAGCACGCACCGCATGCGCCACGGCTTCGTGCGCATCGCGGAACGGCAGGCCCTTCTTGACCAGATAGTCGGCCAGGTCGGTCGCGGTGGCGTAGCCCTGCAGCGCTGCCGAGCGCATTGCCTCCGGCTTGACGGTGATGCCGCCGGCCATATCGGCAAAGATGCGCAGGGTATCGACCACGGTATCCACGGTATCGAACAGCGGTTCCTTGTCTTCCTGGTTGTCCTTGTTATAAGCCAGCGGTTGGCCCTTCATCAGCGTCAGCAGGCCCATCAGGTGGCCATACACACGGCCGGTCTTGCCGCGCGCCAGTTCCGGCACGTCCGGGTTCTTCTTTTGCGGCATGATCGAGGAGCCGGTGCAGAAGCGGTCGGCGATATCGATAAAGCCGACACGTGGGCTCATCCAGATGATCAGTTCTTCCGACATGCGCGACACGTGCATCATCACCAGCGAAGCGGCGGCGGTGAACTCGATCGCGAAATCGCGGTCCGACACCGCATCCAGCGAGTTGTGGCACACATCGTCGAAGCCCAGGGTCTTGGCCACGCGCAGGCGGTCGATCGGGAAGGTGGTGCCGGCCAGGGCGGCGGCGCCCAGCGGCAGGCGGTTCACGCGCTTGCGGCAGTCCTGCATGCGCTCGACATCGCGGCCGAACATTTCAACATAAGCCAGCATGTGGTGGCCAAAGGTGATCGGCTGCGCCACCTGCATATGGGTGAAGCCGGGCAGGATCACGTCGGCATTCTTTTCGGCCAGGTCGACCAGGGCGCCGCGCAGCTGCTGCAGCAGGCCGGTGATGTCGTCGATGGCGGAACGCACGTACAGGCGGATATCGGTGGCCACCTGGTCGTTGCGCGAGCGGCCGGTGTGCAGGCGCTTGCCGGCGTCGCCAACCAGCTCGGTCAGGCGCTTTTCGATATTCAGGTGCACGTCTTCCAGGTCCAGCTGCCATTCGAACTGGCCGCCGTCGATTTCGGCGCTGACCTGGGCCAGGCCTTTCTGGATCGCGGCCAGGTCGGCGGCCGGAATGATACCCTGCGCGGACAGCATGTCGGCGTGGGCCAGGGAACCCTGGATATCGGCCTTGGCCATGCGCTTGTCAAAAAACACCGAGGCGGTGTAACGTTTCACGAGGTCGGAAACAGGTTCGGAGAAACGTGCGGACCAGGCTTCCGCCTTCTTGGAGAATTGATCTGTCATGGTGTTTTTGCTGTGAGATTGGTACGTGGAATTCAAACGATTATAAATTAGTAGGAGAACGAATGAAGAAGTTAGCAACTTTGCTACTGTTAGTGCTGGCCAGCGGTAGCGCCCTGGCGGCCGATGCGCGCCCGGCCGACGTGGCCACGGTGGATGGCATCGTGGCCGCCCTGTACGACACTATTTCCGGACCCGCCGGCAAGGTGCGCGACTGGGACCGCCTGCGTTCCCTGTTCCGCAACGACGGCCGCATGGTGGTGCACAGCGCAGGCAAGGATGGCGTGCTCCACACCCGCGTGCTGTCGCTGGAAGACTACATCAGCCGCGTCACGCCAGTGTTCGCCAAGGAAGGCTTCTACGAATCCGAACTGGCGCGCAAGGGCGAGGAATTCGGCCAGATCGCACAGGTGTTCAGCACCTACGAGGCGCGCCACGCCCCGGCGGACGCGCCTTTTGTGCGCGGCATCAATTCGATCCAGCTGGTGAACGACGGCCAGCGCTGGTGGATTTCCCAGCTGCTTTGGCAGCCGGAAGGCGAAAAAACGCCTTTGCCTGAGCGTTATTTGAAGGCACACTGATTTGTAGCAAAAGCGGGCGCACGATAGCGTTTTACTCCACGGTTGCGCCCGGCTACACTGTTGAAAAGGTCTTACCCCGATGTCTAGCAGCGATGCCAGCGAGCAAGTAGATCAGGAGGCCATCGTGAAGCTGTACTCTCCCGCCGGCCTGGCCCGTTTGGGCCTGGCCATGCTAGCCGCATGCGGCCTCCCGATCCACGCACGGGAAGCGCCCCCCACGAAACCGGTTTCCGCATCCAGCGGGCGCACCAGCACCACCCCGCCGCCGGAGGCGCCGGCCAAGCCGCCCGGAACGCCGCCAAACCAGCCTCCAAGCCAGCTTCCTGACACGGCAGCGCCGGTGCGCATCGTCGCTGGCGCCAGCGGGACCGTCAGCGGCGGGTCGGCGGCGATTGCGCCATCGCCCGTTGCAGCGCACCAGGGATCGCTGGTCATCATCGGCGGCGGGCTGCGCGGCGACAATGCGGACGTCTGGCAGCGGATCGTGAAACTGGCAGGCGGCAAGGGCTCGCGCATTGCCGTCTTCCCTTCGGCGGCTGGCAATCCGGAGCGCTCGGCCCAGACCATCATCGCCTACCTCCGCAAATGGGGCGCCGACGCCTTCCTGGTGCCGGTGGCGGTGCGCCTGGCCGGTAGCGATTACAAGAAAAATGCGGATGACGCCGCGCTGGCGAAGAAGATCCGCGAGTCCGACGGCATCTATTTCGCCGGCGGCGACCAGGGCCGCATCACCAAGGCGCTGTTGCGCGAAGACGGCACCCAGACCGCGGCGCTGGAGGCGGTGTGGGACGTGTACCGCCGCGGCGGCGTGATCGCCGGTTCCTCGGCCGGCGCCGCCATCATGAGCAGCACCATGTTCGCCAATCCGAAGGCGGTGCTGTCGATGCTGCAGACCGGCATTGCCGATGGCCGCGAGCTGGGCCCGGGCCTGGGCTTCATCGGCGACGACGTGTTCGTGGACCAGCACCTGCTGGTGCGCGGCCGTTTTGCGCGCATGATCCCCGCCATGCTGGCCAAGGGCTACCAGATCGGGCTTGGCATCGACGAGGACAGCGCCATGGTGGTGAACGCGCAGCGGGAGGTGGAAGTCATCGGCTACAAGGGCGCGCTGCTGATCGACCTCTCACGCGCCGAATGGGACAAGGATTCGCCGCACTTCAGCGTGCGCAATGCCGTCATCAGTTATCTGGACCGTGGCGACAAATTCAATATCGGCACCCATATGTTCGTGCCGTCCAGCGACAAGGCCGGCGGGCGCATCGACCCCACGCGCACCCTGGGCCGGGGCGAGGTGTTCAGCAACGATGTACTGGGCAACAGCGCCGTGATCGACCTGATGGAACGGCTGATCGACAGCGACCAGAACGAGGCAATCGGCATCGCCAGCGGCAATCCGCGCGCCAGCGGCTCCGAGGTCGGCTTCGAGTTCCGCTTTACCAAGACGCCCGATAGCGTGGGCTTTGTATCGAGCCTGGCGGAGGCTTATTCAGTGCTGAATATCCGCCTTGATATCCGGCCTATCGAAATCACGCGGCCTCTCTACAAATATAAATGAGGAGTTGAATCCGGCGGCGCCGCTGCCGCGTATATGCCATGGCAACCAACCAAGAGGGAGGAAACCATGGCACTCATCAAGCAAGCTGCTGTCCAGTTAGGCCTGCTGTCGGTCCTGCTGCCGGCGGCGCAGGCGTCCAGCCACCGCGAAGCACCTTTCATCACGCGCCAGCCGAAGGTCGACGGGACGGATTTCTATATGTTCCGCAGCTACGAGCCGGGGCGCGAGCAATTCGTCACCCTGATCGCCAACTATGTGCCCTTGCAGGATGCGTATGGCGGGCCGAATTACTTCACCATGGATCCGGACGCGCTGTACGAGATCCACATCGATAACAATGGCGATGCGCGGGAAGACCTGAGCTTCCAGTTCCGCTTCACCAACACGTTCAAGAATGCAGCTTTCAACATCGGGGGCAAGAGCGTGCCGATTCCGCTGGTGATCAACGGCGGGCCGATCAACGGCGTCAATCCGGCCGGCCTGAATGTGCGCGAGACCTATACCGTGGACGTGGTGCGCGGCGACCGGCGCGGCGTGCGACAGGCGGTGCGCATGGCGGGCAGCGGCGTCACCGTGTTCGACAAGCCTGTCGACAATATCGGCAACAAGTCGATTCCCGATTATGCCGGGTATGCGGGCAAGCATGTGTACACGGTGGACATTCCCGGCTGCCCGGTGCCGGCGCGGATGTTTGTCGGGCAGCGCAAGGATTCCTTCGCGGTCAACCTTGGCGAGACGTTCGACCTGATCAACATCAAGGCGCCGGCCGTGGAATTCCTGGCCAACGCGGAAAAGAACGCCCGCGATGACCTGGACGACAAAAACGTGACCTCGATCGAGCTGGAGGTGGCGGCTTCCTGCCTGACTGCGGGGGGCGATCCGGTGATCGGCGGCTGGACCACGGCTAGCCTGCGGCAGGGGCGCCTGCTCAACCCGAACGGCGGCTCGAAAGAGGGCGGGGCGTGGACGCAGGTGTCGCGCCTCGGCATGCCGCTGGTGAACGAGGTGGTGATCGGCTTGAAGGACAAGGACCGCTTCAACCACAGCAAGCCGGGGCAGGATGCCCAGTTTGCGGATTACGTCACCAATCCTACCTTGCCGGCGCTGGTGGAAGTCCTGTTCGGCAGTGCCGGCGCCAAAGCGCCCACGAACTTCCCGCGCAATGACCTGGTGAAGGTCTTTCTCACCGGATTGCAGGGATTGAACCAGCCTGCGAATGTGAAGGCTGCCGAGATGCTGCGGCTGAATACCTCGATCGCACCGGTGGCGAAGGGAGCGCAGAAGCGGCTGGGCGTGATCGATGGCGACAATGCCGGCTTCCCCAATGGCCGCAGGCCGGGCGACGATGTGGTGGATATCGCCCTGCGCGTGGTGATGGGCAAGTTGTGCACGCTGAATATCGGCTGCGCACCGGGCGATGCGCCGGCTGGGGCGATCCGCTTCACCGATGGCGCTTACCTTGATGACAGCTTCTTCGGTGCCGTCTTCCCCTATCTGAAAACGCCGATTGCCGGCTCGCCGCAGCAATAGGAGGACCAGGCCATGAAAGGTACCCGTAAAGCGTTCAAGGCCACGATGCTGGCCGTGTTTCTTGCTGCGTTGTCTGCCGGGCTGCTGACCGCTTGTGGCGGTGGCGGCGGCAGCGATGGTTCGGCGATGGCGGCCCCCGAGCCGCCTGCCGCTCCCGCTACGGCGGGAGATGCGTTCACCGCCGCCATGGTGGCGCTGGTCCGCAGCGCTCCAGACGATGCCGAACCGGCCGACGTGGAGCGTGCCATGATTACCAGCCTGGATGGCGGCGAACCGGTGGCGGTGGAGTGAGGCGGACATGAAACGCCACGCCATCTTCGCGCTCGCATTGGTGGCTGCGGCCGCCACGTCCGCCAATGCGGCGCCGTTCACCCCGCGCTCCGGCGCGGAGGTGCTGGAGACGCTGCCGCGCCGTGCCGCCGCACCCGGTGCGGCAAACGCGCTGTTGCGTGCGACAAGGGCGGCTGCGCCGGGCGATCCGGCGCTTGCCGCTGCCCTGGCCCAGCGCTATATCGAACTTGGCCGGGCCGCGAGCGATCCGCGCTACTTCGGCTACGCGCAGGCCGTGCTGGCGCCATGGTGGCGCGAGTCTGCGCCGCCCGTGGCGGTAAGGCTGCTGCGGGCGACGCTGCTGCAATCGAGCCATCGCTTCGAGGACGCGCTGCGCGACCTGGATGCCGTGACGCGCGCCGATCCGGCGAATGCCCAGGCCTGGCTGACGCTGGCCACCGTGCAGGTGGTGCGGGGCGACTACGATGCAGCCGTCCGCAGCTGCGGACGGTTGTCGCCGTTGGCGAGCGGGCTGGCCAGCATGATTTGCCTCGCCAATGCACGCGCCGCCAGCGGACAGCTTGCGGCCAGTGAACGCTTGCTGGCGCTGGCCGTCGAACGCGCCGGCACGGGCGCCGCCGAGGCGGGTCTGCGCACCTGGGCGTTGACATTGCTTGGCGAGCTGGCGGCGCGCCGCGGCAATGCGCCCGTCGCCGAAGCGCGCTTCCGCCAGGGGCTTGCAATCGCGCCGGACGACAGCTACCTGCTCGGCGCCTACGCCGACCTGCTTCTGGAGCAGGGCCGCAACGTGGAAGTGCAAGCCCTGCTGGGAAACCGCCTGCGCATCGACAGTTTGCTGCTGCGGCACGCGCTGGCGCTTCGGGCCTCGGACGCACATTCACCGGCGGCTGCGGCGGCCGCTGCCGAGCTGCAAGCGCGCTTTGATGCAGCCGCCCGCCGTGGAGACGCGATCCATCAGCGCGAACAGGCGCGCTTTGAACTGTACCTGCGCCACGATGCGCAAGCTGCGCTTCGGCTGGCGCTGGCCAACTGGCAAGTCCAGAAAGAGCCCGCCGACCTGCGCATTTTGCTGGAAGCCGCCCTCGCTGCGGGAAAGCCATCGGCCGCCCGGCCAGCCTTGGCCTGGCGCCGCCAGCGCGGGCTGGAAGACAATGCCGTTGCCCTCCTGGCGCGAAAACTGGAAGGAGGTCCGGTATGAACACCCTGTTGCACTCGAGCCGCATCCTGGCCGTGCTTCTCCTGCTGCTCGCCGCAAGCGTAGCCAGCGCGCACAAGCCAAGCGACAGCTACCTCACGCTGCGCGTTACAACGGTCGCGGCGGCCCCGGGCGGGGCGGAGCCGCGCGACGCGGTTGCCATCGACGGACGCTGGGACATCGCCTTGCGCGACCTCGACTTCGCACTTGGCCTCGATGCCAATGGCGATGGGCAGTTGACGTGGGACGAGGTCCGTTCCCGCCACGCCGGCATCGCCAGCTATGCCATCCCGCGCCTCGGCCTGGCGCCAGGCTGCCGGCTCGAGGTGGTCGGCAATCAGGTCGACCGGCATACCGACGGCACCTATGCCGTCCTCTTGCTGCGCGGTGGATGCCAGCAGGAGGCCGCCTTCGCCATCGATTACAAACTGTTCGCCGACCTGGACGCGCAGCACCGGGGCCTGGCCAGCATGACGATCGACGGCACGATGGAATCATTGGTCTTGGGCGGCGACAACACGCGTTTCGAGGTGGCCGGCGGCATGTGGCGCCAGGTCGCCGGTTACCTGCGTCACGGCGTCTGGCACATCTGGACCGGCTACGACCATATCCTGTTCCTGCTCTCCCTCCTGCTGCCTGCCGTGCTGGCGAAAAGCTGGCGGCCCGCGAGCGTGGACGTGCTGCGTGTGGTCACAGCCTTTACGCTGGCGCACTCGGTGACGCTCTCGCTGGCAGCGCTGCACATGGTCGCACTGCCGAGCCGCCTGATTGAATTGGCCATCGCCGCCTCTGTCGCCATCGCGGCGCTGAACAACATCTGGCCGCTGGTACAAGCCAAGCGCTGGCTGGCCGCTTTCGTATTCGGGCTGCTACATGGCTTCGGATTTGCCGGCGTCCTCGGCGATCTTGGCCTGCCTGAAGGCTCCGCAGCCATTGCGCTGGCGGGATTCAACATCGGCGTGGAACTGGGCCAGCTCGCCATCGTCGCCGCTTTCGTTCCGCTGGCGTACGCCATGCGCGGCACGTGGCTTTACAGGCAGGCCATGGTGAAAGGCGGGTCGGCATGCATTGCCCTGCTGGCGGCCGTATGGCTCGTCGAGCGCGCCACAGCCTGATCACATCGCCCGGATCCAGGGACCTTTGTACAGGACCGGGCCGGTCGGACCATTCGGATCGGGCGAGCCGCCGCGCGGCTCAAGCGAAATCGCCAGCACCACCACGTCGCTGCCGACCGCGCCGGCAGCCAGCGAGAACGTCGCGCGGCCATCGTCGCCCAGCACGCCCAGCGAACGTGGCGGACCGGCTTTGGGAATCGCCCACAGCTGCAGCGACCGGTCGAGCGGCACCGGCGCCGAGCCGACCATATGGACCTGCAGCACGCGCCTGCCGGTATCGGCCTTGACCAGCAAGGCAGGCTGCGCCTGTTCGTCGGTCAGCGTGGCCACCAGGTCGTAAGACGGCTCGCGCAGCTGCTGCACGCTGACCGACACCAGCAGCGCCGCCACCGCAGCAGCCGACGCCGCCCCCAGCCCGAATCCGCGCCAGAAATGCCAGCGGCTGCGCTCAGGCTTCAGGTGCAGGCGCATTTCGACATTGCGCCACACCTGGGGCGAGGGCGGCTGCGCGTGGACGAATTCGTGCATCGGCAGCAGGCGCTGTTCCCATTCCTTGACCAGCAGGCGCAGGGCGGCATCGCTGTACATCCAGCCTTCGAAGCGCCGCCGCGCCCCGCCACGCAAGGTGCCGAGCACATACTCGGCCGCAAGCTTGTCGCGCAGGGCGTCGTTGCCACGGATATTCATGGCGCACCTCCCTGCGACAGGCAATTCTTCAGTTTTTCCATGCCGCGCCGGATCCAGGTCTTGATGGTGCCGACCGGCAGCGACATACGCTGCGCAACCTCCGTGTGCGAGAGGTCATGGAAGAACGCCAGGCCGATCGCCAGCCGGTGCAGGTTCTCCAGCCGCGACATGCAGCCTGCCAGGGCGCGTGCTTCGCTGCTCATTTCGCTCGCCTCGGCCGGCGTGCTGGCATCGTCCCGAAGTAGTGAATCCATTGTGACATCCAGTTCCAGCGTTTCGTCCGTGCGGCGCAGGATATCCAGCGCCTTGTTGCGGACAATGGCAGCCATCCACGTCAGCGGCGCTGCCAGGCCGGCCTGGTAATCCGGCGCTGCGTGCCAGATCGAGACGAAGCCTTCCTGCAAAGCCTCTTCGGCCAGCTCCCGCTTACGCAATATACGCATGGCAAAGCCAAACAGTTTCGGCGCGGCTGCGTCGTACAGCGCGCGGAAGGCTGCTGCGTCCTGGCGGCCGGCCGCTGCCAGCCAGGCGCGTAGCTGATCGGGTTCGATAGGCATGGCGTCATCTTAAGCCTGCCCTTTTTTGCGGTCTACAGTATTCCGCAAAGCAAAGCTACAATATCCGCCACTAAAACCACACTGGAGACTTCATGCCGTACCTGAATCGACTGCTGGCGGGGGCTGCGCTGAGCGCCGTTGCCGGCCTGGCGCTGGCCGCGCAGCCTGCGACCGTGCGCCTGGACTATATGCATACCGGTAACGCGCTAAACGAAAGTTACGCGATCGAACAAGTTGTGATTGAACCGTTGCCATGGCCGGGCGATATGTCCAAGACAATCGACACCACCAACCGCGGCGTGAACAAGGTCGAAGTGGCGGATGCAAAAACCGGCAAGCTGCTGTACACCCGCACCTTCTCCACCGTCTTCGGGGAATGGAAGTCGACCGAGGAAGCGGGCAAGCTGACGCGCGGTTTCCATGAGTCGGTGCGCTTTCCAAAGCCTGAACACCCGGTCAAGGTGCGCATCCTGAAGCGCGATGAGCGCAACGAGTTCTCGGTGGTGTGGAGCCTGGAGGTCGATACCGATTCGATGGACGTGGTGCGCAAGCAGGAACCTGCGCCGGCCAAGCCGATTCCGATCCGTGTGAACGGGCCTAGCGAGAAAAAGGTCGATCTGCTGATCCTTGGCGACGGCTACACCAAGGCGGATATGGCGAAGTTCGAGGATCGCGCGCGCAAGCTGTCCGACTACCTGTTCACCGTTTCGCCGTTCAAGGAACGGGCAAAAGACTTCAACGTGTGGGCGATGGCGGTGCCGACCCAGGAGAGCGGCGTGTCGCGCCCTTCGACTAATACCTACCATGCGTCGAAGCTGGGCACGCGCTACGACATCTTCGGCAGCGAGCGTTATGTGCTGACCGTGGATAACCGCGCCTTGCGTGAGATCGCGCAGCATGCGCCGTATGAGTTCATCGAGATCCTGGTCAATAACGAGACCTACGGCGGTGGCGGCATCTACGGGCAGTTCAGCACTGCGGCGGCGGATAACGATTGGGCGAATTACCTGTTCGTGCATGAATTCGGCCACCATTTCGCTGGGCTGGCGGATGAGTACTACACCTCTCCTGTGGCTTACGCGACGGGTGGTGCGCGCATGGAGCCTTGGGAGCCGAATGTGACGGCCTTGCTCGATCCTGCGAACGTGAAGTGGAAGAAGTTCGTGACGCCGGGGACCGCCTTGCCGACGGCGTGGCCGAAGGCGGAGTATGAGGCGCATTCGCGCGAGTACCAGAAGATCCGTGCGCAGCTGCGCAAGGATAATCGTCCGGAATCGGAGATGAGCAAGTTGTTCAAGGAGGATCTTGCCTGGACTAATGCGCTGTTCTCGAAGGCGCCTAACCGGAAGGCGGTGGGAGCGTTCGAGGGCGCGAATTATGAGGCGACTGGCTACTATCGTTCGCAGCAGCAGTGCTTGATGTTCGACCGCAGCGAGGCTTTCTGCGCGGTGTGCAGTGATGCGGTGCAGGAGACTATTGATCTCTATGCGCCGCGCTAAACCCGGTAATTCAGGGTCAGACCCGAGGGTCTGACCCAGTCGGTGCAAGTGCCGCAGACTGGGTCTGACCCTTGGGTCAGACCCCGATTTACAGGGTTCAGGTGTTCGGCAGCAAACCCGTAGGCTTGATCCGCACCGGCATCGGCTTGCCCTTGCGCGCCCGTTTGCCAAAGTGCGGCCCCAGCGCCGTCGGCCCCATGCGGTCTTCCTTGGCCTTCTGTGCATTGCCGATCCCCTGCACGGTCACACCCTTGTCGGTGATCGCGCAAGCGGCAACCAGCTTTTCCTTATCGGCCAGGTCCATCAGGATCACACCACGGCCGCCATTGGACAGCACCTTCATCTCGTCCATGCCGAACACCAGCAGGTTCGCCTTCTCCGAGATCACAGCCACCGCGCTAGCGCCTTCGGTGACCACGGTCGGCGGCAGCGGCTTCGCACCTTCATCCAGCGTAATGAACGCCTTGCCACCCTTCAGTCGCGACACCATATCGCCAGCTTTGGCGATAAAGCCATAACCCGCATCGGATGCCAGCAGCAGCTGCTTGTCGGCATTGCCTGCGAAGTAGTGCAGCAGGCGCGCACCGCCGGAGAGGTCAACCAGGGTCGTAATCGGCACGCCATCGCCACGCGCGTTAGGCAGGGCGGCGACAGGCACGGAGTACACCTTGCCGTTGTCGCCGAAGCCCAGCAGGGTATCCACCGTACGGCACTCGAACGCGCCATACAGCGAATCGCCGGCCTTGAAGGTGAACTGCGCCGGGTCGTGGCCGATGCCGGTACGCGCGCGCACCCAGCCTTTTTCGGAGATGATCACCGTCACCGGTTCGTCGGCAACCTTCTGTTCCACGACTGCCTTCTGCGCTTCTTCGATCAGGGTGCGGCGCGCGTCGCCGTAAGTCTTGGCGTCGCCGTCGATTTCCTTGATGACGAGGCGGCGCAGGGTGGATGGATTGTCCAGCACATCCTGCAGGCCTTCGCGCTCCTTGCGCAGCTCCGACAGCTCCTGTTCGATCTTGATCGCTTCCAGGCGCGCCAACTGGCGCAGTCGAATCTCGAGGATGTCTTCCGCCTGGCGGTCCGACAGCTTGAAGCGTTCGATCAGTGCCGCCTTCGGTTCGTCCGCATTACGGATGATGGCGATCACTTCGTCGATGTTCAGCAGGACGATCTGGCGGCCTTCCAGGATGTGGATGCGCTCATCGACCTTGTTCAGGCGGAACTGGGTGCGGCGCGTCACGGTAGCAAAGCGGAATTCGATCCACTCGCCCAGGATTTCGCTGATACCCTTCTGGCGCGGGCGGCCGTCGCCGCCGATCATCACCAGGTTCATCGAAGCCGAAGTCTCGAGCGAGGTATGCGCCAGCAGCATGTGCATGAACTCGGTCTGGTTCTGGTTCTTCGACTTGGGCTCGAACACCAGGCGCACCGCAGCCTCGCGGCCCGCTTCGTCGCGCACCTTGTCCAGCTGGCCCAGGATCAGGCCTTTCAGCGCCACCTGCTCCGGCGACAGGGCCTTCTTGCCCAACTTGACCTTAGGATTGGTCAGTTCTTCGATTTCTTCCAGCACCTTCTGTGCCGAAGTACCGGGCGGCAGTTCGTACACGACGGCCTGCCACTGGCCGCGCGCCAGTTCTTCGATCTTCCAGCGTGCACGCACTTTCATCGAGCCGCGGCCCGAGGCGTACATGTCGTCAAGCTGCGCACGCGGCGTGATCAGCTGGCCGCCCCCCGGGAAGTCCGGGCCCGGGATCAGTTCCATCAATTCAGCGTGGCTGATCTTCGGGTTGCGGATCATCGCCACGGCGGCTTTCGCCACCTCGGTCAGGTTGTGCGAAGGGATTTCGGTCGCCAGGCCCACCGCGATACCGGAGGCGCCGTTCAGCAGCACCATCGGCAGGCGTGCCGGCAGCAGGGCCGGTTCTTCGTACGAGCCGTCGTAGTTCGGGATGAAGTCCACGGTGCCCTGGTCGATTTCGTCCAGCAGCAGGCGCGAAATCGGCGTCAGGCGGGCTTCGGTGTATCGCATTGCCGCGGCGCCGTCGCCGTCGCGCGAACCGAAGTTGCCCTGGCCGTCGATCAGCGGGTAGCGCAGCGAGAAGTCCTGCGCCATGCGCACCAGTGCGTCGTACACCGACTGGTCGCCGTGCGGGTGCAGCTTACCCAGCACGTCGCCTACCACGGTGGCGGACTTGCGCGGCTTGGCGGTCGGACCCAGGCCCAGTTCATTCATCGAATACAGGATACGGCGCTGCACCGGCTTCTGGCCGTCGCACACGTCCGGCAGGGCGCGGCCCTTGACCACGGAAATGGCGTAGTCAAGGTAGGCGCGTTCGGCGAATGTAGAAAGGGTCAGCGATTCGCCGCCGTCATCGCCGCCGCCAGTGCCACCGCTCGGTGGCTGCTCCGGGGCCGGGTCGTCAAAGAGGTTTGCTTGTGTAGACATATGTTCGAAGTTCTTGTGACGTGGTATTAACTATTGGATTTGCTTTCGTAAGCGCTGCGCAGGAGATTGCCGCACATGAAGCCGAAGACGATGTTCAGTAAGACCATCGCGAATTTGAAATGGGGTTCCTGGACGGGATGGAAGTTTTCGCTCACCGCGCCGGCGACGAGCGTCACCATCAGTGCTCCCAGCAGCTCGGCCTTGGTAAATACAATACGTGTCAGCGCCAGTCCAACCAGGGCACAAAGGAAAAACAGCCCTGATGCAAGCAGGCCTGGAATGGCGGGCCATACGCACAAAGCGTACAGGCCGATGGCCGCGACCAGCCACGCTGCGCGCATCTTCAGCAGGGCTGCGTCCTTCACGTTGAACATGTAGCACCATTGGCCCGGGCCGCGCAGGCCTTGCAGGAAAATGCAGAACGCGATGGCGAAACAGCCTGCGAAGCCGAGGGCCGCAAAGCTGTTGGCGTACATGCCAAAAGCCAGGATGGAGGCAAAAAACGCCAGCGAGGCGGCGGCGCCCAGTTTGCCGTGAACGTCAAATGCGATGGATTGCCATGCGAAGATGGCGCAGCCGGCGAGCCCGATGGTCAATGGCAGCCAGCCGTATTCAACCACCTGCGGAACCAGCGCAGCCAATGACAACAGCACGAAGACCGGCATCCAGCCGAATTGCAGCCAGCGGTTGGTCCTGCACATATCCACGTAAGGATGCCAGATGCGATGCCAGAACTGTTCTCGCGCGTTCAGCAATCCCTGCGGTGGGCGCAAGACTGCGAGCGCAGTACCGCCCACAACCAGCAGCTCAGTGGCGAGGAAGCCGGGCAGGCGCAAATCGCCGACCTCGATGCCGGTGAAATGAAACACGGCAAGCAGCAGTGCCCACACTACCCAGCCGGCTGCGAACGACAGGACGGCGGTTTGCACGAAATACTTCTTCTGCGCGACCTGCTGTACCCAGTAGGCCACCACGTCTTCATTGAGGCGGTAATCCAGCAGCGACGGACATTGGGTGTGAATCATGTCCAGCTGCTTGCGCATTTCCTTCACGAAGCCAGAATCCATGCTGCGGAAAGCGTGGCGCGGGACCTCGTCATCCAGCAGGGCCTTGATCGCCATATTGGTGGACGCGAGCTTCAGCATTTCACGGTGAGCGTGGTCGGCATGGTGACGCGCAAGAGCCACCAGAACTTCGCGCCGGCCTAGTTTGAGCAAATGGTTGCAGTCGTTCATCCAGCCGAACTGGACGACCACATGGTGGCGCAGGGTTTCGTCGCATGTCTCGCCGGCGCAGTAGCTTGCTGCCTGAATCTCGAACTGCTCGCGCAAGGCCAGGTTCAGCATCGCGTCGCTCTTCAGGAGCTTGGTCAGCTTGACATTGGGCTGCACCGAGGAGTTGCGGGCGAAGGACGCCCACAGGGCGGCGGCTTGCGACCGGTAGTCGGGTGGGGCTGTGGGGCGTGCCGGTGGCGGGCTGGCCGGCGCCTCGCCAGCGGCTTGCCATTCGGCGTACACCTGTTCGGCGGCCGGCTCAATATGCGGCGCGATCAGAGGATCGGCTGGGGACTCGGCGGCGAGGTCGCCGGCGTATGGCTCGGCCAGTGGCGCGGTGGTCTGCTCCATCGCTACTTCGGAAACCGGCTCGGCCTCGGGCATGACTTCGACCACAAGCGGCGCCGGTTCGGCATGCCGCAACGCCCAGTCATAGGCTGCGCGCAGTTCCTGGAAAGCCTCTGCATCGTCTTCAGGACGACGGGCTTTCAAGCGCGCCGCATAGGCACGCTTGATCGCCTTCTGGTCACCCGTGGCTTGGATGCCCAGGACTTCCCACGGATTGCGGCGCAGCGTCATGGCAGCGGGCTATCCTGGGCGATGCGGTCGAGCAGGTCCTTGAAGGCGGCGCGCGCCTCGTTGATCTGCTTCGGATCCTGGGTTTCCAGCACGTTCTGGAAGGCGGTGGTGTGGTGCGCGATGAAATGCCGCAGCTCGCCCAGCGCCTGTTCGTACAAGCGGTCGGCCTGGGCAATCAGCAAGCGGTTCTCGCTTTGCTCGCGCGGATGGATTTTCAGCGCAGCCAGTTCGCGGAATTTCTGTTCGATTTCCTCAGGCGTCATCACGCCTGCGTTGTCGCTGATGATGGCGCGGTGGCGCTCCTGCGTGCCGTGCACTGTCACTTCCGCCTCCAGCACACCGCTGATGTCGTAGGTGAAGCGGATATCGAGCGATACCTCGCCGGCGCGCTTGCGTTCCACCGGTACGCTCAGCTTGCCGAGGAAGATATTGTCGGAGACCATACGCGCTTCGCCCTGGTACACCTGGACTTCGACAACCGGCTGGTAGTCGAAAAGAGTCGACACGCTCTCCACCCGCGAGGCAGGCACCGGCGTGTTGCGTTCGATGATGGGCAGGTAGTGGCCGCTGCTATGGCGGCCCTGCCCGATCTGCTGCGACACCGACACGCCCATGGAATAGGGCGCGACGTCGGTCATGACCACTTCGTCGAGCGCGGAATCGCGCATCTTCAGGCCGGCCTGCACGGCAGCGCCCAGCGCCACCACTTCGTCCGGGTCCAGCTGGGTCGCAGGGAAGCGCCCGAACATGCGCGCCACCATCTTACGTACGATCGGCATGCGGGTTGCACCGCCTGCCAGCACCACGGTTTCCAGGTCGGCCGGGCGGATGGCGGCGTCGCGCAGTGCGCGCTCAACCGGTGTGCGCAGGCGGGCCAGCAGCGGTTCGCAGACCGACTGCAGGGTCGCCTCGTTGAACTCGAGCTTGAACACGGCGTCGCCGTGGCGCAGCTCCATGGTGGCGCTGTCCTGGCTGGACAAGGCGCACTTGACGCGCTCCGCTTCGTTGCGCAAGCGGCGGGTGGCCGAGGCGTCCAGCGGCCCACCCACCAGCCCTTTGGTAATGCCGCTGCGGGCCAGGAAGGCATTGACCATCAGTTCCACGAAATCTTCGCCGCCGAGGAAATTGTCGCCGGTCGAGGCGCGCACCTCCATCACGCCCTCGAACATCTCGAGGATCGAGACGTCGAAGGTGCCGCCGCCCAAGTCGAAGACCAGGAACTTGGTCTCGCGTTCATGGTCCTGGATGCCGTAAGCCAGTGCGGCGGCCGTTGGCTCGTTCAGCAAGCGGTCCACTTTCAGCCCAGCCAGCTGGCCGGCGGCGCGGGTGGCCTTGCGCTGGCCGTCGCTGAAGTAGGCCGGCACGGTGATGATCGCTTCTTCGACCGGATGGCCGAGGAAGGCTTCGGCATCTTCCTTGAGCGCGCGCAGCACCATCGACGACAGTTCTTCCGGTCGGAATTCCTTGTCGCCGAGGCGGATGCGTTTGTCGCTGCCCATATAGCGCTTGAAGACGGCCGCCGTCATATGCGGGTGCGTCTGCAGGCGCTCGCGGGCGGCCTTGCCCACCAGGATGGTGCCGTCGTCATCCAGCCCGACGCAGGATGGCGTCAGGTTGTCGCCCAATGCGTTGGGGATGATTTGCGGCTTGCCGTCGCGCCAGATGGCGACCAGGCTGTTGGTGGTGCCAAGGTCGATACCGATGATCATTTAGATATCCGCTTCTACTTCGTTGCCGTGTTCTTCG
The DNA here is from genome assembly GCA_039593355.1 of Pseudoduganella sp. Classification (GTDB taxonomy): domain Bacteria; phylum Pseudomonadota; class Gammaproteobacteria; order Burkholderiales; family Burkholderiaceae_D; genus Rugamonas. The sequence goes on from JBCNPK010000010.1 coordinate 103,604, forward strand.
ATCCACGCGCGGCGGGCGGCGGCTTCGCCTTTGCCCATCAGCATATTGAAGCGCGAGGAGGAGTAGCCGTGGTCGAAATCGCCCAGCGACACCGGCAGCAGGCGGCGGGTGTCCGGGTTCATGGTGGTTTCCCACAGCTGCTCGGCGTTCATCTCGCCCAGGCCCTTGAAGCGGGAGATGGTCCAGGAACCTTCTTTCAGGCCGTCCTTGCGCAGCTTGTCTTCGATTGCTACCAGTTCTCCGTCGTCCAGCGCGTACAGCTTCTGGATCGGTTTTTTGCCGCGCGCAGGCGCGTCGACGCGGTACAGCGGCGGACGGGCGATGCAGATATTGCCGTTCTCGATCAGTTTCGGGAAATGGCGGAAGAACAGGGTTAGCAGCAGCACCTGGATGTGGGAGCCGTCGACGTCCGCATCGGAGAGGATGCAGATCTTGCCGTAACGCAGGCCACTCAGGTCCGGCGCATCGCCGTAGTTGTGCGGGTCGACGCCGATTGCCACCGCGATATCGTGGATCTCGTTATTGGCGAACAGGCGGTCCTTGTCGGTCTCCCAGGAGTTCAGCACCTTGCCGCGCAGCGGCAGGATGGCCTGGAATTCCTTGTCGCGGCCCATCTTGGCCGAACCGCCTGCCGAGTCGCCCTCGACCAGGAAGATTTCAGTGCGCGCCGTATCGTCAGATTCGCAATCGGTCAGCTTGCCCGGCAACACAGCCACGCCGGAAGACTTCTTCTTCTCGACCTTCTGCGCCGAACGCAGGCGCGATTGCGCTTGCTTGATCACCAGCTCCGCCAGCTTCTTGCCGTAGTCGATGTGCTGGTTCAGCCACAGTTCCAGCGCAGGCTTGGAGAAGGTGGACACCAGGCGCACCGCATCGCGCGAATTCAGGCGTTCCTTGATCTGGCCCTGGAATTGCGGGTCCAGCACTTTGGCCGACAGCACGAAGGAGGCGCGCGCAAACACGTCTTCCGGCAGCAGCTTGACGCCCTTCGGCAGCAGCGAGTGCAGCTCGACGAAGTTCTTCATTGCGCCGAACAGGCCTTCGCGCAGGCCCGATTCGTGGGTCCCTCCGTTCGGGGTTGGGATCAGGTTGACGTAGGACTCGCGCACCACGGCGCCTTCCTCGGTCCAGGCCACCACCCACGATGCGCCTTCGCCTTCGGCAAAGCCTTCCGCGTCAGGAGTAGCGAACTGCTCGCCCTCGAACAGGGGAATCAGGGTTTCGCCGCCGGAGGTGGTCTGGGCCAGTTGTTCGTTCAGGTAGCCGCGCAGGCCGTCCTTGTACATCCACGTCTGCTCGTCGCCATTCTTGGCGTTCTTCAGCGTGACGGACACGCCGGGCAGCAGCACGGCCTTGGAGCGCAGCAGGCGTTGCAACTCGACCTGCGAAATCAGCGGCGAGTCGAAATACTTCGCATCCGGCCAGGCGGTGACGCGGGTACCGGACTTCTTGCCATCTTTCGGCGCCGGTTGGGAGCTCAGGGGCTCGACCAGGTCGCCGTTTTCAAATGCAATCTGGTGGAAACCGTTGCCGGCGTCGTCTTTACGCCACACCGCGATTTCCAGGCGCTTGGACAGCGCATTGGTGACCGACACGCCGACGCCGTGCAAGCCGCCCGAGAACGCGTAGGCGCCGCCCGAGCCCTTGTCGAACTTGCCGCCAGCGTGCAGGCGGGTAAAGACGATTTCCACCGTCGGCACGTTTTCTTCCGGATGCAGACCGACCGGGATGCCGCGGCCGTCGTCTTCGACGGTGATGGAACCGTCGGCATTCTGCGTGACGATAATGTTTTTGCAATGGCCGCCCAGTGCTTCATCGGAGGCGTTGTCGATTACCTCCTGGATGATGTGCAGCGGGTTTTCGGTGCGGGTGTACATGCCCGGGCGCTGCTTGACGGGTTCCAGTCCTTTGAGGACGCGGATGGATGATTCGCTGTAGTCGGAAACTGGTTTTTTAGTGGCCATACTTGTTCTTGGTAATGCAAAGTGCTGTGATTATATACAGTATTTTCCGGTGACTTGCGAATTGATGATGCTTTTCACACAAGCTTGACCGAGCGCATGCTTGCGCATTCTATCCGCAACGGCGGGTGGCGCAAGGGAATCCGGGCGGTAAAATGGGTTTATGACCACAGATCGGCGCCCGTTCGCAGTGAGGCTGGTTGGCTTCCCACCGGAGGCCGCGCGCGCGCTCGCGCAGGGTTTGGCGAAGGCGCCGGCGGATGGCCCCTCATATAAGTGCCTGTCCGACGACAGCTTGCAGGACCCCGATATCTACCTCGCCAATGGCACCGAACTGAAAGCGCTGGCCGTCATCGCCTCGTTGGCAGCGGGCGACATCCGTCCGGCGCTGGTGCTGGGCGCGACCGGGGTGGCGCTGCCTTATCCGAACTTACCGCTGCCCGTGCAATGGGCGGCCTTGTACGCCGAACTGGCACGCCTGGTCGAGCGCCGCGCCGAAGTGCTGGCCGGCCTGTCCGCAGCCGGCCAGTCGATGGTGCCCGAACGTCGGCGCCGCGAACGGCTCGACCTTGACCTGACCGAACCGGCCGTCTATGAAAAGATGCGCAAGCCGCGGCGCGAAGGCGCCGTGTTGTGCGTGGATGCCAACGCCACGTTCAGCGAATACCTGGGACTCTCGCTGAAACAATTCGGCACCCCGGTTTTGTGGGCAGTGGATGGCGTAGCCGCACTGGCGCTGTGCCGCCAGCAGGCCGTGGCCGTGGTGCTGCTGGACTTCGCCGCCCCCATCATCGACCACTACCTGCTGTGCGCCCAGCTGCGCAGCGAAACAATGCAGCCCGAAGTGATCTTCCTCGCGCAGTCCGCGCACGACTACGACAGCACACGCGCCCACGCCGCCGGCGCCGCGGGCATGCTGGACAAGCCGCTGGCCCAGCACCAGGTGCAAGCCGTCCTCCGTAAATTCATGCGACTGTAAGTTTTTTACGCTTCCTTTACTCGCGGGGGCTGAGTTTTAAGGCTGTTTTTACGGGTGAATCGATAGAGTTCAGCTTCGACCACATCGAAGGAATTCGTCACCATGAAAAAACTGATCCTTGCCTCCGCCATGCTCGCGGCATGCACCGCCTCGGTCCGTGCAGAGGAGGCCAGGCCGGATAACGAAACCAGCCTCAATGCCGCCGTCACCTCGGACTACCGCTACCGCGGAATTTCCCAGACTCGCCTGAAGCCTGCGCTGCAGGGCGGCGTCGATTACGTCAATCACCCGAGCGGGCTGTATGCCGGCGCCTGGGCTTCCACCATCAAGTGGACCAAGGACGCGGGCGGCGGCGGCAATATCGAGCTGGATATCTACGGCGGCAAGCGTGGCCAGCTCACCTCCGACGTCAGCTACGACGTCGGTGTGCTGAGCTATGTCTACGCCGACAATGGCCTGAAACATGGGTCAGGCTTCGCCAATGCCGATACCACGGAAGTCTACGGCCAGGTCAGCTACGGCCCGGCGACCTTGAAGTATTCGCATGCGCTGACCAACCTGTTTGGCTACGTCGACAGCAAGAACTCCGGCTACCTGGACCTAAGCGCCAACATCGATGCCGGAAATGGCTACACCGTGAACCTGCACGCTGGCCGCCAGCGCGTGCATCACAACAGCATCGCCAATTACACCGATTGGAAAGCTGGCGTGACCAAGGACCTCGGCTTCGCCAGCGTGCAGCTGGCCGCAGTCGGCAGCAACGCCAGCAAGACTGCCTACGCTTCCCCAGCCAACGGCAAGTTCCTGGGGCGGGATGCTCTGCTGCTTACCCTCGGCAAGACCTTCTGAACCAGGGCTCCCGGGTGTTCAGGGCGCCTGCGGGCGCCATTTTTACACCTTGTTTACAGCGGCCTGCCGAGTCTTTACACCGATTTTAGGCGCGGCTCGATAAGCTGGTCCCCTAGTAAACAAGACTTTTCGGGGAAAGAAATGGACTTCGTATTTATCGGCGCAATCGTCGCCTTCATCGCACTGATCGCCGCAATGGCGGCCGGCTGCGACAAGCTGGGAGGCAAGCAATGAACATCTTTTACGTCATCGGCTCGGTCGCCACGGCCGGCCTGCTGGTCTACCTGCTGGTAGCCCTGCTCAAAGCGGAGGATCTGTGACATGAGCACCCAATCCCTCCTGTTGCTGGCCGTTTTTATGGTGGTGCTGGTCGCCGCCGCCTGGCCATTGGGCGGCTGGCTGGCCCGCGTGGCCGATGGCCGCAAAGTGCCGGGCCTGGGCTGGCTGGGCGCCGTGGAAAAGCTGCTGTATCGCGCGGCCGGCGTGCCGCTCGACCCCGAAAAACGCGGCATGGGCTGGAAAGCCTATGCCATCGCCCTACTGGCCTTCAATGGCCTGGGCGTGCTGTTCGTTTATGGCGTGCAGCGCCTGCAGCAATGGTTGCCCCTGAACCCACAGGGCCAGGCCAATATCAGCCCGGACTCCGCGTTTAACACCGCTGTCAGCTTCGTCTCCAACACCAACTGGCAGGGCTATGTGGGCGAGCAAGCCATGAGTTACCTGAGCCAGATGCTGGCGCTGGCGCCGCAGAACTTCTTCTCCGCCGCCACCGGTATCGCCGTCGCCTTCGCCCTGATCCGAGGCTTCGCACAGCGTTCGGCCAAGTCGATCGGCAACTTCTGGGTTGACCTGACCCGTATCACCCTGTACGTGCTGCTGCCGATTTCCTCCGTCTACGCTGTGTTCCTGATCGGCCAGGGTTCGATCCAGAACTTCTCCGCCTATAAGGAAGTGAACCTGATGGAGACGGTCGCCTATGCCGAAGCCAAGACCGGCGCCGACGGGCAGCCGCTGAAAGATGCCGCCGGCCAGCCTGTGATGGAAGGCAAGACATCCAACACCCAGTTGATCGCCATGGGCCCGGTCGCCTCGCAGGAAGCGATCAAGATGCTGGGCACTAACGGCGGCGGCTTCTTCAACGCCAACTCGGCGCATCCTTACGAAAATCCGACTCCGCTCACCAACTTCATACAAATGCTGTCGATCTTCCTGATCCCGGCCGGCCTGTGCTTCGCCTTCGGCCATTTGGTGGGCGACCGCCGTCAGGGTTGGGCGGTACTGGCTGCGATGAGCATCATGTTCGTGGTGGCCGCCGGCGGGATCATGGCCGCTGAGCAGACCAGCCATCCGGCCCTGCAGGCGATAGGTGTCGACCAGGCTGCCAGCGCCCTGCAGCCGGGCGGCAATATGGAAGGCAAGGAAGTGCGTTTCGGCATCGCCGCTTCCGGCCTGTTCGCCGCCGTCACTACCGCCGCTTCGTGCGGCGCGGTGAACAGCCTCCATGACTCCTTCACGCCGCTGGGCGGCATGGGCCCGACCCTGCTGATTCAGCTGGGCGAGGTGATCTTCGGCGGCGTCGGTTCCGGCCTGTACGGCATGCTGATCTTCGCCATCATGGCGGTGTTCATCGCCGGCCTGATGATCGGCCGTACGCCGGAATACCTGGGCAAGAAGATCCAGTCGTACGAGATGAAGATGACTTCCATCGCCATCCTGGTCACGCCGACGCTGGTGCTGGTGGGAACCGCCGTCGCCGTCATGCTGGACGTGGGCAAGGCCGGCGTGGCCAATCCCGGCGCGCACGGCTTCACCGAGATCCTTTACGCGTTCAGCTCGGCCGCCAATAACAACGGCAGCGCCTTTGCCGGCATCTCCGCCAACACGCCGTTCTACAACACCATGCTGGCAATCGCCATGTGGTTTGGCCGCTTCGCCATGATCGTTCCGGTGCTGGCCATTGCCGGCTCGCTGGCCGGCAAGCAACGCCTGCAGGCCAACTCCGGCACCATGCCGACCCATGGCCTGATGTTCGTGTTCCTGCTGATCGCCGTGGTGCTGCTGGTGGGCGTGTTGAATTACGTTCCTGCCCTGGCCCTCGGCCCGGTCATCGAACACCTGCAACTGTTTAAATAAGGAGTGCACATCATGTCGCAATCCCAGGCGATTCCAGTCGCCCAACCAGGACAGCGTTTGAAGCTGTTCGAATCGAAGCTGGTGCTGCCGGCCATTATCGAGTCGTTCTACAAGCTCAATCCGGCGGTGCAGCTGCGCAGCCCCGTGATGTTTGTCGTGTATGTCGGCAGCATCATCACCACGCTGCTGTATGCGCAGTCGTTCTTCGGCAAGGGAGAAGCCGATTCCGGCTTCATCCTGGCCACCACGATCTGGCTGTGGTTCACGGTATTGTTCGCGAACTTCGCCGAGGCGCTGGCCGAAGGCCGCAGCAAGGCGCAGGCCGCATCACTGCGCAGTCTGAAGCAAAGTGTCACCTCGAAGAAGCTGTCCACGCCCAAGCATGGCGCGCATTGGCTGCCATGCACGGCCACCGAACTGCGCAAGGGGAACTACGTGCTGGTGGAAGCCGGCGACGTGATTCCGATCGACGGCACCGTGATCGAAGGCGTGGCATCGGTCGACGAAAGCGCCATCACCGGCGAGTCGGCGCCCGTGATCCGCGAATCGGGCGGCGACTTTTCCTCCGTCACCGGCGGCACCCGTGTGCTTTCCGACTGGCTGGTGGTGCAGGTGACCGCCAATCCCGGCGAGACCTTCCTCGACCGCATGATCGCCATGGTGGAAGGCGCCAAGCGCAAGAAAACCCCGAACGAGATCGCCCTGACGATCCTGCTCGTGGCGCTGACCATCGTGTTCCTGATCGTCACCGCAACCCTGCTGCCGTTCTCGCTGTTCTCGGTGGCGGTGGCGCAGTCGGGCACCCCGATCACCATCACCGTGCTGATCGCGCTGCTGGTATGCCTGATCCCGACCACCATCGGCGGCCTGCTGTCGGCAATCGGCGTGGCCGGCATGAGCCGCATGATGCAGGCCAACGTGATCGCCACCTCCGGCCGCGCAGTGGAAGCCGCCGGCGACGTGGACGTGCTGCTGCTGGACAAAACCGGCACCATCACCCTCGGCAACCGCCAGGCATCTGCCTTCTTCCCGGCGCCGGGCGTAACCGAGCATGAGCTGGCCGACGTGGCGCAACTGGCATCGCTGGCCGATGAAACGCCGGAAGGCCGCAGCATCGTGGTGCTGGCCAAGCAGAAGTTCAATATCCGCGAACGCGAGTTGTCGCCGGTGCATGCCACATTCATCGCGTTCACTGCCCAGACCCGCATGAGCGGCGTTGACATGGATGGCCGTGAAGTGCGAAAGGGCGCCGCTGAAGCCGTGCGCAAGTACGTGGAAGCGCAGGGCAAGGACTTCCCGGCCGAAGTGCTGCGCAGCGTGGACGATGTGTCGCGCCGCGGCAGCACGCCTCTGGTGGTCTCTGATTCAGGTCGCGTGATGGGCGTGGTGGAGCTGAAGGACATCGTCAAGGGCGGCATCAAGGAGCGCTTCGCCGAACTGCGCCGCATGGGCATCAAGACCGTGATGATCACCGGCGACAACAGGGTGACCGCCGCCGCCATCGCGGCCGAAGCGGGCGTCGACGACTTCCTGGCCGAAGCAACGCCGGAAGACAAGCTGAAACTGATCCGCGACTACCAGTCGGACGGCCGCCTGGTCGCCATGACCGGCGACGGCACCAACGACGCGCCGGCGCTGGCCCAGGCCGACGTGGCGGTGGCCATGAGTTCCGGCACCCAGGCCGCGAAAGAGGCGGGGAATATGGTCGACCTGGATTCGAATCCAACCAAGCTGTTGGAGATCGTGGAGATCGGCAAGCAGATGCTGATGACGCGCGGCTCTTTGACCACCTTCTCGATTTCGAACGACATTGCCAAGTACTTTGCGATCATTCCTGCTGCCTTCGTGGGCACTTACCCCCAGCTCAAGGCACTGGACATCATGCATCTGGCCAGCCCGAATTCGGCCATCATGTCGGCCGTAATCTTCAACGCGCTGATCATCGTGTTCCTGATCCCGCTGGCACTGAGGGGCGTGCGTTACCGCGCCATCGGCGCCACCGCACTGTTGCGCCGCAACCTGCTGATTTACGGCGCCGGTGGCCTGATCCTGCCGTTCGTCGGCATCAAGCTGATCGACCTGCTGCTGGCAGCGTTCAACCTCGTTTAAGCTGGAGAACAAGATGATTTCGACTTTCCGCCCCGCCCTGGCGCTGTTCGGGGCACTGACCCTGGCCACTGGCGTGCTGTATCCGCTGGCCGTGACTGCCGTCGGCCAGGCCGCCTTCCCGCACCAGGCAGCCGGCTCCATCATCGAAGTGGACGGCAAGGCGATCGGCTCCACGCTGATCGGTCAGCAGTTTACTTCAGCGGAGTATTTCTGGGGGCGCCCATCGGCAACCGCACCAATGCCATACAACGCCAATGCCTCCGGCGCCTCCAATCTTGGCCCTTTGAACCCTGCTTTCGCCGACAGTGTCAAAGCGCGCGTGAAGGCGCTTCGTGACGCCGATCCAGGTAACGGCATGCCTGTCCCCGTCGACCTGGTCACGGCCTCGGGAAGCGGCCTGGATCCGGAGATCAGCCTGGCCGCCGCCAGCTATCAGGTCAAACGCGTTGCGGCCCAGCGAGGCATGTTGCCGGAGTACGTGCAAAGCCTGGTCGACCAGCATGCTTCGAGCAAATTGCTGGGTATTTTCGGCGAGCCGCGCGTAAACGTCCTGGCGCTGAATCTGGCGCTGGACGGAAAAACCCCGCATACTCGCTGACATGATTCCACTCGACGACGACCGGCCGGACCCCGACGCGCTCCTGGCGCACATGCAGGAGCAGGAGCGCAAGGCGGCGCGCGGCAAGCTGCGCATCTACTTCGGTTCATCAGCCGGCGTGGGCAAGACCTACGCCATGCTGTCGGCCGCCCACAAGCTGCAGGCGGCCGGGCAGCAAGTTCTGGTCGGAGTTATCGAAACCCATGGCCGCAGCGAGACCGCGTCGCTGCTCGATGGTCTCGATGTGCTGCCCCTTAAGCAGGTCGATTACCGCGACAAGGTCCTGCGTGAATTCGATATCGACCAGGCGCTGGAGCGTCATCCTCCACTGATCCTGATCGACGAGCTGGCGCATTCCAACGCGCCCGGCTCGCGCCATCCCAAGCGCTGGCAGGACGTGGAGGAGTTGCTGGAAGCAGGCATCGACGTGTTCAGCACCGTCAACGTGCAGCATCTGGAAAGCCTGAACGACGTCGTCGGCGGCATCACCGGCATCCAGGTCAATGAAACCGTACCCGATACCGTGTTCGATGCTGCCGACGAGGTGGTACTGGTCGATATCCCAGCCGATGAACTGCTGGCGCGGCTGAAGGGCGGCAAGGTATATCAGGCGCAGCAAGCCGAACGCGCCGCGCAGAACTTCTTCCGCAAGGGGAATTTGATTGCCCTGCGCGAACTGGCCCTGCGCCGTACCGCCGACCGCATCGAAGACGACGTGCGTGCCTACCGTGTCGAGCAGTCGATCGACACGATCTGGAAGACTGGCGCTTCCGTGCTGGCCCTTGTCGGTCCCCGGCCCGGCAGCGAACAGGTGGTGCGCAGCGCCGCGCGGCTGGCGGGGCAGTTGGGCACGGAATGGCATGCCATCTATGTCGAAACGCCGGCGCTGCAGCGGCTGCCGGCCGGGCAGCGCGAACGCATCCTGAAAATGCTCAAGCTGGCGCAGGACCTGGGCGCCACCACGGCCGTATTGTCCGGCAGCGACGTCGCCGCTGCCGCAACCGAATATGCGCGCAGCCACAACCTGTCCAAGATCGCAATGGGGCGGGCGCATCGCAGCAGTTCGTGGCGCCGCTCGCATCTCCGCCGCTTGGCGGCCTACGCGCCGGACATCGACCTGATCGAAGTGTCAGGCAGCGAGCGCGAAACCGGGCCCGCGGCGGCCAGCGCGACATCCTCCAGCGCCGAAGATGCGGCGGAGGATGCACTGCGCTTCAAACGGCGTGCAATCGGCTATGGTGTGGCGGCCGCCTCCAGCATCGGCATGGCTTTGCTGGCCACGCCGCTCCTGCCGTACTTCGACCTGGCCAATATCGCCATGCTATTCCTGCTGGTGGTGCTGCTGGTTGCGGTGCGCTACGGGCGCGGGCCGTCGGTGCTGGCGACTTGCCTGTGCGTCGCTTCGTTCGACTTCTTCTTCGTGCCGCCGCGCTTCAGTTTTGCCATCAGCGACCTGCAATACGCCATTACCTTTGCCGTCATGCTGGCGGTCGGCCTGATCACGGGACATTTGACCGCCGGCCTGCGTTTCCAGGCACGCGTTGCCTCCTATCGCGAGGCGCGCGCCCGCGCCCTGTACGAGTTTGCCCGCGAAATGTCCGGCGTGCTGCAGGCGGAGCAGGTCTTCGACATCACGGCGCGCTTTGTGCAGTCGACCTTCAACGCCAAGGCAACCCTGCTGGTGCCGGATGCCGAAGGCCGCCTGCAGCTGCCGCCCGGCGCCGTGGCGCCGCCGGCACTGGATCAGGGCGTGGCGCAATGGGCATTCGACCATGCCGAAAGCGCCGGACTTGGCACCGGCACGCTGCCGGCAAGCCCGCTGTTCTACATGCCGCTGGTGGCGCCGATGCGCACGCGCGGCGTGCTGGCGATCGAGCCGGCGCAAAGGCGCTGGATACTGATTCCCGAACAGCGGCAGCACCTGGACACCTTCGCCGCGCTGGCAGCCATCGCGCTGGAACGCGTGCACTACGTCGACGTGGCGCAGGATGCGCTGGTCAATATGGAATCTGAACGGCTGCGCAACTCCCTGCTCGCCGCTCTTTCGCACGACCTGCGCACGCCGCTGACGTCCCTGGTCGGCCTGTCCGAGTCACTGGCCGGCTCGCGCCCGGCCTTGTCGGAGCAGCAGCTGGAACTGGCCAACTTCCTGCACGCCGAAGCGCTGCGCATGAGCGCCCTGGTGGCCAACCTGCTGGACATGGCGCGCATCGAAAGCGGCGAACTGAAATTCAACCTGCAATGGCAGCCGCTGGAAGAAGTGGTCGGCAGCGCATTGCGCGCCAGCCGCCTGCAGCTTTCCGCGCACAAGGTGAGCACCCAGCTCTCACTCGGCCTGCCGCTGCTGCGCTTTGACGCGGTGCTGATCGAGCGCGTGCTGTGCAACCTGCTGGAGAACGCCGCCAAATACACGCCGCCCGGATCGACCGTCGTGATTTACGCCGTGCAGCGCGGCGAATTCGTCAGGGTGATGGTGTACGATAACGGCCCGGGCGTGCCGCGCGGACGCGAAGAAGCGGTGTTCGAAAAATTCACCCGCGGCGAAAAGGAATCTTCCAAGCCAGGCGTAGGCCTGGGGCTGGCAATCTGCCGCGCCATCGTCGAAGCGCACGGCGGCACGATTGCGGTGGACAAATCGCCGCTGGGCGGGGCCGCCTTCGTCTTCACGCTGCCAGTCGGCACGCCGCCGCAGCCGCCTGAAATCGAGGAATAATGAACACGCAACAGACCGAGATCATTCCCACCGCCCTGCTGGTGGAAGACGAGCCGCAGATCCGCCGCTTTGTGCGCGCGGCGCTGGAAGAGGAGGGCTGGCATGTGCACGAATCGGCCAGCATGCAGCGCGGCCTGATCGACGCCGGCACGCGCCGGCCGGACCTGGTGATCCTCGACCTCGGCCTGCCCGATGGCGACGGCATCGACTTCATTGCCGACTTGCGCGAATGGTCGAACGTACCGGTGATCGTACTGTCCGCGCGCGTCAACGAAGCGGACAAGATCAAGGCCCTCGACGCCGGCGCCGACGACTACCTGAGCAAGCCGTTCGGCACCGGCGAGCTGCTGGCTCGCGTACGCGCCACGCTGCGCCGCCAGCGTCAGCCGCAGGCCGACAAGGCCGGCCAGGTGCAATTCGGCGAAGTGGTGGTGGACCTGCCCAACCGCCGTGTCACCAAACGCGGCGAGCACGTGCACCTGACGCCCACCGAGTACCGCCTGCTGTCGGTGCTGGTCGCCAACGTCGGCCGCGTCATGACCGCCCCGCAGCTGCTGCGCGCCGTCTGGGGCCCGGCGCAATCGGACAACAGCCACTACCTGCGCATCTACATGGGCCACCTGCGCCACAAGCTGGAAGACGACCCCGCCCAGCCGCAATACCTGCTGACCGAAACCGCCGTCGGCTACCGCCTGCAGCTATCCTGAGCTACTTGCTCAGCATGCGCATGGCGCGTTCCAGTCCTTCGATGGTGATGGGGAACATGCGGTTCTGCATGATCTGGCGGATCACGGAGATCGACTGGCGGTATTGCCACAGGCCTTCCGGCTCAGGGTTGAGCCAGACGAATTTGGGGAAATGGGAGGTGAACCGCCCCAGCCATTCGGCGCCGGCTTCCTCGTTGTTGTATTCGACCGAGCCGCCCGGCTGCAAGACTTCATAAGGGCTCATGGTGGCGTCGCCGACGAAAATCAGCTTGGTATCCGGCGGGTACTTGCGCAGCACGTCCCAGGTGGCGAAGCGTTCGGCGTTGCGGCGGCGGTTGCTGCGCCACAGGTAGTCGTACACGCAGTTGTGGAAGTAGTAGAACTCCATGTTCTTGAACTCGCTCTTGGCGGCCGAGAACAGTTCTTCCGCGCGTTCGACGTGGTCGTCCATCGTGCCGCCCACGTCCATCAGCATCAGCACCTTGACGTTGTTCCTGCGCTCTGGCTGCATCTTGATGTCGAGGTAGCCGGCATTGTTGGCGGTGGCGCGGATGGTCTGCTCCAGGGCCAGTTCTTCCGCCGCGCCTTCGCGGGCAAACTTGCGCAGGCGGCGCAGGGCGACCTTGATGTTGCGCGTGCCCAGCTCGCGGTCGCCGTCGTAGTCCTTATACGTGCGCTGTTCCCACACTTTCACAGCCGTGCGGTTGCCGCCCTTGCCGCCGATGCGGATGCCTTCCGGATTGGTGCCGCCGTTGCCGAAGGGGGAGGTGCCGCCGCTGCCGATCCATTTGTTGCCGCCCTCATGCCGTTCCTTCTGCTCTTTCAGCAGCTCGTTCAGGCGGTCCATCAGCTTGTCGTAGCCGAATTTTTCGAGCGCGGCGATCTGCTCGGGCGTCAGCTCGCGCTTCATACGCTGCACCAGCCAGTCCAGCGGGATCTCTTTGGTGGTGTCGAAGACGGCGTTGATGCCTTTGAAGTACTGGCCGAAGGCGCGGTCGAACTTGTCGTAGTTGGCCTCGTCCTTCACCAGGCAAAGACGGCTCATGTAGTAGAAGTCGTCCAGCGAGGGTTCAAGCACCTGCTTTTGCATCGCTTCGAGCAGGGTGAGGAACTCCTTGATCGTGACCGGGATCTTGGCGTCCTTCAGCGTGAAGAAGAAGTCGATCAACATGGCGTTCCCCTTCGCGACAGCAGGTAGCGCAGTTGCGCTTTCACCTCTGGCCATTCGCCGCGCACGATGCTGTACATGACCGTGTCGCGCACGGTGCCGTCGCGGCGCACGGCGTGGTGGCGCAGAACGCCATCCTTTTTCGCCCCCAGGCGTTCGATGGCGGCCTGCGATGCGTGGTTGTAGTTATCGGTGCGGAAGCCGACGACTGCGCAGCCCAGCGTTTCGAATGCGTGCGTCAGGAGCAGCAGTTTGCAGGTGGTGTTGACGTGGCTGCGCTGCACGCTGCGGCGGTACCAGGTATAGCCGATTTCGGCGCGGTCGATGGCGGGCACGATGTCGTGGTAGCTGGTGGTGCCCAATACCGTGCCGCTTGCCGTTTCCACCACGGCGAAGGCGAGACGGGAAGGACGCATTTCCAGCGCGGTGGCGATGTAGTCTTCCACTTTATGCGGTTCGGGCACGGAGGTGATGCGCAGGTTCCATAGTTCGCCGTCCTGCGCGGCTGCGCGCAGGCCGTCGGCGTGCTGCGGACCGAGCGGCTCCAGGCGCAGACCGTTGGCTTCCAGCGTGACCGGAGTTGGTGCATCCATCAGCGGTTGGTCCTCGACATGAATACCAACCGTTCGAACAGGTGCACGTCCTGCTCGTTCTTCAGCAGGGCGCCGTGCAGCGGCGGAACGGCGGCCTTCTGGTCCTTGCCGCGCAGGACTTCCGGGGGGATGTCTTCGGCCATCAGGAGCTTGAGCCAGTCGAGGAATTCGCTGGTCGAAGGCTTTTTCTTCAGGCCCGGCACGTCGCGCACTTCGTAGAAGGTCTGCAGGGCCGTGGCCAGCAATTCCTGCTTCAGGTGTGGGTAGTGGACCTTGACAATGGCTTCCATCGTGTCCTTGTCCGGGAATTTGATGTAGTGGAAGAAGCAGCGGCGCAGGAAGGCATCCGGCAGCTCTTTCTCGTTATTCGACGTGATGATCACCAGCGGGCGGTGCTTGGCGGTCACCATTTCGCGCGTCTCGTAGACGTAGAACTCCATGCGGTCCAGTTCGCGCAGCAAGTCGTTCGGGAATTCGATGTCGGCCTTGTCGATCTCGTCGATCAGCAGTACCACCGGTTCCGGCGCGGTGAAGGCTTGCCACAGCACGCCTTTGACGATGTAGTTGTGGATGTCGCGTACCCGCTCGTCGCCCAGCTGGGAGTCGCGCAGGCGCGACACGGCGTCGTATTCGTACAGGCCCTGCTGGGCCTTGGTGGTGGATTTGATGTGCCATTGCAGCAGCGGCATATCGAGGGCGGCGGCCACTTCTTCCGCCAGCATGGTTTTGCCGGTGCCCGGCTCGCCCTTGATCAGCAGGGGGCGCTGCAAGGTCAGGGCGGCGTTGACGGCCAGTTTCAGGTCATTGGTGGCGACGTAGTTGTCGGAGCCTTCAAATCGTTGCGGTGCGTGCATATTCAAACTTCCGGTGAAAGGTATCAACGGAAGTATATGCCAGCGCCGTGAATCGAGAGCAGGATGGCAATAGTTGCCAAATAGTTGTCACAAGGGAACAAGAAAAGGCTGTTGCTAGATCTACCTTATGGACGATCCTCCAACTAGTAAGGTAAAATCGCAGGTTGAGAGCGCGCAGGCCAGGTTTTTATGCGCCAGGCAGTATTCGATTACAACTGATTCTGAATCTGAAGCCCATACTATGAAAAAAATCTTCGCACTCCTCGCGCTGGCCGCCGTAGCGCAGGCTGCCGCAGCCGCGGACATCGTCGGCGACGCCAAGAACGCAAAAGGCAAGATCGAGATGTGCATTGGCTGCCACGCAATTGCCGGCTACAAAGCGACCTTCCCGGAAGTGTTCCAGGTTCCAATGCTCGGCGGCCAGAACGCCAAGTACATCGAAAACGCGCTGAAGGGCTACCAGAAGGGCGAGCGCAAGCACCCGACCATGAAGGGTATCGCCGTGAGCCTGTCCGACCAGGACATCGCTGACATCGCAGCGTTCTACTCCCAGCAGAAATAAGGCCCGGAACCATGAAAAAACTGATTATTGCTCTGTTCTGCTCCGCAGTGTCGTTCAGCGCCCTGGCTGGCGGCAACATCGAAAACGGCAAGGCCCTGACTGAAAAATACAGCTGCGCCGCCTGCCACGGCAAGGATTTCAATTCCCCGATCGACCCGAGCTATCCTAAGCTGGCCGGCCAGCACGCCGACTACCTGCAGCACGCGCTGACCGCCTACAAGCGCGGCGATGCGCCGAACGGCCGCTCCAACGCGATCATGACCGGCCAAGTCAAGCCGCTGACCAACAAGGACATCCAGGACATCGCCGCCTACCTGCACTCGCTGCCGGGTTCGCTGGTGCTGAAGCGCTGATCCAGCCCCGCCTGAAACGAAGCCCGCCTAGCGCGGGCTTTTTTATTGGCTTTTCGCGACTGGAAGACTTGGCCGAGGTCTGTGCCCCGGTCTCAGTGTCAGACCCAGCGGGCCTGACACTGGTTTGCCGGTTTCACTGCGGCGTCAGTAGCCCGCCGGATAGCTGGCGGTGGCAGTCATGACGATCGGCGCGCCCACTTTCGCCGTGGTGGCGCTCAGGTAGTTCATGGGGAAGTACAGCTGTTGTACCGCTGCGTAGCCATACGCGGCAACTTGCGCCTTTGCTTCCGTCGAAGTCGTAATGCCCCACAGCGCAAACATCGGCCCCATGTCGCGGCCAATAATGTTGGAGGTGGCGATCAGCATGAAGTCGTTGCCGCTGATCGAACCCGGGTAGGCGGCGTAAGTACCGAAGCCGAAGCCCGCAGCCTTGGTGGCCCAGGTCGACGATGCCTGCCCGAAATTGCGGTCCAACAGATACAGCAGCGTGACCAGGTCCCAGCCGTCCGGGAACTGCGGATTGTAGTAACGGGCATATTCCACCAGCTGCCGGTAGAACATCACGCGGGCCGAATTATTGGCGGCATAGCTGGTATCGCTCCAGGTGCTGTTGTACATGGCCGTGACGGGATCCGCCGTGCCGAGCGCCGCCTTCAAATCATTGAACACTGCTGCGCCGGTGTTTGGACGGGCGACAATTGGCGATGCCTGGCCGGCCGCGGTCAAATTGAACTTCATCTGCTTATGCATCGGGAAGATGTTATTCGACACTTCAGTCGATTGGCCCGCGTAGATTTTCAGGCGGCCCGGCTGGATGTTGTGGCCAATTTCATGCGATTCACCCCAGCCGAGCGGATTAAATGCCCAGTCCTGGTCGTATGGATTGCCGGAGCAGCCGCTGCCGCACAGCGCGTGAACATCGCTGATCACATGCTGCATGGTGTCGCGGCGGTGCTGCGTGCCCGTGCAATCCCAGCCCTTGCTGGCGCAGAAGGAACTGACGGCGCTGGCCAGGGACAACTGGCCGCTGGAGGAATTAAAGCCAGCCAGCTCGTAAGTATCCTTGACCGTGTACTTGAACGTGTCGGATGCCAGGGCAGCCATATCGCCGTTGTAAAGGGCCATGGTTGTCTTGAAGTGGTCCAGGGTCGAATGCAGGGTCAGGGTATCCGTGGCAAAGCCAACCCAGTTCGTGACGGTGGAATTCACCTCAGCCGCGAAGGCAGAAACCGCGGTCGGATCGTTCGGGTTACGCAGCACCGGGTGCGTGATGACGCCATCCACTTGCACGGTGATTTGCTGGCTTCCCGAAGCGGCAGCATCGATGAACAGCATCAGCGGGCCGCCATAGGGGCTGGTAATGCTGACCGCCTTATTCGCCACCAGTGCCGCCCGCGGCGATGAAAGCTGCGTCGGGCGATCGAATTTGTTCGTGTCGAACTCCCTGGTAGTGTCGCGCAACATGTTCAGGCCGAACTTGACCGTGCCGCTGCCGCCGTCGGTTCGCGTCAGGGTCACTCTCTTGCCCGGAATGACGTACAGGCCGGTCAGGTATTCCCTGGTTCCGCTGGCCGGCAGCGTGACGGTCACCGTTTGCGAAATGGTCTGCGTGCTGGCCGGAATCATCGCAGCAAAATTGCCCAGGTTCTTGGCCACTGCCGAACTGTCGCGGTTGATGTAGGCGGTGGCGTCGGAGAAGTAAGCGCGGAAGAAGTCCTGCTTGTTGACCGCCTTGTCCATTGGATAGCTGACGTTTTCACGGTACTTATCGCCCAGCAGCACCAGCAGCTTTTCCAGCTGGTAGCCGGACTGGTCGAACAGACGCATGCCGTTGGCATCGAACTGGCGCATGGTATTGCGGATTTGAGCTGCCTGCGTGCCGAACTCGGACATATATGTGGCGTCGCCGTCGCAATTGACCGGGCTGGAAGCGCCGCAGCCGCTCCAGGCCGTGCTGAACGTGCCTTGTTCCAGGCGCGTCAGCAGGGCTTGGATGCTCGCCAGTTTCGCAGGCTGGCTCGGCAGGGACGCAGCAGCAAACGTCTGCACGCCTTCCTCGCCCCAATAATTGGAGTTGTGCGCCAAGCCGAAATAGCTGGCCATGCGGTTGGCCAGGTCGTTGGCATCGCGGTTGTGATTCAGGTACAGCACGGGAATGCCCTGCGCCTGTGCACTGCGGACCGCTTGCATGACCGTGTCGCCCGAATAATTCTTCCCTTGGTCGCTTCCGATCACCAGCAGGTGGGCGCCCTGCAGGCAGCCAGCCAGGGCAGCGCCATCGCATGCGTCGTCGGTTTGCGCGCCGGTGCTCGGCTGGCCATTGATGGTAACGCCCTGGTATTTGGCGTAGAACCAGTCGCGCACCTTTTTCTCGTGCGGGTACCAGTAGGTTTCCGTCCCTGGCACCTGCGCCACCACTACTTTGAACGTGGCGGGTGCGGCGCTGGCGGAGGAAAGCCAGCCGACCGTGTTGGCCATGAGCTTGTCCATTTCGGCATTGCCGGGGACCCCAAGCGGATTGCCGCCGAATGCAGCGTAACGCGTATTGGTGACGGGAACGGTGCCGGCAATGCCCAGCGCGACGCCGGTACCAGTGGTGGCGCCGTTGTACTTCCAGTTGCTTGGCAAGATGAGATGATTGCGCGCCGCATCCTGCAGTGTGAAATAGGCGGAATCGTGCGACGGGTCCCAGTCAATATTGCCAACGTTGCTGGTAATCGCCTGCCGGACATTGGCGTAGGCGGCAATTTGAGTGGAAAGCAGGGACTGGGCTGCCGTCAACACTGCTGGCAGCGTGACATTGCTGGAATTTCCTGAGCTGACTGCCACCTCGAGTGCCGAGGTGGCAGGGCCGGTAGGGGTCCCTGGATTGGAAGTGCCGGACGCTGGAGCGCCGGCGGTGCCGCTGTCGCTACCGCTGGCGCCTCCGCCGCCCCCGCCGCCCCCGCCGCCCCCGCAACCGGAGAGGCCGGCAGCCACGAAGAGCAAGGGAATTGCTGCGCGCAGGCCCCACTGGGCCAAAAGGAATCGTGCCATATTCATCTATCTTGATAATTGTTGACGCAAAGAAAGATAACGGTACCACAAAACCCGGCAGTTTTTGCTTTCTTGTTACAAGTGATCCGTAATGGTTGCCAAAAGGAAACAATCTAGGCGCTGTGCATCCAAACGCGGTGCGGTTCGCTTAAACCGCCGTTGCGGGCGTTCGTCACATGGCGAAGGGCGGCCCTGGTTTGCACTTGGCTCCAGGTGCTAAGCTTCCCCGACCTTATGGGGGAAACGATGGCCTACAAACTGAATATCAACGGTGCGGTGCGCATGGCGGACGTCGAGGGCGACACTCCGCTGCTGTGGGTGCTGCGCGATACGCTGGGACTGACCGGCACAAAGTACGGCTGTGGCGCCGGTGCCTGCGGCGCCTGCACGGTGCATATCGACGGGCAGGTGGTACGCAGCTGCGTGATGCCGGTCAGTGCGGTCGGCAAGGGTAAAGTACGCACCATCGAGGCGTTGTCGCCGGACCGCTCGCATGCCTTGCAACAGGCTTGGATCGCTGAACAGGTGCCCCAGTGCGGCTACTGCCAGTCCGGCATGCTGATGGCCGCTGCGGCGCTGCTCAAGACCCATCCCAAGCCAAGCGACGCGCAGATCGAGGCGGCCATGACGAACCTGTGCCGCTGCGGCACCTATCCCCGTGTGCGGCGCGCGATCAAGCGTGCTGCGGGCATGGCGGTGGAGGGTGCAGCATGAGCAATCGCCGCGATTTCCTGACAGCGCTGGCCGCAGGCGGCGTGTTGCTCGCCATCGGCCCGGTGTCTTCTGCTGCGATGGCCGATGCGCCTGCCGCAGGCGCGGCACCGGCGCCTGCGCCGCAGCCGCCGGGTTGGGTGCGCATTGCACCTGATGGCAGCGTCACCATCCTCTCCAATACCAGCGAGCTGGGGCAGGGCACCGGTACCGCGATCGCCCAGGTGCTGGCCGACGAAATGGACTTGGATTGGCAAACCGTGCGCATCGACATGGCGCCGATGGAAAAACAGTTCAGCAACCCGGGATGGCGCGAGTATGCGACATACGGCAGCGGTGGCGTGGCGCGCCAGTTCAAGCAGTTGCGCAAGGCAGGCGCCCAGGCGCGCGCCATGCTGGTGGCGGCCGCGGCGTCCGAATGGAATGTGTCCTCTGCCGAATGCGACACGCAGCAGGGCGTGGTGTTGCACAAGCCGACGGGCCGCATGCTGCCGTATGCGAAGCTGGTTACGCAAGCGGCGGCCCAGCCGGTGCCGGCCGACCCGCCGCTGATGCCGAAGGAGCGCTGGCGCTATATGGGCAAGGACGTAGCGCGCCTCGATTTGCCCGGCAAGACTGATGGCAGCGCGGTGTATGGCATTGACGTCAAGGTGCCCGGCATGCAGTATGCGGCCATTCGCGCGTGCCCCCACTTCGGCGGCAGACTCGCTGCGCTCGACCCGCGTCCAGCGCTGGCAAAACGCGGCGTGAAAACAGTGGTGCGCCTGCCCGATGCCGTGGCTGTCGTAGCCGACAGCTATTGGCGCGCGCAGCAGGCCCTCGATGCGCTGCGGCCCGAATGGGACCTGGCCGCCGCCAGCAAGCATTCCAGCGCCCCCTACCGCGACATGCTCCAAGCAGCCGTGCAACAGGACGGCGACCTGGTGCTTCCGTACAAGGCCACAGCCGAAGACGTCAACGCCGCCCATCACGCGGGAATGGCCAGGGCCAGCGCCTGGCTGGAGCGGCATTACACCGTGCCGCTGCTGGCGCATGCCACCATGGAGCCGATGAACGGCACCGCCAGCGTCAAGGGCGGCAAGGCCGAACTGTGGCTGCCAACGCAAGCGCAAGACACCGGCCGCACTTTCGTCGCCCAAGCCCTGGGCATCGAGCGCGAGGCCGTGACCATCCACACCACGCTCAGCGGCGGGGGGTTTGGCCGCCGCATCGAGCCGGATTTCGCAGTGCAGGCCGCGCTGATCGCGAAAGAGGCGGGCGCGCCGGTCAAATTGCTGTGGAGCCGCGAAGAGGACATGCGGCACGGCTATCACCGGCCCGCGGCGGTGCTGCGCCTGCGCGCCGGTTTCGATGCCTCCGGCGCCCTGGCGGCTGTGCGCATGGACAGCGCCTGCGACTCCCTGCTCAAATATTCCCGCTTAGGCGAGTTGAAGGATCGTCCTCGCGCGTGGGACTTCAGCGCGGACGGCGTCCAGCCCACGCGCTGTTACAGCCTGCCCGGCTTCGTCCAGCATACCCACACCATTGATGCCGGCGTGCCGCTCGGCTACTGGCGCTCGGTGGCGGCATCGCAAAACGACTTTGCCGTCGAATCCTTTGTGGACGAACTGGCGCTGAAGGCCGGGCAGGACCCCATCGATTACCGGCGCAGCCTGATGAAGCCCGGCAGCCGCGAACGTGCCTTGCTCGACCGGCTGGAAAAGAGTTCAGGCTGGCGCGACAAGCCGTTGCCGGGCCGCCATCGCGGCATGGCTTTCGCCTGGGCCAATGGCACCTATATCGCGCACGTGGTCGAACTGTCGGTGGAGGCGCAATCGCGCGTCAAGCTGCATCGGGTCACTACCGCGATCGATTGCGGCACCACGGTCAATCCGCGCAATGTGCGCGGCCAAGTGGAGGGCGGCATCATCTTCGCGCTGACGGCCGCATTCTACGGCGAGATCACGGTCAAGGATGGCGCGGTGGAACAGTCGAACTTGACCGACTACCGCCTGCTGTCGCTGGCCGAAACTCCGGCCATCGATGTCTTCATCGTCGACAGCAATGAAGCGCCCGGCGGCGTAGGTGAAGAGGCGGTAGGTCCGCTGGCCCCGGCCCTGGCCAACGCTCTGTTTGCCGCCATCGGCCGGCGTTTCACGGATCTGCCCTTGGCAAAAGCCGGCCTGGCGCTGCTGTGACCCTTACTTCAGGAACTGGACCAGCCGCGGAACGACATCGGCCGTGGCTTCTTCCATCAGCCAGTGCCCGCTGTTCTTGATCACGACGCCCTCGACGTTGTTATCGACCAGGCGTGCTTGCTGTATCAGGAATTCGCCCGATGCCTTCTCGCCGGTCAGAACCAGCATCGGCATGGCCAGCGGCGTTTTCATATACTTCGCGAATTCATCGGCATCCTGGGCGAAGGCGCGGAACACTTCGAAACCTGCGCGCATATGGCCTGGCTGGGCGTATTCGGCAGCATAGAACTTGCGGTCCGCTTCGCTCAGCGACTTCGTTTTATCGGCGGCGAAATCATTCCAGAAGTGTTCGAAGTAAATGCGTTCGCGGCCCTTCACCAGGGCCAGCGGCGTCTCGCCGTAGAAATGGAAATGCCACAAGTCGCGCAGCAGCCAGACATCCTTCCAGTTGCCTACGCCGGGCAGGAATGCGTCCATCAAGGCGATCTTGCTGACTTCTTGCGGATACTGGGCGGCGTAGGCGTAGGCGACCATCAGCCCGATGTCATGGCCGACCACCTTGGCGGACTTGATGCCCAGGCTCGATGCCAGGGCGTGCACGTCCTGCGCCATGACCGATTTGGTGTTCGGCCCCTGGGGCAGGCCGGACTGCCCGAAACCGCGCAGGTCCGGGGCGATGACCAGGTGGTCTTTCGATAGCTGGGCAATGAGCGGCAGCCACATATGGCTGGACTGGGTATAGCCGTGCAGCAGGATGACAGGGTCGCCCTTGCCTGCCGCCAGGTAATGCATCCGCACGCCGTTGACTTCGGCAAAATTACTCTTGGGCGCTTGCGCATGGGCTGTCCCGATGAATGTGAGAAACATCAGTATGCTCATGTAAAGCAATTTGCTGATTGTCCGTCGCATGGTGACCTCCATGGTTAAAACATCAGAATATCCATGCGGTTACAACCGGCATACCCACTATCGGGTAGTTTGTTTCTATACAATATCCAACAAATAGAGCCGGCTGCGTGCTTCCATGAAGAATCCATTGCTGGGTTGCCTGAGGGCGTTCTCGTTCCTCTCGGTACTTTTCTGCTGCGCCGCATCGGAAGCTGGCAGGCCTTCGGCTGCGGCGATCAAGCTGCACCATACGAGTTGGACTGCACGCGACGGCGCCCCGGCCATGATCTTGTCGATGACCCAGACCAAGGACGGCTGGCTTTGGCTTGGCGGCCCCGCCGGGCTATATCGCTTTGACGGCATCCAGTTCGAACAATTCGCGCCGTCCAATGCGCCTTTGTTGACCAGGAATGTCAGCGTAGTGAACGCGTTCGCTGACGGCTCCTTATGGATCGGCTATCGCACTGGCGGCGCCGCCAGGCTCGACCGGGGACGCATCCGCAATTACGGCGAGCGCGATGGCTTGCCGGGCAGGGCGGTGTGGGGCGTGGAACAGGACGGCGGCGGACGCATCTGGGCGGCTACTGCGCAGGGGATGTACTACCTTGAAAACGACCGTTGGCAAGCGCCGGCGACGTCGTGGAATCTGCCGGTCGACTGGTTCAAAACCATCATGCGTGACCGCGAGGGAATACTCTGGCTTCAGGGCGATAGCGGCGTCTATTTTTTGCGGCCGGGCAGCACCGAATTCACCAAGGCGCCGGTCGCCACCGGCACCGGCGTTCTGTTTGAGCTGCCGGACGGCGGCGTGGTGAGTTGGGATGCCACGCGTGGCCGTTTCAATCGCCTGAGCACCCTTGCACAGCTTGCCTATCCTCCCCAATGGCAAAGCCTGGGCGATCCCTCGAGCCTGCTGTTCGACCGCCGCGGCAATCTTTGGGTGGGGCATAAGGAGGGGATCGAATACCGCACGGCAGAGAAATCCTTCCGCACCGCGCCGCCACAGGGCTTGAGTGGCCCGGCCGTAGGCGCCTTGTTTGAGGACAGGGAAGGGAATGTCTGGGCCGCTACATCCAGCGGCATCGACCGTTTTCGCGGCCGGCGGATAGAAAAAATCGAGGTTCCCGCGCCGGCCATAGGCGCCGCCATCCTGGCCGATGACAAGGGCGGGGCCTGGGTTGGCGGATTTCACGTTGTTGCCAACGATGCCGGCGTGGTACGGGTTACACCACTGTGGCCCGCGAACCGCGACGGCTGGGCGGACACGCTGACCAGCTATGTCCGCACCGGAGACGGGACCATCTGGGGCGCAACCTATGGCGCGGTGCGCCGTTTCCGTGGCCAGGACAGCCGGTTGATTGCGTTGCCAGCCGCAATTGGCAATATCAGTATCAACAGTGTGGCGGCCGGCCAGAACGGCGAGCTGCTGGCGGCGGTCCAGCGCTTCGGCCTGTATCGCCGCAAAGTGAGCGGAGACTGGGAAAAGGCCGGCGAAAACGGCGAAGTCAATGTGCTGGCGCATTCCGATGCGTCGGGGCTGTGGCTGGGCTACTTTCCCGGCCGTGTGGTGCATGCGACGGGCGCAAGCTGGCACAGTTACGGGCCTGCAGAAGGGCTCACCATTGGCTTGGTGATGGCGCTGCACCCACATGCCAGGCATGTGTGGGCCGGCGGCGATAATGGGCTTGCCCTGTTCGAAAACGGCCGCTTTCGACAAGTGGCCGGCAGCAACGGCGAAACCTTCGACGGCATTTCCGGCATTGTCGAACTGGACAATGGCGACCTGTGGCTGAATGCCACGGCCGGGCTGTTCCGCATTGCGGGCGTTGAGATCGAGCGATTCAAACGCTGGCCGGGCCATCGCGTGCAGTTCGAGAAGCTCGATCAGCTGGATGGCCTTGAGGGCAGTGCGCCAAGGATTATTCCGTCGCCCTCGCTGGTGCTCGCATCGGACGGGCGCTTGTGGATAGTCAGGTCGACCGGGGTGTTCCGCCTCGATCCCAGCGAACAGCTGCCCCATTCGCCCGCCCAGCCTCCCACCATCAAAACCATTGGCCCGCCGGGCGAGGGACGGGCACTGCCGGAGACGGCGCTGTTCGCGCCCGGGGTCTCCGCATTGCAAGTCGATTACACCTCACTGTCGCTGGCGATGCCTGAGCGCGTGAAGTTCCGTTACCGGCTGGATGGAGCCGATACGGATTGGCAGGATGCCGGAAGCCGCCGCAGCGCCTTTTACAGCAACCTGGCTCCCGGCGACTATCGCTTTCGGGTTGCCGCCTCCGATTACAACGGTGCCTGGAGTGAGCTGCATACGGAAGCGCGCTTCACGATTGTCCCGACCATGACTCAAACCTGGTGGTTCAAGGCGGTTTGCGCGATTTTCCTTCTGTCGGCGGCCTATCTGTCCTATCGCTGGCACATCGACCGGATGGCGCGACACATGGCCAACCGGCTGCAGGAACGGGTACGCGAGCGAGAACGCATCGCGCGCGAGCTGCACGACACTTTGCTGCAGTCAGTACAAAGCCTGATCCTGCACATCCATGCGGCCGTCATGAAAATGCCGGCGAAGGATACGCTGAGGATTCAGCTGGAGACTGCCTTGCAGCAGGCGGATGATGTGGTCGATGAGGGCCGCGGGCGCATCCGCGCGTTACGCGGCGAAGACGAAGCCAAGCTGGGTCTCCCCGATGCGATACTGGCCGCCGCCGCCCGCTTCCAGCCTCGCGGCGCTGGCGCCATCGAGCTGACAATGAGCGGCACGCCACGCCAGCTGGAGGGCGAGATTTACCAGGAGGTCCTGGCCATCGTGATCGAGGCGGTCTGCAACGCCTACCAGCATGCCAATGCACACCGGATTTCGGTCGAACTCCATTATGGCGCAAGGGAGTTCCGGTGCATCGTGCGCGATGACGGCACGGGCATCCCCGCCGAGATCCGGGACGAGGGCGGGCGCGAGAACCACTGGGGAATGCGTGGCATGGCTGAGCGCGCGGCAAGGATTAACGGGAAACTCGCGTTGCGAAGCAGTTCCGCCGGCACTGAATGGCAGCTCACCCTGCCGGCGGCCCTGGCATATACCCGATCGGGTGATCAAAGCAGCATTTTCCAGTGATACGCTGGCGCGATGGAAAGGAGCCCTGTGATGGAAAGCAGAAGCGGCGAAACGATTACCGTGATGATCGCGGACGATCATCCCCTGATGCGCAGTGGAATAGCTGCTGTGCTATCGGCCGATCCGCGCTTTTCGGTAGTGGCGGAGGCTGGGGACGGCGACGACGCTATCGCGCAATACAAGCGGCTGCGTCCCGGCGTCACGCTGATGGACTTGCAAATGCCGCGGAGGGACGGCATCGAGGCGACTGCAGCGATCCGCAGCATTGATCCGCAAGCCTGCATCATCGTCCTGAGCACGTATGGCGGCGACGTGCAGGTGGCGCGCGCATTGAAAGCCGGGGCGAGCGGCTACATCCTGAAAAACCTGGCGCGAAGCGAGCTATGCAGCTACGTCGCTGCCGTGAATGCTGGACAAAGGCTGTTGCCGCAACCGGTCGCTTGCAGTCTCGCCAGCAGCTTCCAGCAAGACGCGCTGAGCAAGCGCGAACTGGAAGTGCTGCGCCACGTGGCGGACGGCAATTCCAACCAAAGGGTAGGAGAATGCCTCGGCTTGAAGGAAGACACGATCAAGGCGCATATGAAAACCATTTTGCAAAAACTCAACGCACGCGACCGCACCCACGCGGTGACGATCGCTTTGCGCCGCGGCTATTGGGAAAACTGAAGGAGGCACCATGGATCTGCAACTCGAAGGCAAGCTGGCTTTGGTCAGCGGCAGTACGGCAGGCATCGGCTATGCGATCGCACACATGCTGGCCCAGGAGGGCGCGAGAGTCATTGTCAACGGCAGGACGCAGGCTGGCGTCGATGCAGCGATGGAACGCATTCGAGCCGAAACGCGCGGAACGGTACTGGGTTTCGCCGGAGATCTCTCCCGAGCCGACGCTGCGCAGGAAGCGGTCCGTCGCCATGAGGGCATCAGCATCCTGGTCAACAACCTTGGCATCTTCGAGGCCAAGCCGTTTGAGGACATTCCCGACGAGGATTGGCTGCGCTTCTTCGACGTCAACGTGCTGAGCGGCGTGCGCCTGTCGCGCCTGGTACTGCCGGCGATGAAGCGGGCCAACTGGGGGCGCATTATTTTCATCTCCAGCGAAAGCGCGGTACAGATCCCGACCGAGATGATCCACTACGGCATGACCAAGACCGCCCAGCTTGCAGTCTCGCGCGGACTGGCGGAAGCCGTTGCCGGAACCGGCATCACCGTCAACAGCATCCTGCCCGGTCCGACGAGATCGCGCGGCGTCGGCGACTTTGTCGAAGGCATGGCGCGCTCGGCCGAGAAGAGTTTCGAGCAGGTGGAGGCGGAGTTCTTCGATCATGTCAGGCCGACCTCGTTGATCAAGCGCTTCGCCAGCCCGCAGGAGGTGGCTTCATTGGTAGCTTACGTCGCCAGCCCGCTTTCCTCGGCCACTACCGGCGCAGCGCTGCGCGTCGACGGCGGCGTGGTCAAGAGCGCCTTCTGAAGCGCCGAAAGTTGGCCGGGGGGAGGAATTTTTTGCTGCACTGCGATTATTGGATAGTTTCCGTGTGGAACTAATGGTCTATGATGGCCATATCGATATTCGCGGAGGTGCAGGGAAATGATGGTCTTGCTAACTGCATTGCTGGCTGGGGTGGCGGTGCTGGTGTTGTGCCTGCTTGCCAGGCTGCAGCGCCGGTCGCAGGCCTTGCTGGCCGCTACCCTGCCATGGCTGATCAACGTCGGTCCGGCGCTGGCGGCCGGGGCCGAGCATCTGACGCGCCCCGTCATTTTCGCAGCGATCACCAGCCCCCTGGTGTTTGCCCTGATCTGGTTCATGCCCATCGTCCGGGTAGACGAGGCGCAGTAGTCAAATCCGGCGCTTGACCGCTTCCACGTAGGCGGCGCCGTCCGGCGGCACGCCGCGGCGCTGGGAATTCCAGATCATCTCGCCCAGGCATTCCATGATTTCATGGTGGGCCGCATGCTCGGTGCCGAGCTTGCGCGCCAGGCCGATGAAAGCTTCGCGGATGCCGCGCGGCTGGTCGATCGACAATTGCTCCGTGATCGACAGGTGCATCGACAGGTGCAGGAAGGGATTGGCCTCGCTGCCTTCCACCGAATAGTCGCGCGCGATGGCGGCTTCCACATCCTTCAGCTGCTCATGGTATTCGGGGTGCGCCATGATCCAGTCACGGGCGATCAGCTCGATCGGGTCCATGATTTCATTGGCGTTGGCTTTGCGGTAGACGTCGCAGAAGAAGCGGCGCACGTCGTGGGAAGAGGGCGTAAACATAGGCCAGCATTATATCGCCAATGAAAAAGGCAGCCATGAAGGCTGCCTTTTCTTATTCCTTTGCTACCAGCAACGGCGCATCGCAGGCCGACGCTTCCTGCGGCGGCGTCACCGCAGGCGGCTGTGGCTTGTCGCCGCTGCGCTGTCCGCGCTGGCCGTGAGGCTGGCGCAGGTAGCGCGAGGAGTGGCGCCGGTCCCCATGCGCGGGCCAGGTCAGGAAGCGCGATAGCTCCTGCAAGGCGCGCTGGTAGACTTCGCGCTTGAATTCGATCACCACGTCCAGCGGAACCCAATAGTCGTGCCAGCGCCAGGCGTCGAACTCGGGATGATCGGTCAGGCGCAGGTTCACGTCGTTGTCGCGCGCGCACATGCGCAACAGGAACCAGATCTGCTTCTGGCCACGGTAGTGGCCGCGGATTTCCCGCTTGATGAAGTGATCAGGCACCTCGTAACGCAACCAGTCGCGCGTGCGGCCGATAATCTTGACGTGCTCCGGACGCAGTCCGATTTCCTCTTCGAGCTCGCGATACATCGCTTGCTCCGGCGTTTCACCATACTTGATCCCGCCCTGCGGGAACTGCCACGAGTGCTCGCGCACCCGCTTGCCCCACCACACCTCGTTATGCGAGTTGAGCAGGATGATGCCGACGTTGGGGCGGAACCCTTCACGATCGAGCATATTGCACCTCAAACTTTCTGTGGCCGAGGCGTCCTTTTATATTTTTGACTACAAATCCAACTGCAATAGCGCTCTTTGTATAAAGTTTGGACGCATCGGGCCAGCTAATCCTTTAAAATTAGGTTGATTATAACTCTCTCTTTTTAAAAAGAATTCACCGATATGCGTGCATCTCGTTTTTTTATTTCAACCCTCAAGGAAGCTCCATCTGACGCGGAAATCGTCAGCCACCAGTTAATGATGCGCGCGGGCATGATCAAACGCCTCGGTTCCGGCATTTATACCTATATGCCAATGGGCCTGAAAGTGATCCGCAAAGTCGAAGCCATCGTCCGCGAGGAAATGAATAATGCCGGCGCCATTGAGCTGCTGATGCCTCTGGTGCAGCCTGCCGAACTGTGGCAGGAAACCGGGCGCTGGGACAAGATGGGTCCCGAGCTGCTGCGCGTGAAAGACCGCCATGGCCGCGACTTCGCGATCCAGCCGACTTCCGAGGAAGTGATCACCGACGTGGTGCGTAGCGAGATCAAATCCTATCGCCAGATTCCGTTGAATTTTTACCACATCCAGACCAAGTTCCGCGACGAACGCCGTCCACGCTTCGGCCTGATGCGCGGCCGCGAGTTCACCATGAAGGATGCGTATTCCTTCGACCGCGACCTGGAAGGCATGCAGAAGTCGTACAAGATCATGTTCGACGCCTACACCCGCATCTTCACCCGCTTCGGCCTGAAGTTCCGCGCCGTGGCGGCCGACAACGGCGCCATCGGCGGCACCGGCTCGCATGAATTCCACGTGATCGCCTCCACCGGCGAAGACGCACTGGTGTACTGCCCGACCTCCGACTACGCGGCCAATATGGAAGCGGCGGAAGCGGTGGCGACCGGCACCCGCGCCGCCCCATCGGCGACTCTGGCCAAGACGTCCACGCCGAAAGCCTCCAAGTGCGAAGACGTGGCCAAGCTGCTGGGCATCGATCTGAAGCAGACCGTCAAGACCATCGCCCTGACCGTGGACAAGGAAGACGGCTCCAAGCAGCACTTCATGCTGCTGCTGCGCGGCGACCATGAGCTGAACGAAATCAAGGCCGGCAAGGTGCCTGGCCTGGCGCAGAACCGCTTCTCCACCGAAGCCGAAATCCTGGAAGTTTACGGCTGCAAGCCTGGCTACCTGGGCCCGATCGGCACCAAGGGGCCGGTCACCGTGGTGGCCGACCGCACCGTGGCGCTGATGTCGGACTTCGTGACCGGCGCCAACGAGGAAGATTTCCACTTCACCGGCGCCAACTGGGGCCGCGACATGGCCGAACCTGCGCTCGTGGCCGACCTGCGCAATGTGGTGGAAGGCGACCCTTCGCCGGACGGCAAGGGCGTGCTGGCCATCGAGCGCGGCATCGAAGTAGGCCACGTGTTCCAGCTGGGCACCGCCTACTCGGAGTCGATGCAGGCCACCTTCCTGGACGAGAACCAGAAGCCGGCCCCGCTGCAGATGGGCTGCTATGGCATCGGCATCACCCGTATCCTGGGGGCCGCCATCGAGCAGAACTTCGACGACAAGGGCATCATCTGGCCGACCTCGCTGGCGCCGTTCGAACTGGTGCTGTGCCCAATGGGCATGGACCGCTCGGAGCTGGTGAAGGCCGAAACCGAAAAGCTGTACAACGCGGCATTGGAAGCCGGCATCGACGTCATCCTGGATGACCGCGGCCAGCGCCCTGGCGCCATGTTCGCCGACTGGGAACTGATCGGCGTGCCGCACCGCGTGGTGATCGGCGAGCGCGGCCTGAAGGAAGGCAACCTGGAATACCAGGGCCGCCGCGATACCGAAGCGACCGCCGTTCCCGTCGCCGAAGCCCTGGCCTTCATCAAGGGCAAGATCCAGAAGTGATCGCCATGGCGGTGCCAAAGCCTAAGCAGGGACGTGACCGCCGCCGCTGGTGGGCGCGGCCCTTGCGCTGGTGGCATACGCTGGCTTTCGCCACCGGCGTGCTGTGCGCGCCGTTCGGCTTTGCCGGCAACCAGAAAGAGGAAGCGCTGGCCGACAGTGTGCGGCTGGCGCTGTCCAACGCCATCATGGATGCGCGCCCGCCCAAGCCCGTCTTCCTCAATCCCGCCGACCGCGCCCAGTACGAAACCTGGTTTGCCGCCATGTCGGACCGCCTGAAACGCAAGCTGGCGGACGATTTCACGCGCCGCGAATTCCTGGAGACCGCCTGGTACGAGGCGCGCCGCGCCGGGCTCGATCCCGGCCTGGTGCTGGGCCTGATCCAGGTCGAATCGGCCTACCGCAAGTACGCCGTGTCGATTGTCGGCGCGCGCGGCTATATGCAGGTGATGCCGTTCTGGACCAATGTGATCGGCGACAGCGACCGCTCCAAGCTGTTCAATATGCAGACCAACCTGCGGTACGGCTGCTCCATCCTGCGCATGTATATCGACATGGAGCAGGGCAATCTCTACCTTGCATTGGGACGCTATAACGGCAGCCGCGGCAAGCCCGAATATCCAAACGCCGTCCTGGCGGCCTGGAACAAATGGAAACTTTAAACTATCTAAAAATGTATTGATTTGTCGGAAATCTTTACAGTTGTTTAATTTTGAACATTTGTAAATTCACTAAGTAGCTGAGGGAAAAGAAGATTTTCTTTTTGGCATGATTCCTGCTTGGCAATGTTGCTTTATCTAAATCATTACCATCAGGGAGAATGCAATTTTGGGCAATACCGTAATCAAGAAGCTGCTGGGCGTTGTTCTGGCAATTGGCGCAATCGGCAATGCATCGGCCACGCCGACCGCGCCGCTGACCGTAGGCAATACGCCAATGATCACCTCCGGCGCCTTGCCGGATTCCCCGGGCGCCCACGTCGACCCTAACGTCGCATCGTCGCGCTTCTCGGGGGTGGTCAGCCTGGCCATCCAGTATGACGGCCTGCAATACATCTGCTCCGGCACCCTGGTCAGCAAGCGCCAGGTCGTGACTGCCGGCCACTGTGTCGACACCAACGGCAACGGCGCCCTGATCGACCTGAAAAAGCCCGGCAATAATGTGCTGGCCGTCTTCAACGCCACTTCCTCCGGCGCCGGCTCGGCCGTGATCGCCGCCGCCAAGGTTTCGATGCACGCCGACTACCAGGGCTTCGGCCGTTGCCCGGTCGGCTCGGGACTGACCGGCCAGTGCGTCAACGACGACGTCGCCGTGGTGACCCTGAACCGCGACGCGCCGGCAGACGCGAAGATCTACAAGATCGCCACCACCGAGCTGGTGTCCGGCACCCACATCATCATGGCCGGCTATGGCACCTCCGGCGACGGCGTGAATGGCTATACGGTCAGCCCGGCTTTCCGCGTCAAGCGCAGCGGCGAAAACTACGTCGACCTGTTCGGCCTGGACGACGAGCATGGCCGTACCGGC
Organism: Pseudoduganella sp.; assembly: GCA_039593355.1. Lineage (GTDB taxonomy): Bacteria > Pseudomonadota > Gammaproteobacteria > Burkholderiales > Burkholderiaceae_D > Rugamonas. Next base: position 135,460 of record JBCNPK010000010.1, read on the forward strand.
CGTGCCGAAATCTGGTACGGCGACTTCGACGGCGGCGGCCGCGATACCTTCTGCACCCGCTACGGCGCTTGCTCCCCGGCGTTGCCGAACGACCGCGAATCGGGCATCGGTGGCGGCGACTCCGGCGGTCCTTCGTTTGTCGAGATGTATGGTGAACTGATGCTGATCGCGACCAACACCTTCAGCAATTCCGCCGGGTATACCGCCGGCACCTTCGGCTCCTACTTCGGCGGCATGGTCCTGCACAGCTACCTGGATTACATCCTGGACGCTACCGGCGGCACCGCGCAGTTCGTGCCGGAGCCGGGCTCGGTAGCCGTGTTCGGCCTGGGCTTGCTGATGCTGGCGGGCGTGGTGCGCCGCCGCAAGCAGGGTTGATCAACGCGGCAGCAGCAGCGCGCTGGCGCTGACCAGCGCGAACAGCAGCCCTCCCAAGGGCAGCAAACCGTAGTATAAGAACGGCGCCACCAGCTGGGTGGCGCCGGCGACGCAGGCGAAGGAAAGGAACATCAACAGTCCCGCGCCCTTGCCGGCGTCTTCCCCCGCCGCTTGCAGCGCGCCGCCCATGGTGGCGGCGCCGCGCAAGCCAAGGCCGCCGCAGAACAGGGCGGCCAGCACGGCCAGCACCACCAGGCCTTGCATGCCGGTGAGCCTGTCCAGCGCCATTCCCATCAAGCCTACGCCTGCCAGGAATTGCAGCAGCGAGCCGCTGCGCATCAGCCATTGCTGGCCGAGGCGCGTCACCAGCCTTACCGCAGTCGTGGCACCGGCCATGAAGGCCAGCACGCCGCACACCTGCAAAACGGCGAAAGCTTGAATCCCCAGCCCCAGCGCGTGCGTGACCAGGACCGGCGCGCTCGCCACGTACATCAGCAGGGCGCCGAACATCAGCGCGTAGCTCAGGGCGAAGCGCAGGTAGCGGCGGTTGCGCAGCAGCGGCGTGTAACCGCGTCCGGTCCGGGTCGCGGCCAGCGCCGGGGCCGGAGCGTGGCCAACAATGCGCGCGACCAGCGGCAGAAGCAGGAGCGACATGGCGGCGATCAGCCAGAAGGTGCTGCGCCAGTCGGCGTGCAGCACGATGGCGGCGCCGGCGACGGGGCCGACGGCGGGGATGGTCGATTCAGCCATGGCCACCATGGCCAGCGCCTTGACCGCGTCGGCCTCGGCGAAACGGCGCCGTATCAGGGCTGGAACGGCCACCGTGGCGGCGCCGGCGCCCAGGCCTTGCAGCAGGCGGCCCGCCAGCATTGCGCCGATGTCCGGCGCCAGCGCGCACAGCAGGCTGCCCCCGTCCAGCAGCGCGGTGCCGGCCATGATGCTGCGGCGGTCGCCGAAATGGTCGGCCGCCCAGCCCCAGGCCAGCTGGGACAGGGCCAGCGCCGCCATGAACAAGGCCATGGTGGCCTGGGCGGCAGGAATGGACGCGTCCAGTTCCGCCGCCATGACGGGGATGGCCGGCAGGTAGAGGTCGGAAGCGAGCAAGCCCAGGGCGGTCAGGCTGGCCAGCGGGATGGCGAGTCGATGTAGGGTATGCATAAATAAAAGTCGGGGTCAGCTCCGGCAATCGGACATTTTGCGCAGCAAAATGTCCGATTGCCAGAGCTGAC
>JBCNPK010000011.1:0-134058 GCA_039593355.1 Pseudoduganella sp.
AATCGGACATTTTGCGCTGCGCGCAGCGCAAAATGTCCGATTGCCAGAGCTGACCCCGACTTTTATTTCGAAAGCTGACTCCGAATTTGAGCCTGAATTTATGCGAGGAGGCCGGCGAGGGGCTCGATCACAGGGGCGGCGGTCCAGTAGGCGGTGTGGGACAGCGGATTCCAGCTCTTGGTCATGAAGTCGAGGATGCCCTGGCCGGCGTTGATGGCGCGGTCCTCGACCAGCGTTTCGTAGCCGCCTTCGAGCGGTTGCAGCGGCCAGCCCAGCGCGTCGTCCGGGTCGTACAGGTTCAGCCAGGTGAAGCCGGGATTGGGCTTGGTGATCGGCTTGACGTCCATGCGCTTGTGGGCGGCGACGAAGACCGGGATATTGCAGCCGGTCGTTACGATCGTGCGTACCGTGCCGCATTGCAGGAAGGTGCGCTGCTCCGGCGTGAGGCTGTCGGCCATGCGGCCCGGCTTCCAGATGCCCGCTGCCACCGCGCCGCCGCCTGCGCGCTTCTGGGCGTCGTAAATGAAGCTGGAGATGACCTGGCAGCCCAGCGAATGCGCCAGGATCACAATGGGCGTGTCAGGCCCGCGCTGGGCGTGTATCGCCAGCAGGGCGCGTGCGATTTCTTCCTGCGCCAGTTCGTAGACGGAGCCGTCGTATTCCTTGCGGTTCTCAAGGCCCGCCGCATCGGCAAAGCCGAACAGGATGAACTTGCGCAGCTGTTCGTAGCGTACCTTGGAGCGCTCGCGCGTGCGGTTCCAGACGTCCTGCTCGTTGGGCTTGAGCAGGTGCTGGTAGTACACGCTGTGCACGTCGACGTTGACGAAGGCTTCGCCCATCTTGTGCTGCAGGGCGCGCCGCATGTCGTCGGCGTAGTCGAGCGGCTGCTCGCCCATGCCGTGGATCGTCAGGAGCGCAAGCTTGGCCATTATGCCGCCGCCGTTTCTGGCGTGCCGCGGAAGCGGTAGCCGATGAACAGCACCAGCAGCCACACCGGGATCAGGTAGACGGAGATGCGCAGCCCTTCGGTCATGAACATGATCACCAGGATGCCGGCCAGGAAGGCCAGGCACAGGTAGTTGGTGAGCGGGTAGCCCCAGCTCTTGAACTCGGTTTCATGGCCGTCGGCACGCTTGCTGGCGCGGAAGCGCAGGTGGATCCAGCTGATCATGCCCCAGTTGATCACCAGCGACGACACGACAAGGCCCATCAGCAGTTCGAATACCTGGCCCGGCATGAAGTAGTTCAGCACCACGCAGATGCCGGTGGCGAGGGCGGACATGCCCAGCGCCGCCAGCGGCACGCCGCGCTGGTTCACCTTCAGCAGCGATTTCGGCGCGTTGCCTTGCCTGGCCAGGCCGTACAGCATGCGGCTGTTGGAGTACACGCCGCTGTTGTACACCGACAGGGCGGCCGTCAGCACCACGAAGTTCAGGGCGTTGGCGACCCAGTTGCTGTTCAGGGCGTGGAAGATCATCACGAACGGGCTGCCGCCGGTGACGACTTTTTCCCATGGATAGAGCGAGAGCAGCACGCCCAGCGCGCCGACGTAGAAAATCAGGATGCGGTAGATAGCCTGGTTGGTGGCCTTGGGGATCGTTTCGGACGGATTGCTCGCTTCGGCGGCGGTGATGCCCACCAGTTCCAGCCCGCCGTAGGAGAACATGATGACGGCCATCGCCATCACCAGGCCCGATACGCCGTTGGGGAAGAAGCCGCCGTGCGACCACAGGTTGGCCACCGTCGCTTCCGGTCCCGCATTGCCCGAAACGAGCAGGTAGCCGCCGTACACGATCATGCCGACCACCGCCACCACCTTGATGATGGCGAACCAGAATTCCATTTCGCCGAATGCGCGCACATTGGCCAGGCTGATGGCGTTAATGATCAGGAAGAAGGCCAGCGCGCTGACCCAGGTCGGCACGCCCGGCCACCAGTACTGCACGTAGATGCCGACCGCCGTCAGTTCGGCCATGCTGACCAGCACATACAGCACCCAGTAGTTCCAGCCCGACATGAAGCCAGCCATGTGGCCGCAGTATTTGTCGGCGAAGTAGCTGAAGGAGCCGGCCACCGGTTCGTCGACCACCATCTCGCCCAGCTGGCGCATGATGAGGAAGGCGATGAAGCCGGCCAGCGCATAGCCCAGCAACACCGAGGGACCCGCCATCTTGATGGTTTGCGCGATGCCCAGGAAAAGGCCCGTACCAATGGCGCCGCCCAGCGCAATCAGCTGGATATGGCGGCTTTTCAGGCCCCGTTTCAGTTCTGTCATGTATGGCGTCCCGGTGTCGAAGTGGTCAAAGGCCCTGATTCTACATCGTCGCAAGGCAACAATGTCATTTTCGCACTGCCGGATTTCTTGAGGGGTCTCCTTGACATGGATCAAACAAATTGTTCGGCGGCTTGGATATGCTGCAAATATGCTCACATTAAAATTCCTCGGCGCCACCGGCACCGTCACCGGCTCCAAATACCTGCTGCGCAACGGCGACGAGCAGGTGCTGATCGATTGCGGCTTGTTCCAGGGCTTCAAGCAGCTCAGGCTGCGCAACTGGGATCCGTTCCCGGTGCCGCCATCCGCCATCCGCAGCGTGGTGCTGACCCATGCCCACCTCGATCACAGCGGCTTCCTGCCGGTGCTGGTCAGCGCCGGTTTCCGCGGCAAGGTGTACTGCACGGAGGCGACACGCGACCTGTGCCAGATCCTGCTGCCGGACAGCGGCCGCCTGCTGGAGGAAGAGGCGCTGTATGCGAACCGCCACAACTTCTCCAAGCACAAGCCGGCCTTGCCCCTGTATTCGGAGGCCGACGCGCTGCGTGCGCTGGAGTATTTGGAGGTGGTTCCGGTCGGGCAGGAGTTCGTGCCGGCGCCGGGCATGACCGCGCGTTTCCAGCTGGCTGGGCATATCCTCGGTGCCGCGTCGGTGGCGCTGCGCTGCAACGGGCGCAGCATCATGTTCTCCGGCGACGTGGGCCGGCCCAACGACCCGATCATGCGGCCCCCGACGGTGCTGGGCAAATGCGACTACCTGGTGGTGGAATCGACTTACGGCGACCGGCGCCACGACCCGTCCGATCCCAGCGGCATGCTGGCCGACATCGTCAGCAAGACCGCCGCGCGCGGCGGGGTGGCCGTGATACCTTCCTTCGCCGTTGGCCGGGCGCAGGAGCTGCTGTATGAGATCTGGAAGTTGAAGCAGGCCGGCGCCATTCCGCTTGCGCTGCCGGTCTACCTGAACAGCCCGATGGCGGTCGACGCCACCCGCCTGTATATCAAGCACCGCGCCCAGCACCGGCTGGACGAAGCGGCCTGCCATGCGCTGGGCCACGTGGCGCACATCGTCAACAGCGTGGAGGAATCGATGGCGCTGAACCGGCGCCAGACGCCGATGGTGATCATCGCGGCCAGCGGCATGGCGACCGGCGGCCGCGTGCTGCACCACCTGAAGGCCTTTGCCGGCGACCCGCGCAACACCATCCTGTTCGCCGGCTTCCAGGCGGCCGGCACGCGCGGCGCACGAATGGTGGCAGGCGAAACGTCGATCAAGATCCACGGCGAATACGTCCCGGTGCGGGCGCGCGTGGCGATGATCGCCAATCTTTCGGCCCATGCCGATGCGGATGAGATCATGGGCTGGCTGTCGCATTCGACGGCTTCGCCGAGACAGGTGTTCATCACCCACGGCGAGCCTGCTGCCGCCGATGCGCTGCGCCGCCGCATTTCGGAGCAACTGTCCTGGCCGTGCCGCGTCCCGGATTATCTGGAAGAAGTGGTGCTGGAGTAGGGGAATGCCGTGGCAGCAATGCTGGAAATATCGCTCGCCGCGCTGGCCGGCGCGCTGCTTGCAGCCGGAATTACCGCCTGGCTGATGCTGCGCCGGGTGGCGGGCATTTCGCGCCTGCTGCGACAGCGCATGCGCAGCGCAGCTGCGCGCGAGCACCTGGTGGCCAAGGTATTCGATGCCACTTCGGAAGGCATCCTGGTGGTTGACCGCGACATGTGGATCGTGGAAGCCAACCGGGCCTTCGCGGCCATGAGCGGTTACGATCGCAAGGAGCTGATCGGGCAGCATCCGCGCATCATGCAGTCCGGTAAGCAGGACGCGGAGTTCTACAAGGCCATGTGGCAAGGCTTGCTGGGCAGCGGCCAGTGGCAGGGCAAGGTATGGGACAAGCGCAGCGACGGTTCCCTGTTCGCCGCCCACCTGACCCTGAGTGCCGTGCATGACGACAAGGGCAGGGTGCAGTACTACTTCGGCCTGTTCACCGACATCACCGAGGAATGCGTCCGCCAGGAGGAGATCGAGCGCATCGCCTTCATCGACCCGCTCACGCGCCTTCCCAACCGCCGTTTGATGGAAGACCGTTTGCAGCAGGCGCTGGCCTTTGCCGCACGCAGCGAAAAGCTGGTGGCCGTGTGCGTGATGGACCTGGACGGCTTCAAGAACGTCAACGACACATTCGGCCACGAAGCCGGGGATACGGTGCTGGTGGAGGTGGCGGGCCGCCTGCAGCAAGTGGTGCGCGCCAACGATACTGTGGCGCGCCTGGGCGGCGACGAGTTCGTGCTGTTGCTGGCTGGACTGAACGACGTGGGCGAGGCCGAGGAAATCCTGGAGCGCGCGCTGGCGGTGGTGCGCGAGCCGATACGTCTGGCGAACGAGCAGCCTGCTTACGTATCGGCCAGCATCGGACTCGCAGTCTTCCCGCACGATGCGCAGCTGGCCGAGGATTTGTTAAGGCGCAGCGACGCGGCCATGTATGCGGCCAAGCGCCAGGGCCGCGATCGCTGCAAACGGGCGCAGGGCCGTACATGAAGCTTACAGGCTCTCCCGCACAGTGCGACCGTTCAGCGGCTGGACCGGACGGGCGTTGTGTTTGTAGACCTGGGCGAAGCGTTTCAGCTGGGCGTCCGACATGTCGACCGGCGTTTTCAGCACGAACCAGTTGACTTCTTCGCTGCACGGCGGGGTGGTCAGCGAACCGGCAAAGTTGTAATAGCCTTGCGTTGCAGGCAGCAGGGCGCCGATGTCGATGCTGGCGCCCGCCACATCCTGCGGCTGGCCTTTTTCCTGCGGCAGGGCATTCCACAGCGTTTGCACCAGCGGGTTTTCGGCGCCCTTGCGGAACAGGACTGCGACCACGGCCAGCTTGCCTTCCGCGTTCCTGTGCACCAGGTGCGCCACCATCGGGTAACTGCGGCCATTGATCTTTTCTTCGCTCGGCTTGTGGAAGTGGAATTGCAGCAGCTCATAGCGCGCGCCGCCGATGGCGACGCTGCTCCCGGGCGCGTAATTGACCTGGATCGTGTGGCCGTTGTCGAGGATCTGCAGCGGCGACGGCTTGTAGTCGAATTCCAGCGGCGCCAGTTTGGCCTTGCTGGTCTTGCGGATGTCGATGGGCGATTGGGTGTGGCCGAGCTTGCAGGTGCTGAAGTCCTGTTCCAGCCGGGACCAGTGCTGCGGCCCGGTGGCGCCATCGTAGCTCCAATGGCCTTTCTGGTCGCCGGCGAGTGCGGCCGCCGGCAGCAGGGCGGCGCAGAGCAGGAAAGAGATGGTGCGTTTCACTGTGTTGTCCTTTCACGATTGGCCGACATTGGCGGCGCAATGGTAGCAGCGATCGCGCCGCCGCATATTCCATGGATTTGATACAGGTCATTTCCAGTGCCGGAGCTATCATTTAGGCTGGTCGAAAGGAGAGTCTTCATGGGATATGAACTGCGCGCCAGGCGGCTTGGCATCGACACTTACCAGCAACCGGTAGCCTTCATGCGGCGCGACTGCAAGGTGTGCCTTGCCGAAGGCTTTGAGGCGCAATCGCGCATCGAGCTGCGGTGCGGCGCGCAAAGCGTCACCGCCACGCTGAACGTCGTCGACGGCGACCTGCTGGAGCAGCACGATATCGGCCTGTCGGAGGCGGCGTGGGAAGCGCTGGGCGCGTCGGCGGCCATGCCGGTCACCGTGCGCCATCCGCCGCCATTGGCTTCCTTCTCGGCCGTGCGCGGCAAGATCCACGGCCGGCCGCTGGACGAGGCGGCGGCGCGCGACATCATCGCCGATATCGCCGGCGGCCGTTATCCGGACATCCACCTCTCCAGTTTCATCACGGCCTGTTCCGGCAACCGCCTGGACCTGGCCGAAACCATCGCCCTGACGCGCGCCATGGCCGGCGTCGGCCAGCGCATGCACTGGCCGTCGCCGGTGGTGGTGGACAAGCATTGCGTCGGCGGCCTGCCGGGCAACCGCACCACGCTGCTGGTTGTGCCCATCGTCGCCGCCTGCGGCATGACCATGCCCAAGACCTCCTCGCGCGCCATCACGTCGCCGGCCGGCACCGCCGACACCATGGAAACGCTGGCGCCGGTGGCCATCGGCATCGACGCCATGCGCCGCGTGGTGCAGCAGGAAGGCGGCTGCATCGTGTGGGGCGGCAGCGTGACCCTGAGCCCGGCCGACGATGTGCTGATCCGCGTCGAGCGCCCGCTGGAACTCGATAGCGACGGCCTGCTGGTGGCGTCGGTGCTGTCGAAGAAGCTGGCGGCCGGCGCCAGCCACGTGCTGATCGACATCCCGGTCGGCCGCACCGCCAAGGTGCGCTCGGAACAGGCCGCGCGCCAGCTGGCGGAGCGCCTGGAGGGCGCCGGCAAGGCCATGGGGCTGGCCGTGCAGTGCGTGCTGAGCGACGGAAGCCAGCCGGTCGGCGTCGGCATCGGCCCGGCCCTGGAAGCGATGGATGTGCTGGCGGTGCTGCAGGGCGCCGCCGATGCGCCGCAAGACCTGCGCCGGCGCGCCTTGACGCTGGCGGCGGGCGTGCTGGAACTGGGCGGCCGCGCCGCCCCCGGCGCCGGCCTGGCGCTGGCGGCGCAAACCCTCGATTCGGGCGCCGCCTGGAAAAAGTTCCAGGCCATCTGCGCGGCGCAGGGCGGGCTTCGGCAGCCGCCCCTTGCCGCCTGTTCCCACGTGCTGGAGGCGCGCCATGCCGGGCGCGTGGTAGCAGTGGACAACCGCAAGCTGGCCACCCTGGCCAAGCTGGCCGGCGCGCCGCGCGCGGCGGCAGCGGGCGTGCGCTTCTTCGCGCCGCTGGGCAGCCGTCTGGAAGTGGGCCAGCCCATGCTGGCCATTCATGCCGAATCCCCGGGCGAGCTGGCTTACGCGCTGGAGTACGCCGAAGCCCAGAGCAACCTGGTGACGGTGGAGGACGCATGAGCAATATCCTTGTGATTCAGGGACACCCCGACCCGGCCGGCGGCCATTTGTGCCATGCGCTGGCCGACGCTTATATTGAAGCCGCGCGCTCCGCCGGGCATCAGGTGCAAGCCGTTACGCCGGCCGCACTGGACTTTCCGCTGCTGGCCAATGCGCGCGAGTGGGAGGAGGGCGAACTGCCGCCAGCGCTGGTGCCGGCACAGCGCGCCATCTCGCAGGCCGCGCATATCGCCATCTTTTATCCGCTCTGGCTGGGCGACATGCCGGCCTGCCTCAAAGCTTTCCTGGAGCAGGTGGCGCGGCCGGGCTTCGCGCTGGCGAAACATGCCTCCAATCCGCTGCATGCCGGTCTGCTGGCCGGGCGCAGCGCGCGCGTGGTGGTGACGATGGGGATGCCGGCCTTGTTCTACCGCTGGTATTACGGCGCCCACAGCCTGAAATCGCTGGAGCGCAATATCCTGAAATTCGTCGGTATTGCGCCGGTGCGCAATACCATCGTGGGCGGTGCGGGCAAGATGGATGCGGCAGCGGTGGAGCGCTGGCGCCAGCGCATGCGCGCGCTGGGCACCAAGGCAATCTAGGGTTCAGCGGCGCGGGGTGTCGTTGCGCGCCAGGATGGCGCGGTTCAGGCGCTCCATCGTGTCTGCCGGCACGTCGCGGCTGCAGACGATGTGCCGCTTCAGGCCGGGCGGCATGTCCGCGAAGTCGATCAGCACCAGCGTTTGCAATTCCGGATATTTGAGACGCAGGTAGTTCCAGTCCTCGCGGTCCACAAACAGAAAATCGGCCCGGCCATAAGCCACCATGCGGAACATGGCCGACGTTTCAACGGTACGGCGCATGATGCGGTTCTCGCTGCCGGCGATCAGGGCGTCCAGTTCAGGTCCGTAGGACACACCGTCCACCACGGCCAGGGTCAGCGACTTGTCCGCCAACAGCGACTTTAGGTTCGGATGGGACCTGATGCGCGCGGCTACCGCCGGCACCGCAAGCACGGCATGCGGCTGGTCGGCGTGTACCGGTACGCTGAATTGGGCCACGGCCTCACGTTCGGGCAGCCGGTACCAGCTGATGGAACAGTAGTTGCGTTTGCCGTGGGAGAAATTGGTCCAGATGCGCTTTTGCGGCTCGTTTTCGAACACGGCAGGCACGCCCGCGGCGGCGAATATCTGCTTGGCGCGTTCCAGCATGAAGCCTTTCGCGACCTTGTTCTGGTCGAAATAATAGTAGGGCGGCTTTTCACGCCAGGCCACGGTCAGCGGCACGTCCGCCAACGCAGTTGCCGTGCTGCCTGCCGCAATCACTCCAATGAAATATTTTTGCCACATGGTGCCATTATAATAGGACGAAGCCAGCACACAGGAGTAGCACGATGTCCAGCCGTCCCCACGTAGCACCCCGCATGTTTGACGACCCTTCCGCAGCACTGGCCCAAGTCCGGGCGATTTACGACGACAGTATCCGCCATTTGCGCGACTCCCTGCAGCGCTTTGTCGAGGGCGAAACGCCTGTGGAGCGCGTGCGCGCCTGCTACCCTTATGTGCGGGTGCAGACCGAAACCGTGGCGCGCGCCGATTCGCGCCTGTCCTACGGCTTTGTCGCGGGCCCCGGCGCTTTCGAAACCACCTTGACCCGGCCCGACCTGTTCGCGGGTTATTACACAGAACAATTCCGCCTGCTGCTGAAGAACCACGGCCAGCAGCAGATGCAGATCGAAGTGGGCCTGAGCGCGCAGCCGATTCCAATCCACTTTTCCTTCGCCGAGCATGACCATATCGAGGGCAGCCTGAGCGCCGAGCGGCGCCTGCTGATGCGCGACGTATTCGACCTGCCCGACCTGGCCGCGATGGACGACGGCATCGCCAACGGCACCTACGAGGCGCCGCCCGGCGAGGCCCAACCGCTGTCGCTGTTCACCGCGCCGCGCGTCGATTATTCGCTGCAGCGCCTGCGCCACTATACCGGCACCTCGCCCGAACACTTCCAGAACTTCGTGATGTTCACGAACTACCAGTTCTACATCGACGAATTCGTGCGCATGGGCCATGAGCTGATGGCCAGCCCGGACAACGACGGCTACGTGGCCTTCGTCGAGCCCGGCAATATCGTCACGCGCCGCGTCGGCCACGCCATGCAGCCCGGCGACGACCTGGGCGCCGCGCCGCCGCGCCTGCCGCAGATGCCGGGCTACCATCTGGTGCGCGCCGACGGCAGCGGCATCAGCATGGTCAATATCGGCGTCGGTCCGGCCAACGCCAAGACCGCCACCGACCATATCGCCGTGCTGCGCCCGCACGCCTGGCTGATGCTGGGCCATTGCGCTGGCTTGCGCAACACGCAGCAGCTGGGCGACTACGTGCTGGCGCACGGCTACGTGCGCGAAGACCATGTGCTGGACGAGGACCTGCCGCTGTGGGTGCCGATTCCGGCACTGGCCGAAGTGCAGGTGGCGATCGAATCGGCGGTGGCCGAGGTCACGCAGCTGGGCGGGCATGACCTGAAGCGCGTGCTGCGCACCGGCACCGTGGCCAGCACCGACAACCGCAACTGGGAGCTGCTGCCGCAGCGCACGCCGGAGCGCCGTTTCAGCCAGAGCCGCGCCGTGGCGCTGGACATGGAAAGCGCCACCATCGCCGCCAACGGCTTCCGCTTCCGCGTCCCTTACGGCACGCTGCTGTGCGTCAGCGACAAGCCGCTGCACGGCGAGATCAAGCTGCCGGGCATGGCCAACCAGTTCTACCGCGACCGTGTCGACCAGCACCTGCGCATCGGCATCCGTGCGCTGGAAAAACTGCGCGGCCTCGGTTCGGACAGGCTGCACAGCCGCAAGCTGCGCAGTTTCGCCGAGGTGGCCTTCCAGTAACGTCAGCGCGCGACGATGCGGCGCACCGCGTACAGCCCAAGGACGTCGATCAGGGCGTGCGCCAGGATCGCCGCCAGCAAGCCGGCGTACATGTACATGAGGCCAAACACCATGCTCATGCCCATCACGCTGGCCGCCTGCAGCAAGGCGGTGCGGTCCAGGCGTCGGAAGTCGTAAACCCTGCTGTGCAGCGCAAGGAACAGCAAGGAACTGAGCCAGATGCCGAGCAAGGGCTGCAGCGCCGCGCGGAACAGCAGCTCTTCGCCGACGCCTGCCGCCAGTGCGATCCACACCGGGTTCAGCCCGCGCAGGTCGAGCTGGCCGTAGCTGTCGGCCGTGCGCTGCACGGTGCCGGCGCCGGGCTTGCGCAGTGCGCTGATGAAGGATGCGCCGCCAACCAGCAGGCCTAGCGCCAGGCCAAGCAAGGCTTGCAGCGGCCATGGCAAGCCGGCCAGCAAGGCGTCCGGCAGTGGTGCGTGTTGCGCGAAACGGATCAGCAGCAGCGCCACCAGCACCATGACCAGGCAGGTCAGCAGCTGGCGGCGCAGCGGGATCAAATCAGGCTTTCGAAGACGATCTTCCAGTCGCTGCCTTCGCGCGCCCAGTATTGGCGCTTGCGCTGGGTGGAACGGTTCTTGCCGATCTTCGATTCGAGGGTGAAGGTGCTGACCAGCATATCGTCGCGGCTCGGGTAGCGGAAGATGGTCACTTCACTGAGCGAAACGCTGAGGTTGTTGACGCTGGCCAAAGCGCGCATGTCTTTCTCGTACCAGGTCTTCAAGTCTTCGCCGTTGGCGGATTTGAATTTGGCCGAATAGTTTTTCAGCAGGCGCTTGCTGTCGGCGCTCACCAGGTCGGCGCGCCAGGATTCGACCAGGCGGTTGGCGGTAAAGCGCTCCGCATCCCATTTGGCCTTGCTGATAAATTCCTGGTGGTCGGCGATCACCACCGGCGTCCTGCCGATATCGACCGTGCCTTCCAGCTTGCGCAAGTCTTCATTGGTCAGCACCACGCAACCGTCGGACGCCAGGGGAGGGCGGCTGTAGTTGTCTGCCGGCGTGCCGTGCAGGAAGATGCCGCCGCCGCTGCGGCCGTTCAGGCGGTCCCATTCGTTCGGATAGTTGATGCGCAGGGCGCTGGCGCCGTAAAAGTCCGGCAGCTTGGGGCCGGCGACGCGGCCGGTGATGTAGTACACGCCCAGCGGCGTCTTCTGGTCGCCTTCGCGGAACTTGTCGACGCCCAGCTTGCCCTGGCTGACGTAGTAGTCGGTCACCAGCTTCAGCTGGCCGTTATTGTGCTGGTAGACGTACAGGCGCGATTGGGTGGCGTCGACCACCAGCACATGGCGCATGTCGGCGCGCAGCTGCAGCACGGAACGCGGCGCCAGCTCCGGGCTGGGCCGCGCCACCAGCGTTTGCAAACGCACGCGCGCTTCGTCGCGCAGGTCTTTCAGCTTGTCGGCGGGGCCGTTGGCGCGCGCGCCCAGCTGGCCCACCGGCTGCGTATGCATCAGCAGCAAGTCGCCGCGGATCAGGTGCCCGACGCGGAAGTTGGGATAGGCCTGCACCAGGGCGTCGGCCTTGGCCATGGCATCCTGCAGCTGGCTGGCGCGCAAGTCCTTGTAGATTTCGAGCAGCATGATTTCCGCATCCTGCCTGGCGCGCGGCGCTTCGGCAGGGTGGATCGATTTGGCCGCGCCGATGCCGGCCGGCGCGAACAGGGTGCATGCCGCCAGCAGCGCAACGGCCGCGCTGATGCCGGTTCGCTTCGACATCTCCATCAGCCCCCCGACTGCTCTTGCTTGATCAGCCAATTCTTGCCTTGCTTCTCGAGCACCAGGGTCTTGCGGCCAGTGGTGCTGAGACGGTCCGACACATATTTCTGGCGGAACTTCACGGTGGCGGTATTGCCGTTGACCGTGATTTGCGGCGACTCCACGGTCACCTTGATATGGCCCTTGCCCTCGATGCGGGCGGTGCGGTCGGCCTCCCAGGCCTTGCGGTTCTGGCCCTTCGGCGTCTGGAAGTTGCCGCTGTAGGCGTTCAGGTAGCCTTTCATGTCCTGCGCGCTCCAGGCCTTGGCCCAGTTCTCGACCGCCTTGTTCACGTCGGCGCCGTCGGTATCTTCTTTCTTGGGCGCTTCCGGCTTCGGTTCAGGCTTGCTTGCCGCCTTTGTCAATTGTACCGCCGGGGCGGGCACTGCGGCAGGCGGCGTGACCGGAGTCGCTTTGGCTTGGGCGGCAGCCGGCACGGGGGCCGGAACAGGGGCAGGTTTTGCTTGCGCAAGTACCGCAGGCTGGGCAGGCACTGGCGCCGGCTTGGCCTGCGCCACCACAGGCGCCGCTGCCGGGGCTGGAGCAGGAGCCGCCGGCGGCGCCGCCTTGGCCTGCGCCGGAACGGCTTGTGCAATCACAGGAGCAGGAGCAGGAGCGGGCGCCGCCTTGGCGGGCCCGGAGGCCTGCCCTGGCGAACCTGCGCCGGCCAGCAGCACGGTGGCGTCCCCGCCTTTCGGCGTGAGCGTGCGCACCATGGCCAGTTTCGATTTCGGCGCCGGCTGCTGGTTCGGGTCGGCCAGCTGCAAGGCCTTGTCATAAGACTGGCTGGCCAGCTTGGCGTACACGTCGCCCAGGTTTTCGTGGGCTGTGGCATACGCCGGGTTGGTGCGGATGGCGCGCTCCAGCGCGACGCGCGCCTTGTCGTAATTGCCGGCTGAAGCATGCAACACCGCCAGGTTGTTATAAGGCTCCGGTAATTCCGGATAATCTTCCGTCAGTTTTTGAAAAACATTAATTGCATCGGCGTTTTTGCCCTGTTCGGACAAAATCATTCCTTTGATAAAACGCAGTTGCGCATCCTTCGGGTGTTGCGATAGCGCAACGTCAACCTTGGCCAAAGCTGCGGGCAACTGCCCTGCGCGCATCATTTTATTGATGTCGGATACCTCATCGGCTTGCGCGAAGTTGCACGCCAAAAACAGCGCCGCCCCTAGCGCAAGGGCTGTACGAGAGGAAATATGCGATGCCTGCATTTATTAATTTGCCGACGGGAAATAAAGCCCAATTTTATCAAATATCAGGTGGCTGAATATACTGAAGGAATGGAATTAAGGATTACACAGGAAGACGCCGGGCACACCGCGGAGGGGTTGCCGCTTTTTATATTCACTCTCTGCAACCGGCATGGCATGGAAGTTCGCCTCAGCACCCTGGGCGGCGCCATCGTCAGCCTGCATGCGCCCGACCGCCACGGGCGCCTGGCCGAGGTGGTGCACGGCGGGGTGCCCGATGCCGGCATCCACCTGTTACCCGCGCCGGGACGCGCGCTGCACCGCCTGCCGTGGCACGCCGTGCCGCTGGTGGAAGACGCCGCCGTCGGCCTGCGCCTGGTCAGTCCCGGCCCGCACGCGGTGGTGGCTACCTATATCCTCGATGAAGCCAACGGGCTTTCGCTGCAGTGCCACGCGCCGGCGGCAGCGCAGGCAACGGTCAGCCTGCGCACAGCCTTCAATATGGCCGGCGACGGCGACGCGGGGCGGCAGTTATTGACGGTCCGCGCCGCGCGCGTCGTACCGGCCGGAGCGCATGAGCAGGAGGTGGCGGGCAGCCCGTGGGACTGCCGCGCCGCCCGCCTGGTCAGTGAACTGCCGGGCCATGCGCGCTATCTGCTGGACCCGGACCGTGGTGAAAATGCTGCACTGCGGTTGCTCGCGCCCGACTGTGGCCGGCTGCTCGACATCATGACCGATGCGGGCAGCGTGCGCCTGGGACTTTGCGATCCGCCGACACGGCTATGGCTGGAACCTTTGATGGCAGCGGCCGCTGGCCGGCTGCTGTTGCGCTGCGGCGCAGCATCATGAGGTAAATACAATGTTAATATTTGGACTCCGCCATCACCGAGCCCAGCCCCATGAGTATCGTGTTCTCCAGTCTGAACCATGCGCAGCGCGTGCCCCTTGCAGCCGAGATCCACTCGCGCCCCTTCCTGAAGCTGGAGGCGCCGACCCTGCTGTCCCATGTGGCCATCATGGGCGAGCAGGAGCAGCAGGCCTTGCTGGCGGACCTGTGCGGCCATTTCGGCGTGGCGGCGCCGGCCGAAGGCGGAAAATACTTCAGTCACGATTTCGGCCGCTTCCGCCTGAAGTGGGAGCTGCACACGGAATTCGCCACTTTCACCTTCGCCGAAGCGGTGACCAGCATGCCGATGCCGGAGGAGGCCTTTGCCAATATGCCGGTGCGCCATTTGCCGGAGCAATGGCTGTTGCGGCTGCAGGGCAGGGTGCTGGTGGCAGCCCACGTCCTGCTCGGACGTCCGGGCGGTAAGCAGCAGGCATTTGCGGAGAGCCTGCAGCGCCTGTTCCAGGGTGCGCCGCTGGCCGGCAGCCAGGTCATGAACGGCGGCGAGATGTGGACCGATTTCGCCATCCACGCCGATGGCTTCAGCCGCTTCGTGGTGTGCGACGCCGGCATGCACGAACAGCAGTCCGGCCGCCTGGTGCAGCGCGTGCTGGAAATCGAAACCTACCGCATGATGGCGCTGCTTGGCCTGCCGGTGGCGCAGAACGCCACGCCCGAATTGAACGAGGTGGAAGCCGAACTGGCTACCCTGGCCGGCGCCCTGGTGGAAGCCGACGGCAAAGTCGATGACGGCTCCACCGAACAGACGCTGCTCGACCGCATTACCCACCTGGCGGCACGCATCGAAAAGGTGTCGGCCGACACCAGCTACCGCTTTGCCGCATCCAAGGCTTATTTCGGCCTGGTCAACGCACGCATCGAAGAATTGCGCGAGCTGCGCATCGAGGGCACGCCGACAGTGGAGGAGTTCATGGAGCGCCGCCTGGCGCCGGCCATGAAGACTTGCGAGGCTGTGGCCGCGCGCCAGCAGGCGCTGGCCGGCCGCATCGCCAACTGCAACGACCTGCTGCGCACCCGCGTCGGCATCGTGCAGGAGGCGCAGAACCGCAAGATCCTGCAATCGATGAACAAGCGCGCCGCGCAGCAGCTGCGCCTGCAGCAGGCGGTCGAAGGCTTGTCCGTGGCAGCGATCTCCTATTACGTGGTGGGCCTGATCGGCTACACCGCCAAGGGCGCCAAGGTGATGGGCGTAGCCGTCAATCCAGAGCTGCTGATGGGCGTGATGGTGCCGGTGGTGGCCCTGGGAATGTGGCTCGGGCTGCGCAGCATGCACAAGCGCCTGCACCACGCATGATGCGGACCGTCCGGCACATCGCTGCCTTCGCATTGGCCGCCGCGCTGGCCGGCTGCGTTGGCGCTCCACGCATGGCGCCAGGCCCGGCGGCATCGACGGTCAGCGCTTTGCGCTTTATCGGCGAGCAGCGCGTGCCGAACCGGGCGCTGTTCGAAGGCACCATGCTGGGCGGCTTTTCCGGCATCGAGTATGATGCCGCGCGCGGCCGTTGGCTGGTTGAATCCGATGATCGTTGCACGCACAATCCCGCGCGCTTTTACGAGGCTGAGCTGGACTTCGACGCCAATGCCTTCCGCGCGGTGCGCTTCCTGGAAGTGCATTATTTCCTGAACGCCGACGGCAAGGACTTTGCGACGGGCGCCGCCGGCTGCCAGCGCGCCGACGTGGAATCGGTCCGCATCGACCCGCTGGACGGCAGCATGTGGTACTCCAGCGAAGGCGACCGGCGCTACGGCCTCGATCCGTTTATCCGCCACGCCACGCGCGACGGTGCCTTCCTCGCCGAATTGCCCTTGCCCGAAAACTTCAAGGTGCACAAGGAGGAAGAACGCGGCTCGCGCTACAACGCTACCTTCGAAGGGATCGCCTTTGCGCCGGATGGCCGCAGCTTGTGGGCTTCGCTCGAATGGCCGCTGTACGAAGACGGGCCGATTCCGACGCCGCAGCGCGGCGCCATGCTGCGCATGACCCAGTTCCAGCGCGATGGCCGGGTGCTGCGCCAGTTCGCCTACCCGTTGGACGCGATCCCGGCCGAACCCGCACCGGGCAAGGAGGCCGAAAACGGCGTATCGGAAATTCTCACGCTGCCGGACGGCGAGCTGCTGGTGCTGGAGCGGGCGACGGTGCAAAGCGCCGACGGTGCGCATACGAATTACATCCGCCTCTACGCCACCGATTCGCGCGGTGCCACCGACGTCAAAGCGCTGCCTGGCCTGAGCGGCGCGCAGTTCATCCCGGCGCGCAAACGTCTGGTGCTCGATTTCCGCACCCTGGGCCTGCCGCGCGTCGACAATCTCGAAGCGATGGGCTTCGGCCCGCGCCTGCCGAACGGCCACGCCACCCTGGTTCTGGCGAGCGATGACAATTTCGGCAAGGCCCAGGTCACCCAGTTCCTGCTGTTCGAAGTGCTTCCCTAGGCATTATTCCACTTGACGGAATGGTGTATTGCCGCCGGCGGTGATTCCCATCGCTGCCGACATGGATCAGACTTTCAACACTACTTGAAAGGAGATCCCATGAAGCTGTACTACCACCCCATTTCCGGCCACGCCCACCGCGCCCACCTGTTCCTGTCCCTGCTGGGCCTGGAGTTCGAACTGGTGGAAGTCGACTTGCTGACGGCGGAACAGAAGAGCGACGCCTTCCTCAAGCTCAACCCCTTCGGCCAGGTGCCGGTGCTGGAGGACGAGGGCATCGTGATCGCCGATTCCAACGCCATCCTGGTCTACCTGGCCAGCCGCTACGGCGACGCCAATTGGCTGCCGAAAGACCCGGTGGGCGCCGCCGCCGTGCAGCGCTGGCTGTCGGTCGCCGCCGGCGAAATCGCCAGCGGACCGGCCACGGCACGCATCATTAACCTGTTCAAGAAACCGGTCGACCCGGCGGACGCCATCGCCCGCGCCCACCGCATCCTCGGCCTGGTGGACAGCAGCCTGGCCGGCAGGGAATGGATCGCCGCCGGCCACCCGAGCATCGCCGACGTTGCCCTCTACAGCTACATCGCCCGCGCACCGGAAGGCAATGTGGACCTGGCGCCCTATGCCCACGTCACCGCCTGGCTGGCCCGCGTGGAAGCGCTGCCGCGTTTCCAGCCCTTCATCAAATCACCGGTCGGGCTGGCAGCATGAAAGCGCCCTGGCACGCCGGCGAAATCGCACTGCAGGCCACGCTTGGCGTGGCGGACAGGATGGACGAGATCGGCCGCAAGGTGATCCGCGACTACATGCCGGACCAGCACCGCGATTTTTTTGCCCAGTTGCCGTTCGTCGTGATCGGCAGCGTCGACGCCGATGGGCGGCCCTGGGCCACCCTGCGTGCCGGGGAAGAAGGCTTCATGCACTCGCCGCACCCGCAGCGCCTGCAACTTGCCTTGCCGGCGGATGCCGACGACCCGGCGCAGGCGGGCTTGCGCGACGGCGCGGCGGTGGGCATGCTGGGCATCGAGCTGCACACGCGGCGCCGCAACCGCCTGAACGGACGGCTGCGCGTGCTGGACGGCGACCGTGTTGAAATCGCGGTCGTCGAATCGTTCGGCAACTGCCCGCAGTACATTCACCAGCGCGACTACCGCTTCGAGCGGCAGCCGGGGGAGTCTTCCGGCCTGCCGGCGCGCCGCCTGCCGCAGCTCGATGCGCTGGCGCGCGACCTGATCGGCCGTGCCGGGACGTTTTTCGTCGCCACCTATTCAGGCGAAGGCGAAGAGATGCGCGTCGACGTGTCGCACCGCGGCGGCGCGCCAGGCTTTGTCGAGCTCAGCAGTGATGGCAAGCTCAGCATTCCCGACTATGAAGGCAACCGCTTTTTTTCGACTCTCGGTAACATACTGCTGAATGGCAAGGCCGGGCTGGTGTTTCCGGATTTTAACAGCGGCGGCCTGCTGCAAATGAGCGGCGCGGCGCGCATTGTCCTGGACGGGGAAAAACGCCACTGGGAGTTCGTGCCGCAGCAGCTTGTATGGCGGGAAGATGCGTTGCCACTCAGATGGGCGCTGCTGGCAAAATAGTTCTGCTACCATCGGTTGCATGGACAGGGCTTCTCTCGCTTCGCCGGGAAGGACCAGGCTGGACGCATTCACTGCTGTGTATGAAGACAGCCCCAACTTGGCTTTCATGATGGACTCGGAAGGCAACATGCTTGCCGCGAACGTCCATGGGCGGCGCCTGGCGCAAGACTTGGGCGCCGGGTCCCGGGCATTCGACCTGTTCCGCAACTGGTCGGCCGCAGAACTGCGCGACGACGCCATGCCCGAAGCCAGGCTGCGCGGACTGTGGCGCGGCGAACTGGCCTTGCGCGACAAGGAGGGCGACGGCAAGCCCGTCACGCTGGTGCTGGAATACTATGCCGGCCACGAAGGCCAGCCCGAATGCTTCCGCTGCCTCGTCACGCCGCTGCCCGAGGCCGATTCCTACGGATCGCGCCTGCGCTTTAAACGGCTGTTCGACCACCATCCCCACCCGATGTGGGTGTACGACGTGAATACGCTGCGCTTCCTCGTCGTCAACCGCGCGGCGGTCGCGGTGTACGGGTACAGCGAAGATGAATTCCTCGAAATGACCATCGAGGACATCCGCCCCGACCACGAACTGGCACGACTGTACGCCGACCTGGCCAGCGCACCGCCGGCACAGCCGCAGCAATCGGGTACCTGGACCCACCGCTGCAAGGACGGCCGCCATATCGAGGTCGAGATCTCATCGCATCCGCTGCTGATGGCCGGCCACAAGGCGCGTTTTGTGTTCGCGCACGACGTGACCGAGCGCATGCGGATTGAAAAGGCCCTGCACGAATCGAAGGAAATGACGCAGCTGGTGGTCGACCACATTCCGCACCAGATTTTCTGGAAAGATATGGACCTGCTCTACCGCGGCTGCAACGACGTGTTCCTGCGTGCCGCCGGCCTGCCTTCGCAGGAAGCGGTGGTGGGCAAGAGCGATTTCGACTTCCCCTGGTCGCACAATGCCGAGCGCATCCGCGCCGACGACGCGCAAATCCTGCGCAGCGGCGTGCCGCAGCTTAACCGCGAAGACAACCTGCTGTTTGCCGACGGCAGCGTGCACTGGTTCCTGATCAACAAGCTGCCACTGCACGACCAGGCCGGCAAGACCATCGGCCTGCTTGGCACCATCGAGGACGTGTCCGAACGCAAGCAGGTCGAACTGATGCTGCAATTGCATAACCGCGCACTGGAATCGAGCGTGAACGCGATCGCCATCACCGCCATCCACGACGGCAGCGACACCATTGATTACGCCAACCGCGCGCTGGCCGAACTGACCGGCCACACGGCCGGCGAGCTGGCCGGCCGCAGCCTGGAACAGATCCTGGCCGACGATGACGATGTGGCAGCCCGCACCGCGCTGCATGAAGCGGTGCATGGGCAAAGCGACGTGCAGCTGATGCTGCGCGGGCGCCGTAAGGACGGGCGCGCCTATTGGGCGCAGTTGCACGTGGCGCCGGTGGGCGGCATGCAGGGACAGCACACCCACCGCGTCTGCGTGCTGACCGACATGACGTCCACCATGGACTACCAGGCGCAACTCGAACACCAGGCCAGCCACGACGCGCTGACTGGCCTGCCGAACCGCAACCTGTGCAGCGACCGGCTGGCGCAAGCGATCAGCTACGCCCAGCGTTACGGCCACACGGTGTGGGTGGCGTTCATCGACCTGGATAATTTCAAGCTGGTCAACGACAATCTGGGGCACGAGGCCGGCGACGATTTGCTGCGCACCGTCGCCAAACGGCTGCAGGGCTGCGTGCGCGACACCGACACCGTGGCGCGCATGGGCGGGGACGAATTCGTCCTGGTGCTGCTCGACGGGCACGAGGCGATGCCATCGCAAGCGGTGCTGCGCAAGATCCTGGACAGTATCTCGGCTCCCGTGCAGCTGGCAGGGCAGGAGCATGCGGTCACCTGCAGCATGGGCGTTTCCCTGTATCCGGCCGATGCGGGCGATCCGCAGCTCCTGATGCGCTATGCCGATATCGCCATGTACCGTGCCAAGGAAAGCGGCCGCAACCAGGTGCAGTTCTATGAACCGGCGATGCATGCGCGCATCGTGGAGCGTGCCGCCATCGAAAACGAATTGCGCGGCGCGCTGGCGCGCGGTGAAATGTTCCTGGTCTACCAGCCCAAGATGAATGTGGCTACCGGTGAAATTTCCGGTGTCGAAGCACTGCTGCGCTGGCAGCATCCGAGCATGGGCCTGGTCCCGCCGGGCCGCTTCATCGGGGTGGCGGAAGAAACGGGCCTGATCGTGGCGCTGGGGCGCTGGGTGATACGCACCGCCTGTGCGCAAAACAAGGCCTGGCAGGACGCCGGGCTGAAGCCGCTGCGGGTGGCGGTCAACGTTTCGGCGCGCCAGTTCCGCGACCGGGGCCTGGCCGACGAAGTGGTGGAGGCCTTGCGCAGCACAGGCCTGCAAGCCCAGTACCTGGAGCTGGAACTGACCGAAAGCATGATGATGGAGAACGCCGACGAGGCGGTGGCCACCGTGCAGCGCCTGAAGAAGGTCGGGGTCGGCCTGTCGATTGACGATTTCGGCACAGGCTATTCCAGCCTGGCCTACCTCAAGCTGTTCCCCATCGACTACCTGAAGATCGACCAGTCCTTCGTGCGCGACATGCTGGGCGACCCGACGGTGGCGGCGATCGTGCGCTCCGTCATTTCGCTCGGCCACAGCCTGGACTTCCGCATCATCGCCGAGGGCGTCGAATCGGAGGGACAGCTGGCCTACCTGCAGCGCTATAACTGCGACGAAGCGCAAGGCTTCCACCTCAGCAAACCGATCTTGCCGGAAGCCTTTGCCGCCTTGCTGCAGCAGGAGCAATCGCGCCAGCCCGCCTTGCGTCCCAATGAGGAACGCAAGGGCACCTTGCTGCTGCTGGACGACGAACCGAATGTGCTGTCGTCGCTGACGCGCCTGCTGCGCCGCGACGGCTACCGGATCCTGACGGCGCACAATGCGCAGGAAGCGTTCTCCTTGCTGGCCACCCACGAGGTGCAAGTGGTGGTGAGCGACCAGCGCATGCCGGACATGAGCGGCACCGAGTTCCTGAGCCGGGTGCGCAAGCTGTACCCGGGCACGGTGCGCATCATCCTGTCCGGCTACGCGGAGCTGGAGTCGGTGCTGAACGCCATCAACCGCGGCGAAATCTACCGCTTCTACACCAAGCCCTGGGACGACCAGGCGCTGCGCGACAATATCCGCGCTGCCTTCCGCTACCACGAACTGATGCATGGCGGCGATGGCCAAGCCACCACCGGCACTTGATTAGCCGCCAGCCAGGACGGCGAAGGCGTCGAGCAGGGTGCGCGCGCGGAAGGGTTTCAGGATGATGCGGGTGATGCTGCGTTCGCGCAGCGCGGCCAGCAGCATGCCGTCGCAACGCGATGCCAGTACGGCGATCGGGATGCGCGGGCGGCTGGCGCTGTGACCCTGGCGCACCAGGTCCAGGAGCGAGAAGTCGAAGGACTCGCCGGCGTCGATGGAGATCAGGGCGCCGTGGAAGGCGCGCTGGCCAAGCAGCTGGCGCGCCAGCGGCGTGCTGGCCGCTTCCTGCACATCGGCAAGGCCCATCGAACGCGCGGTCAGGGCAACGGTACGGCGCAGCACATTCTCGGGCTCCACGAGCAGCATTTGTTTAAGTTCAACCATGGCCGGCCTCCAGCTCGCGGATGACCAGGCTGCGCAAGGTGGCGAGGATGGCCCGGGCCATGGCATCGAGCTGGCGCGGCTTGGTATCGATGATGCACAAGGTGCCCAGCGCCAGGCCGTTGGACAGGATCAAGGGCGCTCCGGCGTAAAAGCGGATGTGCGGCGCTCCCGTCACCAGCGGATTGTCGTGGAAGCGTTCGTCAAGCAAAGCGTCCTCCACCACCATGATTTCCGTGCGCATGATGGCGTGACCGCAAAACGAAATGTCGCGGCCGGTCTGGCAAGTTTCGCCCAGCCCGACTGCGGCCTTGAACCATTGGCGGTCTGTGTCGAGCAGCGAAATCAGCGCAATGGGAACTTCAAATTCCTCGGCGGCGAATTCGACGATCCTGTCGAAACGCTGTTCGGGCGGCGTATCGAGCAGCAGCAGCGCATACAGGGCTGCAAGGCGCTCGGCTTCGTTCGATGGGGTCGGGGCGGGAATCATGGTGGAAATACTCTAGCACGCTTACACTTTTTTGCGCCCCCAATTTTTGGATTTCTGGCAAGATTAACTCAACAAAAAAAGAATGAGGTTGCCGATGGCGAAGCGATGGCTGAAACGTCTTGCGCTAGTTTTGCTGGCGCTGTTGCTGGTGGCGGTGTTGGGGCTGTGGTTTTTCCTGCGCGGCAGCTTGGCCGAGATCGATGGACGGCGCAGCGTCAGCGGCCTGGCCGGCGCGGTGACCGTGGCGCGCGATGCGCATGGCGTTCCGTCCATTACCGGCAGCAGCCGCGACGACGTGGCGTATGCGACCGGCTATGTGCATGCGCAAGACCGCTTCTTCCAGATGGACCTGCTGCGCCGCATGCCGGCCGGCGAACTGTCCGAGCTGTTCGGCGAGAAGGCGCTCGAAACCGACCGCATCAACCGCCTGCACCGCTTCCGCGCACGTGCCGCACAGGCGGTCCAGGCCATGCCGGCGGCCGACCGGCGGCTGCTGGAACGTTATACCGCCGGCGTCAACGATGGCCTGAATGCGCTGGGCACCCGTCCGTTCGAATATGGCCTGGTGGGCATGGCGCCGCGTGCCTGGTCGCTGGAGGATTCCTTCCTGGTGGGCTGGGCTATGTATATTGACCTGCAAGTGACGGGTATCGGACGCGAACTGGCGCGCGGCTGGCTGAAGGAACACGCGAGCCAGGCGCAGCTGGCTTTCCTGCTGCCCGAAACAACCCAGTGGGATTCGCCGCTGGATGGCGCGAGCCCGCCGGCGCCAGACACGCCGATCCCAGTGCGCGCGCCGGACTGGTGGGGCAAGGGCATCGCGCCTGAACCGGCCACTCTGGCGGCGGCAGCATTCGTCGACGGCGTTGGCAGTAACAACTGGGCGGTGTCCGGAAAACGCAGCCGCAGCGGCGCCGCCATCGTATCCGACGATATGCACCTGAACATCAAGCTGCCGGGCACCTGGTACCGCTTGCTGCTGCACGTGCCAGGCCCGCACGGCAGCACGCGCCGCGTGGTCGGCGTCAGCATCCCGGGCGTACCGGCGGTGGCGGCGGGCAGCAACGGGCACGTGGCCTGGGGCTTCACCAACAGCTATGGCGACTATATCGACTTGGTGGAAGTGGCCACCGCCAAGGACCGGCCAGGCCAGCTCAAGCTGCCGGGCGGCTGGGAAACCCCGATCGAACATGAAGAGACCATCCTGGTCAAGGGCGCTGCCCCGGTCCGCCTGAAGGTGCGCGACACCTCGCTGGGGCCGGTCATGCGTGCCGGCAGCCGCGATTATGCCGTGCACTGGGTGGCGCACGATGTGAAGGCGGTCAATCTCGCCTTGCTCCATATGGAAGAAATGGAGAGCGTGGACCAAGCCCTGGCGCTGGCGTCCAGGGTCGGCATGCCGGCGCAGAACCTGGTGGTGGGTGACAGCAGCGGTAATATCGGCTGGACCATCGTCGGGCCTTTGCCGCAGCGGCCAGCGACACCGGTCGATTCCAGCTATCCGCTGTCGGCCAACGGCAGCACGCGCGGCTGGCAGGGCTTGCTGCCGGCCGCTGCCTACCCAGCGCTGCGCAATCCGGCCGGCGGGCAACTGGTGACGGCCAACAACCGCCAGCTGCTTGGCCCCGATGCGCTCAAACTGGGCGACGGCGGCTTCGACCTTGGCGCGCGCGCCACCCAAGCCCGCGACGCCTTGGCGGCACTGGGCGACAAGACCGACGAATTGGGCGTGTATGGCGTCGCGCTGGACGATCGCGCGCTGTTCATGGCCCAATGGCGCGAACGCGCCCTGGCCGTGCTGGATGATGAAGCGCTGAAGGGCAAGCCGCAGCGCGCGGAGTTGGCGCGCCTGTTGAAGACCAGCTGGAACGGTCACGCCGGCGTGGATTCCGTGGCCTACCGGGCCAGCCGCGCCTTCATGTGGTCGCTGTATGAATTGCTTTACGGTGGTGCCAATATCGAATTAGCGAAATTGAACAAGGATGCCAATATGGGCGCCGCTTCAAGGCGCTGGCCGGTGGTGCTGGGGCGCCTGCTGGACGAACGTCCTGCCGGCTGGCTGCCACAGGGCTATGCCAGCTGGAACGCGTTGCAGCTGGCGGCGCTGGACCGCACCATCGAGCACCTCAGCAGGGATGGCAGGCCGTTGGCCCAGGCCACCTGGGGCGTGCGCAACACGGCCACTATTGCCCATCCGATTGCGGGCGCGGTGCCGATGCTGAAGAAGTGGCTGAGCGTGCCGCCCGACCAGTTGCCGGGCGATAGCAATATGCCGCGCGTGGCCGGACCGGCTTTCGGCCAGTCCGAGCGCATGACCGTGTCGCCGGGGCATGAGGAGCAAGGCTTGTTCAATATGCCCGGCGGGCAGAGCGGTCATCCACTGTCGCCCTTCTTCCTGGCCGGCCATGCCGACTGGGTGGCCGGTAAAGCCATGCCTTTGCTGCCTGGCCCGGCCGTGCATACCTTTACGTTGACGAAGTAGCGAGCTGCTGCCGCAGGAAGTCGACAGTGCGTTGCCAGGCCAGCCTGGCGGCCGCTTCGTCGTAACGCGGGGTGGTGTCGTTATTGAAGCCGTGCTCGACGCCGGGGTAGATGTGATGTTCGTAGCGGACGCGGGCCGCTTTCAGGGCCGCCTCGTAGGCCGGCCAGCCTGCCAGCACCCGCGCATCGTTGCCGGCATCGTGGATCAGCAGCGGCGCCTTGATCTTCGCCGCATCGCCGGCCGGCGGCTGCTGCCCATAGAAAGGCACGGCGGCGGCGAGGTCGGGCACCATGGTGGCAAGGTAGTTGGCGATGCCGCCGCCGTAACAGAATCCCACCACGCCGACCTTGCCGTTGCCGGCCGGGTGCGACTTCAGGATGTGTTCGGCGGCGAGGAAATCCGCGCGGGTCTTGGCTTGGTCCAGCTTGGAGAACAGTTCGCGCGCCTTGTCCTCGTCGCCAGGATAGCCGCCCAGCGGGAACAGAGCGTCCGGCGCAAGGGCCAGGAAGCCGTCCAGTGCGAGGCGGCGGGCAATGTCCTCGATATGCGGGTTCAGGCCGCGGTTTTCATGGACCACCAGCACGGCCGGCAGCTTGCCTTGAGCGGCCGCTGGCTGCACCAGGTAGCCGCGCAGGGTGCCATAGCCGTTTGGCGACGGGTACTCGACGTAAGCGGCCTTCAGACGCTTGTCGTCCGGCGCCACCAGCGGCGCGGCAAAGCTCGGCGCCAGGGTGGCCAGCAGGCTGGCGCCTGTAGCGCCTGCCACCGCAAAGCGCGTGGCGCGGGCGATGAAATCGCGGCGGCTCAGCTGGCCGTGCACGTATTTGTCGAACAGTTCCAGTACTTCGGGGGCATAGTCCTTGGCAGTCAGGCGTGGCATCTGTCGCGCTCCAGGTATTAAAGGCTGTAAAGTCTACTCCGACCGGTGCATAATGGGAGTTCGATTCTAGCCAGTACTCGCTATTGATGAGGCAAGCAATGATGAACGATTTTGCGGCCGCTTCCAAGGCCACGATGCAATTCCTTCGGCAGCGCCTGGGTTTCAAGCTGTGGATGGTCACCCGTAATGACGGCAAGGACTGGGTGGTCCTGTTTGCCGAAGATCATGGTTACGGCGTCCGCCCTGGCCAGGCCTATGATTGGGCCGAGACCTTGTGTTCGCGCATGGTTGAAGGGCAGGGGCCGCATATCGCGCCGGATGTGACGAAGGAACCCGCCTATGCCCAGGCCCCGATTACGCACCAGATTGCCATTGGCGCCTACGTCGGCGTACCTTTGCGGCGCGCCGACGGTTCGCTGTTCGGCACCCTGTGCGCGATCGATCCCGAGCCGCAGCCAGAACGCATCCGCGAAGACAAGGACATGGTGGTCCTGATGGGCGAGCTGCTGGGCGGCTTGCTGGAAGCCGAATTGTCGGGCATTGAAGCACAGCGCAAGGCGGAGCGCGGCGACGTCGACATCACACGCGACGAACTGACAGGCCTGTATAACCGCCGCGGCTGGGACATGCTGGTCATGCGCGAAGAAGAACGCTGCCGGCGTTATGGCCACCCCGCCTGCGTGGTGTCGCTCGACCTGGACGACCTCAAGTTTTACAACGATACCCAAGGCTATGCTTCCGGTGACGCCCTGCTGATCCGCTGCAGCAAGGCCCTGAAGGAAGTCACGCGCGGCTCCGACGTCGTGGCGCGCATGGGCGGCGACGAGTTCGCCATGCTGATGGTGGAATGCGATTACTTTGACGCCCAGGCCATGCTGCTGCGTGTACAGGAAACCCTGGCCGGCTACGACGTGGGCGCCTCGCTGGGCATGGCCATGCGCAAGCCCGGCATCGACCTGGAGGAAGCCCTCGCCATTGCCGATGCCGAGATGTACCGTGCCAAGCGGTCACGCAAGGTTTTGAACTAACTCTTCCTGTGCGGCGGGCTTGCTGTCCGCCGCTTTCCCGACGCCAAACAGCGGCTGCAGCAGCGGCACGCGGCGCACCACTTCGAACACGCCAAAGCTGATTGCCAGGGTCAGGACCACGATCAGCAGGCCTTCCGTCACGGGCGGCAGTCCGGCCGCACGCAGCGCCATCGCCAGGCAGACGATCAGCGTCTGGTGCAGGATGTAGACCGGGAACACGGCCTGGGTCAGGTAACGGCGCTTGGCGCTGTCGAAATTCAGGTGGCGATGGCCGAAGCCGCACACTGCAACGATGCCGCTCCACTGGCACAGGGCATAGATGGTGCGCGCCACCGGCAGCCAGGTGATCTGGAATGCCTCGTTCAGCGAACCGAAACAGACAATGGCGGCCCAGCTAGCAAGGAAGAAGCCAAGGGCAGCAAAACGTGCATCGTCCAGGCGTTGCCAGAACAGCCCTTGGCGCGCCATCGCCGCACCCAGCAGGAAGACCGGCAGGCTCATCGCATGGTTATGCCAGTCGGCAACAAGATTGTGCGTGTGCGGCCAGTGCGACAGCAGCAAGATGCGGCCCAGCGCCAGAACGGCAAGCGGCAGCGCGAACAGCTTCCAGCCGTGCAATTGGCCCAGCAGCCAGGCGCCGGCGGCTTGCATGCGGCGGGAACCGATGGCGGCCAGGATCAGGGTGTAGACCCACAGGTAGGGCAGGAACCACAGGTGGTTCCAGGTCGGCAGGTCGAGGCAGCCATTGTGGTCGCAGAAGCCGTGATAGGCCCGCACGTAAAGCTGCATGAATTCGAAATAGCTGCCCTGGTAGGCGACGTCCGACACCACCTCAAAGTAGGATTGCGGTGGGACAATAAAGAACATGCCGAAGATCAGCGGAACCAGCAGGCGCTTGCTGCGCTCCTTCGCCAGTCCCGTGCCGCCGAGTTTTTCCAGTAGGAAAGCTGCTGCCGCACCGCCGATCAGGAATAGCAGGGACATGCGCCAGGGAGAGGAGAGCATCATGAAAGGCTCAATGGCGTCGCTGGGGTGCGGTGTTTTGACATGCCAATCCCAGGTCACGTAGTACATGCCGGTGTGGTACAGCACCAGCAGGAAGAATGCGCCGATGCGCAGCCAATCGAGGAAGTACAGGCGTTTGTTTTGCATGATGGTTTGGCAAGCAGGGTTGGACATGACGCCAGCTTAGGGGCGTCATGCCTGCCGGGCGAGCATTAGGTGGCGAACTGCATTTTGCTGGGGCGAACGGCAGTGAGCAGGCGGGTCTGACCCTTGGGTCAGACCCAGGTTTACCGGGTTTAACCCGCGTTCGCCAAACCCGGCAAATCTGGGTCAGACCCAAGGGTCTGACCCGCCTGTGCTGCCGGCGCTGGTTAGGCGGAGGCCGCCAGTGCGGCGAGAAGTTCAGCCTTGTGATTGCGGCCCAAAGGCACGACGTCGCCGTTGCGCAATACCAGCTGGCCCTGCTGGTCGACCTGGGTGACCAGGGACAGCCGCACAGCGGCGCGGCGGTGGCAGCGCATGAAGTCGCCTCCCAGGCTGTCCAGCAAGTCGGTCAGGGTTTGCCGCAGCAGCGGCGCGCCTTGCGAGGTATGCAGGACCACATAATTGTCGGCGGTCTCGAGCCACTGAATCTCGGCGACCGGTACGACGCGCGTGGCGCCGCGCTCGGTCACAAGCAATTGCTGGAGCGGGGCGCCAGGCAGGCCGGGCGGTCGTGCGGTGGAGCGGGTCGCCAGGCGTTCGCGCAGGCGCTGCATGGCGCGCTGCAGGCGGGCGGCATCGAAGGGCTTGAGCAGGTAGTCGATGGCGTTGGCGTCGAAGGCCGGTACCGCGTATTCGTCGAAGGCGGTGGCGAAGACCACCAGCGGCGCGGGCTGGGGCAGCGAGGCTGCGACCTCCAGTCCGCTAACTTCGGGCATCTGCACGTCGAGGAAAATGGCGTCCGGCGCGAAGCTGGCGACTTTTTCAAGCGCTTCCACGCCATCGCGCGCTTCCTCGATGGCGGTCACGCCTTGCTCCTGCACCAGCATGCGGCGCAGCTTGTCGCGCGCAGGGCGCTCGTCGTCGACGATCAGGATCCGCATGGCAGCCTCATTTCAGCGCGTACGCCGGCCGGTTCCAGCTGCACCAGGGCCAAGCTGGCCTGGTCGCCATACAGGGCCTGCAGCCGCTCGCGCAAATTGCGCACGCCAATGCCGCCGCCCGACGGGGCTGCCGCCACTGCAGGTAGCCGGCCGGCATCATCAGAGACCGACAGCAGCAGCACACCGCCATCACGACTGGCGCTGATGGCGATATGTGTCACGCCGCGCCGCCGCTCCACAGTGTGCTTGAACACGTTCTCCAGCAAGGGCTGCATGCTCATCACCGGCACCAGGCATTCACCGCATGCGGCATCGATGTCCCAGCTGATCTGCACCCGGTCGACAAAGCGCTCCTCCATCAGCCGCGCATAGCCGCGCAGCAGGCGCAGCTCGGTCGCCAAGGGCGCCTGCTGCTGGCCGCTGACGTCGAGCGTCGCGCGCAGCACGTCTGCCAGTTGAACCAGCGTGGCATCGGCCCGCTCGACGTCGCTGTGCATCAGCGAAGAGATCGTGTTCAGGGCGTTGAACAGGAAGTGCGGCTGCATCTGCTGCGTGAGCTGGTGCAGCTGGGCCGTGCGCAACTGCGCGTTGGCTTGTTCCGCCGCGCGGAAGGACAGCACGCCAAACGTGATCAGCGTGAAGATCACCACGAAGATCGAAATCTTGATGTTCTCATACAGGAAAGTCTCGCCCCAGGGCTCATGCCGGTACTCGGCGCCAAGCCAGGTATACACCGCATGGCGGATGCCGAAGGCCAGCGGGGTGAACAGGAGCCACCACACCGGAAGCCACACGGCCTGCCGTGCGAACCAGCGCGCCGGGGTGGAGAGCAGTCCATCGTAACTGCGCGTGCCGAGGCGCTGCATGGCCAGCAGCAGCGAGGCCACGGCCATCGAGGAAGACTCCCACAGGATGGGCTGCCACAGGCCGCCGTGGCCTACCTCGTGGCGCAGGTAATCCTGCACGGCGGTCGCCACCATCATGGCCCAGAACAGCAGCCATGCGATGGCCAGCGAAACTGTGGCGCGGCGGTTCATTTGGCCTGCTTCTGGTGGCGTGCTTCGACCAGGTCAATCTCGCGCACCAGCTTGCGTGCCGTTTCGTCGGAGATGTGGTGATGGCGCGCCAGGTTGAAGATGGCCTGGCGCTCAGCTTCCATGGCCGCCAGCCGCAATTCGCGCTCGGCGCGGTCCAGCTTGCGGAAATGCTCCTTGTTCTGGTCTTCCGCCGACCAGGCAAGGTTGAGGCGGTACTCGTAGAGCGCAATGACGCGCGCCGCAGCCTGTGGCAGCACGTCCGGATGGTGGGCATCGGCCAGGGCCAGTTCGGCGCGCTCAATGGCGGCAATCGCCGCCGAAGCGGCCTGGCGCCGCGCCATGTCTTCCTGTTGGCGCTCGGCCGGTTCTTCGGGGAAGGTCATGCCGCCCAGCAGGCGCGGCAAGCCGATGCTGGCCGCCAGCAGGGAAATCAGGATCACCGAACTGGCCAGCAGGATGGTCAGGTCGCGCGCCGGGAACGGCTCGCCGCTTGGCAGCACCAATGGCAGGGTCAGCACGCCCGCCAGCGTGATCGCGCCGCGCGCTCCCGCCAGCGCCGTGGCCAGCAGCAGGCGCCAGTGGGGCCGGCCGCCGTTGCCGGCGCCGGCGCGGCGGCTGCGGCGGTAAAGCGTGATGCGCAGCGTGGCCCACACCCACACAAAGCGCAGGGCGATCAGGCCGAAACTGATGGCAAAGGCGTACAGCACCAGCCACCACGAATTGATGTGGCCGCTTTGCTCAAGCGATTCGCTGGCGCCGCGCAGAATGTCGGGCAACTGTTCGCCAAGCAGCACGAACATCACGCCGTTCAGGGTGAACTGCACCGTGTCCCAGACCGCGGTGCGCTGGATGCGGGTGGCGGCCAGCGCCTGGCCGCCCAGTTCCACATAGCTCATGGTGATGCCGGCCGACACGGCGGCCAGGATGCCCGACGCATGCAGGCGCTCCGCCACCAGGTAAGCGCCGAAAGGGATCAGCAGGCTGACCAGGATCGGGGAGCCGGAGGGCTCGCCGTAGCGCGACGTCAGCCGGCCTTGCAGCCAGGCGACGGCAGTCGTGACGCCGACGCCGGTGGCGATGCCGGCGGCGGCCAGCCAGACAAAGGTCAGCGAGGCACTGGTGAGTGAGAAGGTGCCGGTCAGGGCGGCCGCGACGGCGAAGCGGAAGCACACCAGGCCGCTCGCGTCGTTCAGCAGGGCTTCGCCCTCCAGGATGTGCATCAGGCGCTTGGGAATCGGTGCACGCGAAGCGATCGAGCCGACTGCAATCGGATCGGTCGGCGACAGGATGGCCGCCAGCGCAAAGGCCACCGGCAGCGGCATGGCGGGAATCATCCAGTGAATCAGGTAGCCCGCGCCCAGCACGGTGAAGATCACCAGGCCCAGTGCCAGCTCGAGGATCACCACGCGGTCGCGGAACAGGCCCGTATTCGGAATGCGCCAGCCATCGAGGAAGAGCAGCGGCGGGATGAACAGCAGGAAGAACAATTCCGGGTCGAGCTGGACGCCATGGCCGGACCAGACTGCAATGCCGGCACCCAGGCCGATCTGGACCAGGGGGAGGGGAATGCCTGCGGACAGCATCCGCTTCAAATAAGCGCTGGCGATCACGGCCAGCAGCATTGCCAATACTATCTCGATAGAATCCATGCGGGCATTATAGGGGGATGCAATTCGAAAAAGAACTTGTCACTCATAAAAGTGGCTGTCATAATAACGCCTTCTGCGGGAATAGCTCAGTTGGTAGAGCGCAACCTTGCCAAGGTTGAGGTCGAGAGTTCGAGACTCTTTTCCCGCTCCAGAATTCTTGAAAGGACGCCATCGTGCGTCCTTTTTTTGTTGTTTCTGCCCCTCATCGCATCCGGATGGTTTATAAAGGCCGGTATACTGCCGAAACATTCCATACCAAATGGAATGCCTATTCAAGAACATTGGAGCGACCGCGATGAATTCCGTTCAACAAGAAGTTGACGAGCGTAGTAACCTCACAAACTCCAACAAGTTCGAGTTGCTGCTGTTCCGCCTCGGCGTTGACAGCACCAGCGGCAACTCCGAGCTCTATGGCATCAACGTCTTCAAGATTCGCGAGATCGTTGCGATGCCGACCGTGACTGCGGTCGCGGGCTCGGAGCCGCACATGCTGGGCGTGGTCAACCTGCGCGGCCAGATCATTCCCGTGATGGACTTGCCGGGCATCGTCGGCGTCAAGCCGAAGACTGGCCTGAACATCATGCTGGTGACCGAATTTGCCCGCACCACCCAGGCCTTTGCCGTGGAGTCGGTCGACGAAATCGTGCGCCTGGACTGGAGCCAGGTGCTGAGCGCCGAGGGCAGCCACGGCGGCGGCATGGTGACCTCGATCGCCCGCGTCGACGGCGACGTGCAGAACACCCGCCTGGCCCAGGTGCTGGACGTGGAAACCATCCTGCGCAACCTGACCCCGAGCGACGGCAAGGACATCGACGAAAACACCATCGGCCGCCTGCCGCTGAAACCGGGCACCTTCATCCTCGCCGCCGACGACTCCGTCGTAGCGCGCAACCTGATCGAGCGCGGCCTGGAAGCGATGCATGCGCCTTTCGTGATGATGAAGACCGGTAAGGAAGCCTGGGACAAGCTGAACCACATTGCCGAAGGCTGCAAGGCCGAGGGCATTCCGGTGGAAGACCGCGTGGCCCTGGTGCTGACCGACCTGGAAATGCCGGAGATGGACGGCTTCACGCTGACCCGCCTGGTGAAGCAGGATGCGCGCTTCTCCAAGATCCCGGTGGTGATCCACTCTTCGCTGTCGGGCAAGACCAACGAGGACCACGTGAAAGGCGTCGGCGCCGATGCCTATGTGGCCAAGTTCGTGGCGGAAGAACTGGCGGAAACCATCCGCCGCGTCCTGACTAAATGACTTCCTTGAGTTGGCGGCTGTGGAACTTCACATGGTCGCCGATGAAGCTCGAAATAAAGTAGTAGCCATGATCGTAGCCCGCATGCCGGCGCAGCTCCAAAGGCTGTCCGGCGGCGCGGCACGCATCCTCGAACACTCCCGGAAATAACTGCTCCTCAAGGAACTTGTCGGCCAGGCCCTGGTCGATCAGGATGCCGTTGGGGAAAGGCGCTTCGTCCTGCACGGACATCAAGGCGCTGGCGTCGTGCTGCAGCCAGGATTCCTGGTCCGGCCCGAGATAGCCGCTGAAGGCCTTCTGTCCCCAGGGGCAGCGCACCGGCGCCGCAATCGGCGCGAAGGCCGACACGCTGCGGAACAGGTCCGGCCGGCGCAGGGCCAGTGTCAGTGCGCCATGCCCGCCCATCGAATGGCCGAAGATACCAATGCGCTTCGGGTCGACCGGCAATTCATCGATCACCAGCTTGCGCAGTTCGTGGATATAGCTCTCCATGCGGTAGTGCTGCGACCATGGTGCTTGCGTGGCGTCGAGGTAGAAGCCCGCGCCTTCGCCGAAATCCCAGCTCTCTGTTTCGCCTTCTATGCCGGCACCGCGCGGGCTCGTATCGGGTGCGATGAGGATCAAGCCTTCACGGGCCGCGTGCTGCTGCGCGCCGGCCTTGATCGCGAAAGTCTCTTCGGTGCAGGTGAGGCCTGCGAGGTAGAGCAGTGCAGGCAGCGGCCCTTGCGCTGCCTGTGGCGGAATGAAGATGGCGAAGCGCATTGGCAAGCCAATCGCCTCCGACTCATGGCGGTAGAAGCGCTGCATCCCGCCATGGCAAACGTGTTCGCTGATCATGTCCATGCATGGCATTGTAGCGGAGATGAGTGCGACGCGTTTTTCACAAATGCAATATAGTGGGGGTCGGAGGTAAGTCTATGACCGATTTGTTAGTCATCTCTGACGAACTCGCGTGGCCTTGCGCCATGCTGCTTGCATGGCTTGCGGGCGAGTTCGTTCACCGTTGGACCAATCTGCCGCGCATCAGTGTGTACGGCCTGGTGGGCTTCCTGCTGGCGCAGGCTATGCCCGATCTTCTCGTGCCTGACGGCAGCAGCCAGGTAACCCTGCTTGCCAATATCGCTTTCGGCCTGATCCTTTTCGAATTCGGTTACCGCATCAACCTGCGCTGGCTGCGCGTGAATCCGTGGATTGCAGTCAGTGGGCTCGCGGAATCTGCGCTCACATTCGGCGCTGTATATTGGATCGCCAGCTGGCAGGGCATGCCGCCGTTGACGGCTTTGCTGCTTGCTTCGCTGGCGATGTCTTCATCGCCGGCCGGGGTGCTGCGCGTGATCAATGAAGAGCGCAGTTCGGGCCAGGTGACCGAGCGCCTGCTGCACCTGGTCGCAATCAATTGCGTGCTCGCGCTGTTCGTGTTCAAGGTGGTGGTCGGCTTCTGGGTCTTCCAGACTTCCGGCAGCCTGACGCAGGCCGTCTCGCGCAGCGTGATCGAATTGCTTGCGTCCGCTGTGCTGGGCGCCGTGGCCGGCATGCTCGTGCCTGCGCTGCTGCGCAGCCTGGGCACCCTGTCGCGCGACGGCACCGTGGCCTTTGCCATGGTGGTGGTGCTGCTGGTGTCGATCACGCAGGCGGCGGACCTGTCGCCGGTGCTGGCGGCGTTGACCTTCGGCCTGACGGCGCGCCACCGCCGCGTGACTTTCACGCGCACGCAGCGCAACTTTGGCGCGATCGGCGAATTGCTGACGGTGCTGCTGTTCGTGTTTGCGGTGTCCACGCTCGACTGGCAACGGGTGGTGTTCGGCGCATCGCTTGGCATTCTGCTGGTGCTGGTGCGTTTCGCCACCAAGACCATTGCGGTGGCGGTGTTCGCGCACGTAGCGGGCATTGCCTGGCGCAAGGGAGCGTTGATCGGGATCGCGCTGTCGCCTATGTCGGTGTTTGCGATCCTGCTGCTGGAGCAGACGCGTTATATGGGTATTGTGCTGGTCGATGAACTGGCTGCGCTGGCCGCCATGACCTTGTTCATGGAAGTGCTTGGGCCGATCATCACCCAGCGCGCGCTGATCATGGCGCGCGAAACGGCAAAAGAGGAGGGCTGATATGCCGTTGGAAGAATTCAAATCGTCGCAACCGTTGACGATGGGCGTGGAGCTGGAGCTGCAGCTGGTCAGCCTGTCGGACTTCGACCTGACCGCTTCAAGCCCGGACTTGCTGCATCTCCTGGCGCGCAAGCCATTCCCCGGCCACGTGACGCCGGAGATCACCGAGAGCATGATCGAGATTAACAGCGACGTGCACACCAACCACAGCGAACTGCTGGCCCAGTTGCGCGAAAC
This sequence comes from Pseudoduganella sp., assembly GCA_039593355.1. Taxonomy (GTDB): domain Bacteria; phylum Pseudomonadota; class Gammaproteobacteria; order Burkholderiales; family Burkholderiaceae_D; genus Rugamonas. The sequence goes on from JBCNPK010000011.1 coordinate 34,895, forward strand.
GCGCGACACGCTGGTGCGGGCGGCCGATACGCTGAACATCGGCATCTGCGGCGGCGGTACCCACCCGTTCCAGCGCTGGTCGGAGCGCAAGATCTTCTCCAAGCCGCGCTTCAAGGAAGTGTCCGCGCTGTACGGCTATCTGGCCAAGCAATTCACGATTTTCGGGCAGCACGTGCATATCGGCTGCAGCAGCGGCGACGATGCGCTGTACCTGCTGCATTCGTTGAGCCGCTATGTGCCCCATTTCATCGCCTTGTCCGCATCCTCGCCTTACGTGCAGGGGAATGACACCCTGTTCAACTCGGCCCGCCTGAACAGCGTATTTGCTTTCCCCATGAGTGGCCGTGCGCCCTTCATCCTCAAGTGGGACGAGTTCGAGCACAGCTTCTTCTCCAAGATGGAGCACACGGGCGTGATCAAGTCGATGAAGGACTTTTACTGGGACATCCGGCCGAAACCCGAATACGGCACCATCGAATTGCGCGTCTGCGATACGCCGCTGACGGTGGAGCGGGCCGCGGCGCTGGCTTGCTATCTGCAGGCCTTGTGCTCCTACCTGTTGGAGCGCAAGGAGGCAGCTCCCGCCGAAGACGACTACCTGGTCTACAATTACAACCGTTTCCAGGCTTGTCGCTTTGGCCTGGATGGAACGGTCGTGCACCCGAAGACTTACGAGAGCCTGTCCCTGCGTGAAGACATTCTCACTACGCTGCGCCGCATGGATTTGCATGCGGAAGCACTCGGCGGTAGCGCGGCATTGAACCACCTGATGCAGGTGACGCACATGGGCAGCGACGCCCACTATCTGCGGGCGGAGTTCGATGCATCGGGCAGTGTGGAAGGTGTCGTCGATGCAGCGATTGCGCGTTTCAGGGGGAATTGACTGGAATTCAGGGCCTTTATTGACTGATTGTCACCGGGCGCGTCCATCGTATAATCAGGCACGAACTTTAATTCAAACAGCTCATGAGCGATAACAGTGTCCTGGGGATTTACACCTTCGAAGGCATTTTCGAAGGGAAGGCGGTGTATGAATACGCATACCCGCAAGAGCATGCGCTGCACAAGTGCATGCTGTTCCTGCTGCAGGAAGGGACGGATGCCCTGTGGGACGCGGCGATTATCGAATGCGCCAAATTCGGTTTCGAGAACGTGGCGATGGACACCTTCAGTATCCTGCAGACCGACATGCTGGAAAAAGCGCCTTTCAAGGACCTGCACGCCCACATCGAAGAAGCCCTGACCTTCGGCAGTTCCCTGGTCTTCTACGCCAAGCCTTGAGCTCTTTCCAGCAGTATGGTTTCGAAAAAATCCCTGGGTTGCTCGCAGCCGCCCAGTGCGCGCAGATAATCGGGCAGCTCCCTTCCATCAGCGGTCCTGGCTCGCGCGCACTACTTGCTCAATCGTGGTGCGCAGGCTTGGCAAGGCAACTCCTCGTTGCCGATGCGCTGGCCGGCGTTCTCCCCGCCGGCCATGTCGCCGTGCAGTGCACCCTCTTTGAAAAATCGGAGTCCGTCAATTGGCTGGTGCCCGTGCACCAGGACTTGAGCATTCCTGTACGTGAGCGCACCGATGGAGAAGGCCTGCGTGGCTGGTCGCTGAAGGAGGATGGCTGGTACGTTCAGCCTCCGCTAGCGCTGCTGGAGCATATGATCGCCGTGCGCGTCCACCTGGACGATTGCGGCGAAGACGATGGACCGATTTATGTAGTGCCAGGCTCGCACAGTCAAGGCATCATTAGTGCGCGTGAGGCGTCCGCGATGCGTGGCAGCGAGCAGGCCTGTTTTGCGAACGCTGGCGATGCCCTCGTCATGCGGCCATTGCTGTTGCATCGCTCTTCCAAGTCCACTGGCGCCAGTAGGCGCCGAGTGCTGCACTTCCTTTTTGGCCCAGCTAGCATGCCGCAAGGTATAGAATGGCGGGAGCAGGAAGGAGTTTGCCATGAAAGTTGTCGCCACAATAATTAGCTTGGTGTTATGCCAGGCCGCGCTGGCCGGGACCAATGCTTTGTCGCCATCTGACGAAGCCGCCGCATTCAAGGCGGCCGGATTCAAACAACACGGCAAGCAGTGGAAGGCATGCAAGGATGCTAGCGCCAGCTATGTGCCCGGGGCGATCGAACAAGTCCAGGACATCAATGGCGACGGGCGTCCCGAGGCGGTCATCACCGAAGGCAGCACCGCCTGTTTTGGCGACACCGGTGTGGGCTACACCCTGGTCAGCAAACAGGCTGACGGCAGCTGGGAAGTCATGTCGCGCGGCGTCGGCATCCTGATCGTTCAAAAGACCAAAGGCAAAGACGGTTGGCCCGACCTCGAAATCGGCGGCCCCGGCTTCTGCTTCCCCATCGAACGCTGGAACGGCAGCGAATACAAGGTCATCGGAAAGCAATACGAAGGCAAACCCTGCAAGCGTTAAAAGCGGGTTTCGCGGGCGGCGCGGAGGAAGCTGTCGAGGATGCCGGTGCAGTCGAGAAGTTCGACGCCGCCGGCGCGGTGGAATTCGGGGTGCCACTGCAATCCCATGACGAAGGGCGCCCTTTGGTAGCGGATCGCCTCGATCATATTGTCCGGATAGGACAGCGCTTCCACCTGCATGTCTTTGCCCAGCGTTTTCACCGCCTGGTGGTGGATCGAATTCACCAGCGCGCGCTGCGGGCCCTTCACCATGGCCGGTAGTGAAGAGCCGGGAGGGAAGGTGATTTCGTGACGGTGCCGGTCGTAGTCGTCCGAGACATGGGGATGCGCATCCGGCACGTCGGTTGCGATATCCTGGTACAGCGTGCCGCCAAAGGCGACGTTCAGCAGCTGGCATCCGCGGCAGATACCCAGCACCGGCTTGCCCGCTTCGACAAATTCATGCAGCAGCTCCAGCTCGTACATGTCGCGCGCCCGGTCGCCGCTCCATTCGGGCTTGGTGGGCGCCTCGGCATAGCTTTGCGGCGAAACGTCGGCGCCGCCCTGCAGCACCAGGCCGTCCAGGTGCTTGGCGTAATCGCGCAGGCGGATGTTGGAAGGATGCAGCAGGCCCGATGTATTCACGGTGGGGATCATGAACACCAGCACGTCGCGCGACATCACCCACTGCGCCACCGACTCCTCCAGGTATTGCAGGTTCTTGCTGCGCAGCCCCGTTGCGCCGGGTTCGGGATGATAAATGCGGGCCGAGACGCCAATGTGCAAAGGGCGCTGGATGATATGCCGCGTGGCCGCGGCCGCCCAGCGCTTGTAGCGGGCCATGATGACGCGCCCCCACAGGCTGAAGATGGTCTCACCGGGATCGAGATAGCGCGGCGCATCGCCGGCCCGGCGCCGCTGTCCGCGGTCGCCCTCGCGGCGGTCGTGTTTGCGGGGATCGTGATCGCTCATGCGCAGGCTGCCTCCTCAGGCCGAGTTTCGCATACACGCGGATTTAAAGACGCACTACTGGCCCTTGAGCAGTGCCAGCACTTCCTCTTCCGATACCTGGGGAAAGCTGCGGTAATGCCGGCTGACGGACATGAAGTTCATTGGCGCCGCGAGGTAGACGATGCCGTCGGCCAGCGGCGCAATGATTTCCAGCGAGTCCGGGGCTGCTACCGGCACGGCGGCCAGCAATTGATAGGGCTTGCGCGCGCGCGTGGCGCGCAGTGCCGCGGCCATGGTGGAACCTGTCGCCAGGCCGTCGTCGACGATCACCACGATGCGGCCTTCGGGATTGGCCGGCGGCCGCTGGCTGCCGTAAGAAGCGCGGCGCCGCCGCATCAGTTCCACCTGTTCGTGGGTTTGCAGCTCTACCCACTCCATGCTGGTGCGTGTTCGGTTGAAGTAGGGCGCAAGTTCGCGGTTGCCATGTTCGTCGACGGCGCCGACGGCCAGCTCGGGATCGATGGCGGAAGGGATCTTCCGCACCAGCACAACGTCCAGCTCGCCCTGCAGCCGGTCGGCGATGATGCGCCCCATTGGCACGGCGCCGCGGGGAATGGCGAGTATCAGGGGATTACTGCCGCGCAGGTATGCAAGCTTCTCGGCCAGCAGTTCGGCGGCCTGCTTGCGATCCTGAAGGGGGAGTTCGATGTCGTCCATGCTAGCCTCCGCCGCGCTGTCCATATGACAGCATAGCGCGGTAAGGCGCGCGCGTTAAGCCTGGATATCGAGCAGTGTGCCGATGCGCTCATCGGCAGCCTTCACCACCTTGGCCGACAGGTCGAAGTTGGCTTTGTAGACCAGCGAGTTGGTGATGGCGCTGGCCGGGTCGGTGCCCGACGGTGCTGCACCGGCATTGTCGGCGGCGGCCAGGCCGCGCGCAGCAGTGGAAATGGTGACGCTGGTGCCGCCCGGCGTTTCCTGGAAATTGGCTTGCTGCGGCTGGAAGTTCTGGGTCGACAGGTTGGCGACGTTGTGCCCCTCCACCGCCAGCGCTTGCTGGTTGGACTGGAGGCCGGAAAGCCCGGCTTGGAGTGCGGAAATCGTCATGGCGCCAGTTTAACCGATTCCATGTGGAAACAAACGATCTGCCCAAAAAATAAGCACGGCAAGCAACACATGGTATGATGATGGTCGCAATGATTGAAGCGGGAGGGCTTGCGATGAAGATCACGAAGGAAAAAGCCGCCGAAAACCGGCAGTTGCTGGTCGAAACGGCGGCGCGGCTATTCCGCGAGAAAGGGATCGATGGCGTGGGCGTTGCCGAGATCAGCAAGGCCGCCGGCCTGACCCATGGCGCCCTGTACGCCCATTTCCCGTCCAAGGATGCGCTGGCGGCAGAAGCGATGCATTTCAGCACCTGCTCGGCCTTTGGCAAACTGAACGAGCGTCCCTTGACGCTGCCCGAACTGGTCGCTTATTACCTGGCGCCAGAGCAGCGCGACAACCTGGCGGAAGGCTGCCCGCTGGCCGCCGCCGCCAGCGAAGTGGCGCGCCAGGATGCGGGCGTCAGCGCCAACTATACGAGCGGCTTCCGGCAGATGGTGGACTACATCGGCAGCCGGCTGCCGCCCGGGGAGAACCGACGGCAGCGGGCCCAGGCCATCATGGCCGCGCTGGTGGGCGCGGTCTCGGTGTCGCGCAATGTCTACAAAACAGACCCCGAATTGGCCGATGAAGTGCTGGAATCCGTGCGTTCCATGCTACTGAAGCTGAGTTAATTGCTACGTTTAACGTTTTGGGATTGCTTTCCTGAGCCGTGCGCATAAAAATCTGGGACATTGCCCAAACGCATCGTTCCGGAGAGCATCATCAAAGCCTTCGCTGCCACACTTGCCGCCTTATTGCTGGCCTGTGCCAGCCTGCCAATCGCGCAGGCCGGGGAAGTTGCGCTCGATGCGCGCCTGAATGAGCAAATTATCAAGATCCCCGCCGGCCGCGCCCAGGATGTGCAACTGGAAACCACGGTCTTCCGCCCGCCCGGCCAAGGTCCGTTCCCGCTGCTGATCGTCAACCATGGCAAGGCGCCGGGCAATCCCAAGCTGCAGGCACGCGACCGCTTCATTTACCTGGCCACGGCTTTCGTGCGCCGCGGCTATGCAGTGATGGTTCCGATGCGGACCGGCTTCGCCAACTCCACCGGCAAATTCGTCGAGTACGGCTGCAATATGACGGCCAACGGCTACGAACAGGCGGGCGATATTGCGGACGTGGTGCGCTATGCGCGCTCCCAGCCCTGGGTCGACAGCGAACACATTGTGCTGGCCGGCCAATCCTTCGGCGGCCTGGCGAGCATGGCGGCGGCCACGCAGGAGATGCCGGGCGTGCGCGGCGTGATGAATTTTGCGGGTGGCTTGAAAGTGCACGGCGACCTGTGCGACTGGCGGCGTGCGCTGGTCAAGGCCTTCACCGAATACGGCCGCCGCAACAAGGTGCCGAGCATGTGGATGTATGGCGCCAATGACAGCTACTTCGGTCCCGAACTGGCGGCGCGCATGCACGGCGCGTTCACGGCCGCCGGCGGCAAGGCGGAGCTGGTCGCCTATGGCCCGTTCAAGAAAGACGCCCACGGTTTGCTGGGCAACCGCGACGGCGCCACGGTCTGGCTGCCGGAAGTGGAGCGCTTCCTGGCCGAAATCGGCATGCCGACGCGCGAGGTGTATGCCGTGGCGGACCCGCCAGCCCAGCGCGCCACCCGTTATGCAGCGTTGGATGATGTCGATGCCGTGCCCTTCGTGCCGCAACGCGGCCGCGAGCAGTACCGCGAATTCCTGAACAAGGCGACGCCGCGCGCCTTCGCCATTTCGTCCACCGGTTCGTGGGGCTGGGCGGAGGAGGGCGAAAACACCAATGAGAAGGCGCTGGCCGCCTGTCAGGCCGCCAGCAAGGAACCGTGCCGCCTGTATTCCGTCGATAACGACATCGTCTGGCCCGAGCACGGCACGGCCGGGCGCAACTAGAACAATGTGAAAGCGGCGACGAAAGTGAGCGCGGCGCTCAGGTAGCCCAGCGGGCGCTGTGCCCACAACATGCGGTAAGCCATGACGGCGCAAGGCCGGTGCAGGTTGACGAAGGCGTAGCTGGACAGCAGGTTCTGCACGGCGACCCAGGCATGCATCAAGATCGCAGCGCCCAGCATGGCGATGCCGCCGCCATGTGCGATTGCAGCGCGCTCGACAGCGGCAACGATCACCGCCCCCTGTCCTATCCCCAGCATCATTCCCAGCATTGCCACGCGCAGCAGGCGCGGGTGGAAGTATTGGCGCTGCCATTGCGGCAGCAGGCTGAGTGCATGCAGGACAAGCACCATCGTTAAACTGAGCTGGTACAGGTCCAACATGGACGCCAATGATTGCAAATTTTCCACGGGCGTACCTCCGCGCTGTGGCATCCTTATGTTGAAATTAACATATTCCGCCACAGGGCTACGCATGATACCCTGAGGTAAGCAAACGCCATTTCGCGAGGTGAAGCAGGGCATGATTCCTATTGCAGTGCAGGGTGCCAGCCGGGAACGCAAGCGCCAGCGGCCGAAAGGCCGGCAGGTCGACGCTGCTGCGTTGCAGCAGGTGCGGACTTTACTTGGATCGGCGCCGCGCCGGCGCGACTTGCTGATCGAATTCCTTCATTTGATCCAGGATGCGTATGGCTGCCTGTCGGCGGCGCACCTGGCGGCCCTCGCTTCCGAACTGCGGCTGGCGCAAGTTGAAGTCTTTGAAGTCGCTTCTTTTTACCACCATTTCGATATCGTCCGCGAAGGCGAGGTCGCGCCAGCAGCGCTGACCGTACGCGTGTGCGATGGCCTGTCGTGTGAGCTGGCTGGGGCAGGCGAGTTGCTGGCGCGCTTGCCGGCCCTGCTGGGGCGCGAAGTGCGGGTGCTGCGGGCACCGTGCATCGGGCGCTGCGAGCAGGCGCCCGCTGCGTTGGTAGGCCAGACTGCGGTGGAACAGGCGAGTTGCGAGAGCATTGCCGCCGTTGTTGCCGCCAGCGCGAGCGGCGGCATCAAGGACGACGCGGGCACGAACACCGCGGCCGAGGGCGTGGCCGCCGGACCCTTCTTTGCGGTGCTGCGCGAATGCCTGTCGGGCGCCCGGACCGCGGAAGCGGTGATCGCAGAGCTTGAGGATTCCGGTTTGCGCGGCTTGGGCGGGGCCGGTTTCCCGGCTGGCCGCAAGTGGCGCATCGTCCGCAGCGAGCCTGGACCGCGCCTGATGGCCGTCAACATCGACGAAGGCGAGCCGGGCACGTTCAAGGACCGCTACTACCTGGAGCGCAACCCGCGCCAGTTCATCGAAGGCATGCTGATCGCAGCCTGGGCGGTAGGCATCGACGACATCTACGTCTATCTGCGCGATGAGTATCACGATTGCCGCAAGCTGCTGCAGCGCGAGCTGGAGCGGTTGGCGCCCGCGGAACCGCGCATCCACCTGCGGCGCGGAGCCGGCGCCTACATCTGCGGCGAAGAATCTGCCATGATCGAGTCGATCGAAGGCAAGCGCGGCATGCCGCGCCTGCGTCCTCCCTATGTGGCGCAAAAAGGTTTGTTTGGCCGCCCGACGCTGGAACATAATTTCGAAACCCTGTACTGGATTCCCGAAATCCTGGCGAAAGGCGCGAAATGGTTCGCCGGCCATGGCCGGAACGGACGCCAGGGATTGCGCTCGTTTTCCGTGTCTGGCCGGGTCAAAGAACCCGGCGTTAAACTGGCGCCTGCCGGAATCACCGTGCAGGAGCTGATCGAGGAATACTGCGGCGGCATGCAGGAAGGCCACAAGTTGTACGCCTACCTGCCAGGCGGCGCTTCGGGCGGCATCCTTCCCGCCAGTATGGCCAACGTCCCGCTCGATTTCGACACCTTACAGCCTTACGGATGCTTTATCGGCTCCGCCGCCATCATCGTATTGTCGCAGCAGGACAGCGCGCGCGCCGCCGCCGGCAATATGATGCGCTTCTTCCGCCATGAATCCTGCGGCCAGTGCACGCCTTGCCGCGCCGGTACCGCCAAGGCGGCCGGGCTGATCGAGCAGCCGGTCTGGGATGCCGCCCTGCTTGGCGAGCTTTCGCAAGTGATGCGGGACGCTTCCATCTGCGGCCTGGGCCAGGCGGCGCCTAACCCGGTCGACTGCGTGCTCAAATACTTCCCGCACGAGGTAACGCGATGATCGCCTTCGAACTCAATGGCCGCGCAGTGTACGCCGAAGAGGGCGAGACCCTGCTGCAAGCAGCGCGCCGGGAAGGCGTCGAGATCCCGCACCTGTGCTACAAGGATGGCATGGCCGCTGCCGGCAACTGCCGCGCATGCATGGTGGAGATCGAAGGCGAACGCGTGCTGGCACCTTCCTGCTGCCGTCACCCTTCGCAAGGCATGCAGGTCAGCACGGACAGCCCGCGTGCGCTTTCCGCGCAGAAGATGGTGCTCGAACTGCTGCTGGCCGACATGCCGGAACAGGAGCACACGCTGCACAACGAAGTCGAACAGTGGGCGGCGCGGCTCGCCGTCGGCAAGCCGCGCTTCGCTGCGCGCCGGCAGCCGCCGCGCGACCTGTCGCACGCCGCTATCGCGGTCAACCTCGACGCCTGCATCCAGTGCACGCGCTGCCTGCGCGCCTGCCGCGACGAGCAGATGAACGATGTGATCGGCCTGGCCTGGCGCGGCGACCACGAGAAAATCGTGTTCGACATGGAAGACCCGATGGGCGCCTCGACCTGCGTTGCCTGCGGCGAATGCGTGCAGGCCTGCCCGACCGGCGCCCTGATGCCGGCGCGCGATGCCGCCCTGGCGGTGCCGGACAAGCGCGTCGATTCCGTCTGCCCATACTGCGGCGTGGGCTGCCAGCTCACCTACAACGTCAAGGACAACAAGATTCTCTTCGTGGAAGGCCGCAACGGCCCCGCCAACGAAGGCAGGCTTTGCGTGAAAGGCCGCTACGGCTTCGACTACGCGCACCACCCGCACCGGCTAGTCCGGCCGCTGGTGCGCCGCGCGGATGCGCCGCCCAAGTCGGGCGAATTCGCCATGGACCCGGAGCGCGTGCACGATGTGTTCCGCGAGGCGAGCTGGGAAGAAGCGCTGGCGCTGGCCGGCGGCAAGCTGGCAGCCATCCGCGACACGTATGGCCCGCGCGCACTGGCCGGCTTCGGCTCGGCCAAAGGCAGCAACGAAGAAGCCTACCTGTTCCAGAAGCTGGTACGAACCGGCTTTGGCAGCAATAACGTGGACCACTGCACCCGGCTGTGCCACGCTTCCTCGGTAGCGGCGCTGCTGGAAGGGATAGGCTCGGGCGCGGTTTCCAATCCCGTCAAGGACGTGATGAAGGCCGAAGTCGTGATCCTGATCGGGGCCAATCCGGCAGTCAACCACCCGGTGGCGGCGACCTGGATCAAGAACGCGGTGAAGCAGGGCACGAAACTGATTGTGTGCGACCCGCGCCGCTCGGACCTGTCTCGCATCGCCCACCGTTTCCTGCAGTTCCAGCCCGATACCGACGTAGCCTTGTTGAACGCCATGATGAACGTGATCGTGACGGAAGGCATGGTGGACAAGGACTTCATTGCCAGCCGCACCATCGGTTACGACGAGCTGGCGGCCAATGTAGCCGATTACACTCCGGAGGCGATGGCGCCGGTCTGCGGCATCGAGGCCGATGTCATTCGCGCCGTTGCGCGCCAATACGCCACCTCGCGTGCCTCGATGATCCTGTGGGGCATGGGCATTTCCCAGCACGTGCACGGCACAGACAATGCCCGCTGCCTGATTGCGCTTGCGCTGATGACCGGCCAGATCGGCCGCCCTGGCACCGGCTTGCACCCGCTGCGCGGCCAGAACAACGTGCAGGGTGCGTCCGACGCCGGCCTGATCCCGATGATGTATCCGGATTACCAGCGCGTGACCGAGCCCGCGGCCAAAGCCCGCTTCGAAAGCGCCTGGGGCCTCGTGCCAGGGGCCCTGGACGACAAGCCTGGACTGACGGTGGTGGAAGTGATGGACGCCGCCAAGGCCGGGCAGGTGAAGGGCATGTACATCATGGGCGAGAATCCCGCCATGTCGGACCCTGACGCCAACCACGCGCGCGCCGCGCTGGCTGCGCTGGAACACTTGGTGGTGCAGGACATTTTCCTGACTGAGACGGCCTACCTGGCCGACGTGGTCCTGCCGGCCAGTGCGTTCCCCGAGAAGACCGGCAGTTTCACCAACACCGACCGGCTGGTGCAGATTGGCAGGCAGGCATTGCAGCCGCCCGGCGAAGCGCGGCAGGACCTGTGGATCATCCAGCAGATCGCGCAACGCCTGGGACTCGATTGGCAATATGGCAGCGCCGCCGACGTGTTTGCGGAAATGCGCAAGGTGATGCCCAGCATTGCCGGCATCACCTGGGAACGGCTGGAACGCGAACACGCCGTGACCTATCCTTGCCTGGAGGAAGGCGATCCCGGTACGCCGGTGGTGTTCACGCAAGACTTTCCGCGCGAATCGGGCAGGGCGCGCTTTGTCCCGGCCGATATCATCCCGGCCAACGAGCGGCCCGATACCGAATACCCGATGGTGCTGATCACCGGACGCCAGCTCGAACACTGGCACACGGGCAGCATGACGCGCCGCACCGTGGTTCTCGACGCGATCGAGCCTGACCCGGTAGCGCTGGTGCATCCGCTCGACTTGGCTGCCCTCGGCGGCAAGCCCGGCGACGTGGTGACCATTGCATCGCGGCGCGGCCAGGTCTCGCTGTACGCCCGCGCCGACGACAGCTCGCCGCGCGGCGCCGTGTTCGTGCCGTTCTGCTATTACGAAGCTGCGATCAACAAGCTGACCAATCCAGCGTTGGACCCATTTGGCAAGATCCCCGAATTCAAATACTGTGCGGTGAGGGTGACGCTGGGCGGCGAGGTACAGGCCCAGTCGAGTTTCGGCGGCGGCCAGGCGATGGAGGCGGCACACGCATGAAATTACCGGAGATGACCCAGGCCAGCGTGCCGCTGATGCAGGAAGTGGAAGCGGTCGACGAAAAAGGGCGACGCTCGCTGATCCACATCCCGGCCGAACGGCCGCTGACAGTGTACGTGGACAAGCGCGAGCTGGTGACCCTGATGACGCTTGGCGGCGCGCCGGAAGCCCTGGTGCTGGGCTACTTGCGCAACCAGCGCCTGGTGCGCTCGGTGGAGGATATTGCGTCGATCCATGTCGATTGGACCGTCGGCGCGGCAGCCGTCAAGACGCGCGGCGGGATTAGGAACATCGAAGAGCGCACGGCGCGCAAAGTCGTGACCACCGGCTGCGGCCAAGGCTCCGTGTTCGGCGACTTGATGGACGAAGTGGACGATATCGTCTTGCCGCCGGACGCGCGGCTGAAGCAATCGGGCGTCTACCGCATCGTCGAAACCATCCGCACGCTGCAGTCGGTCTACAAGCAGGCCGGCTCGGTGCACGGCTGCGCCCTGTTCACGCAGGCCGGCGAGTTGCTGTACTTCGTGGAAGACGTAGGGCGGCACAATGCGGTCGATTCCATCGCCGGGAAAATGTGGCTCGATGGCGTGGACGGCGGCGACAAAGTGTTCTACACCACCGGGCGGTTGACCTCCGAAATGGTGATCAAAGGCGCGCAGATGTCGATTCCCTTCCTGCTATCGCGCTCCGGCACCACGCAGATGGGCCACAGCGTCGCCGCCCGCCTCGGCATGACGCTGCTGGCGCGCTGCACCGGCCGCCACTTCCTGCTGCTGACTTCCCCCGAGCGCCTGATACCCGAGCCCGAACTCGCCGAGATACCGTCGAGGCCGTGTCCCACCGTGGGGTCACACCCGAAATGGGACACGGGCCCAGCGGCACTATCGGCAGAGGCCGTGTCCCAAAACGGGTGTGACCCCACGGTGGGACACGAGCTGGACAAGGAGGAGGGCTGAGTGGGGGTGCTGGAGGCGGTGCACGGGGCGTTCAGGATGCTGTTCGACGGCGATCCGGTGCTGTGGCGTATCGTGTGGGTTTCGCTTAGTACCAGCATCATCGGGCTCCTGATTGCGACGCCGTTTGCCGTGGCCGGCGGTTATGCCATTGCGATGTCGCAGTTCCGTGGGCGGCGCGTGGTGATCTGGCTGGTGCAGGCTGCGCTTTCCTTGCCGACGGTGCTGATCGGCCTTCTGCTGTATATGATGCTGTCGCGGCATGGGCCGATGGGCGGTCTGCAGTGGCTGTTCTCGCAGCCGGGCATCGTGGCCGGCCAGGTGCTGATTGCGCTGCCGGTACTGCTGGCGTTCACGCTGGCGGCGGTGCAGGCGGCCGATCCGCGTTTTGCGGAAACCGCCATCGCACATGGCGCCTCCCGTTGGCGTGTCATGGCGACCTTGCTGTATGAAGTGCGCTTTGGCGTGATGGCGGCGATTATCAGTGGCTTTGGGCGCGTGATCTCGGAAGTTGGCTGCGCGATGATGGTCGGCGGGAACATCGCTGGCGAAACGCGCACGATCACCACGGCAATCGCGCTCGAAACCAGCAAGGGAGAGTTCGCACAGGGCATAGCGCTGGGTGTAGTGTTGGTGGCTATCGCGCTGGCAATGAACGGCGCCATGATGGTGCTGCAGGGCGATGCCCATGCGGCCAGGGGGAGGGGATGACGCCTATGCTGTCGATCGCTCGCCTGACGAAGCGCTATGGGGACCATCTTCTGTTCGACCTGCGGGATTTCCAGCTTGACGCCGCCCGCGCCTATGTGTTGACCGGCGTGAACGGCGCCGGCAAAAGCACTTTGCTGCGTGTGCTGGCTGGCCTGGCGCCTGCCGATGCGGAGGGCGTCCATTTTGCCGGCGAAGCGGTGACACTGGCACCTTATCCTGCATCCCTGCGCCGCAGCATCGTCTACGTGCACCAGCATCCGGTGATGTTTTCGACCAGCGTGGCGGGCAATATCGGCTATGGGCTGCATGCGCGCGGGATGGCGCGCGGCGAGGCCGTGCAATTGGTCGAGGAGGCCATGCACTGGGCTGGCGTGCAGCACCTGCGCGGCAGCCGGCCGGCGACGCTATCGGGCGGCGAAAAGCAGAGGGTGGCGCTGGCGCGCGCCAAAGTCCTGCATCCGCGCCTGTTGCTGCTCGACGAGCCCACGGCAAGCCTTGATGGCGAGGCGCGCGAACAGGTGTTGGCCTTGATTCCATCGCTGACCCAGGCCGGCAGCACCGTCGTCATGGCCTGCCATGACCGTGACCTGATCAACCTGCCCGATGTGCGGCGCCTGAAGCTGCGCGACGGCCAACTTGAGGAGAAATGAATGAAGCGCAGGCTCCTGATAGCAGCTTTTGCCGCGGTGGCATTGGCTGCCGCGCACGGTGCGCAAGCGCAGCAGATCATCCGTCTATCCACCACTACCAGCACGGAAAACTCCGGCCTGCTGGCTTTTCTGTTGCCTGCGTTCGAAGCCAGGACCAATAGCAAGGTGCATGTGATCTCGGTCGGCACCGGCAAGGCGCTGGAGCTGTCGAAGAACGGCGACGTCGACGTGACCCTGGTGCACGCCCGCGCTGCGGAGGACAGGTTTGTTGCCGATGGCTGGGGCGTGGACCGGCGCGATGTGATGTACAACGATTTCATCGTGGTCGGTCCGGCTGCGGACCCTTCGGGCATCAAGGGCGGCAAGGACGTGCTGGCGGCCTTCCGCAAACTGGCCTCAGGCCCGGCAAAATTCATTTCGCGCGGCGACAATTCAGGCACCGACATCATGGAGAAAGCCTACTGGAAGCAGCTTGGCACGCAGCCCTCCGCGGCACAATACGTTTCGGCCGGCCTGGGCATGGGCGAGGTGCTGAACATGGCGGCCGAGATAGGTGCCTACACGCTGACCGACCGCGCGACCTACGGCGCCTACCAGGCCCGGACCGGTTTGGCCTTGATGGTCGAGGGCGATCCACGCATGTTCAACCCTTACGGCATCATCGCCACCAATCCGGCTCGCCACGCCGGCGTCAATTACAAGGGGGCGCGCCAGTTGATCGAGTGGATCACCTCTCCGGAGGGACAGGCGAAAATCGCGCAATTCCGCCCCGCCGGCCAGCAGTTGTTCTTCCCAAGTGCGAAGAACGATTTAACCGCGCTGGAGCCAGGCAAGTAGGGCGTCTGCCACGGCAGTTGGGTTTTCCCGCTGCGGGAAGTGTCCGACACCGGCCAGCAGCGCGCGATGGTACGGGCCGCTGAACAGGTGTTCCTTGTGCTCGGAGGTCTGCGGGCTGTTGGCGCCGTCCTCGGTGCCGTGCAGCGTCAGCGTCGGAACGCTGATCACGGAGTGGTGCCGCAGCTTGTCTTCCTGTGCAGCGTAGAAGGGATCGGGGAAGGCCAGGCCCCAGCGGGCCCGGTAGGAATGCACGGTCACTTCAACCCAGTCCGGATTGTCCCAGGCGTGCATGGTGTCATGAAACACGCCTTCGCCGAAATGCCAGGATGGCGACCAGGTACGCCAGAGCAGGGCCGCGAAGTCGCGCCGCTCCTTGCGCAGGGCTTCCGCACCGCGGTCGGTCGTCAGATACCACTGGTACCAGTAATTGCGCGCCTGGTGCAGGCTCAAAGCCTGGTGCGGGTCATTGGTGCCCCAGCCGACCGAGAGGGCTATGCAGCGCATCACGCGCTCGGGTGCCAGCAGGGCGGCGTTGTAGGCGGCGCGTGCGCCCCAGTCATGGCCGACGACGTTGAGGCGATCGATGCCAAGGGCGCTGGCGAAGTCCAGCAAGTCCTGCGCGAGGGCGGACAATTGACCGCTGCGCGGGGTGGCGGGATCGAGGAAACGCGTCTCGCCGAAGCCGCGCAGGCTGGGCGTAATCAGGCGGTAGCCGGCTGCGGCCAGGGTGGGCAGCACGCCGTCCCAGGTGTGCATATCATCGGGCCAGCCGTGCAGCAGGAAGATCGGCTCTCCCTGCAAGTTGCCATGCTGGCGGAAGGCAATGCGCAAGCGGTCGGTGTTCACGTATTCCATGTTGCCTCCTGGCTGGCGAAGCGTGCCCTCGGAATTATAAGCCTGCGCTATACTGGAACCTATGGAAAACTTGCATATCGTCTGTCCCCACTGCGACGCGGTCAACCGTGTTCCTTCAGTGCGCCTGGAGGAAGAGGCCACCTGCGGCAAGTGCCAGCGCCCCTTGTTCACGGGCCACCCGGTGGACTTGTCGACGGAGCGCTTCCTCAAGCATGTTGAGCGCAATGATATTCCTGTGCTGGTCGATTTCTGGGCGCCCTGGTGCGGGCCGTGCCGGCAAATGGCGCCGTTCTACGAGCAGGCGGCGCAGCACCTTGAGCCGTACTTCCGTGTCGTGAAAGTGAACACTGAAGCCGAGCAGCAGCTTGCGGCCCGTTTTGCCATCCGCAGCATTCCTACACTGGCGGTGTTCAAGGGCGGCCGTGAACTGGCGCGCCAGGCCGGGGCCATGGACAGCAAGAGCATCATTGCCTGGGTGCAGCAGCACCTGCGTTAAACGCGCTGCAGCCACCGGCGTATCCCATCGAGCGAGCGGAAATCGGCCACCGAGCGGCAGTCGATGGCGGGATGGCGCGCGGACAGCATCTTGGACAACGCGTTGCCTGGCCCCAGTTCAAGCGCCGCGGTGATTCCCCGCTCGGCGCAGGCATCCATGCAATCGCCCCACAGAATCGTTTCGGCCAGTTGGCGCGAGAGGCGGTCGATAGCCGCACGCCTGTCGCGAACTGGCCCGCCGTCTATGCCGCCCAGGACCGGAGCCTGCATCGTGCCGAAGCGCTCTTGTTCGAGCAGCCTTGCGAAAGGCCGGATTGCCTCCTGCAGGTAGGGCGTATGCGAAGCAACGGCGACCGGCAATTGCACGATGCGTGCGCCGGGGATGTCGATCTCTGCCACATTCGCTGCGGGGCCCCCGGCGATACAGCTGTCTTCACCCGTTTCAATCGCGATGTGGAAGCCGTGTGCGAACAACATGGGGCGCAGCGCGGCGATGCGCCGGCCGCTGATGGCGAGCATGGCGTGCGGGCTGCCGGGAGCAACGCAGGCGTCCATCAGGGCGGCGCGCTGGCCTGCCAGCGCAACGGTGCGTTCGGCAGGGAAGGCGCCGGCTACGCCGTACGCGGTCAGTTCGCCGACGCTGTAGCCTGCCACTAGCGCAGGCGGCGGACAGTCGCTGCGCAGCGCTTCCCACATGGCCAAGCTGCTGGCCACGATGGCCGGCTGGGCGCTGCGGTTGCTGAACATGCTGGCGGGGTCGGAGACGTCGGGCAGGGCTGGCGCCAGCCGGGCCAGCAGGGCGGCGCCGTGGGCGTCGCCGCGGGCCAGGTCGTACATGGCGGCATGCTGGCCGCCCTGGCCCGGGCACAGGATCAGCAGGCGGCCGGTCATGGGGGGGCCATGGTGGAGAGGCTGTGCACCAGGCAGGTGGCCGCAAGAAGGTCGGCGGCGCCGCCGGGTGACAACCGCTGAGCGGTGAAGCGCTGGTGGCATTCCAGTGCGTATTTTTCCCAATGCGGGTTTGCCGTGCCGCCTTCCTTGAGGAATTTTCTTGCGTCGCCGCGTACCGTGCCTGCGCCTTCGGCTCCGCCGCGGTGGTAGACATTGGTGTCGCTGATATGCGCCATCAGGGCGAAAATGGCGTCGACGCGGGCGTGCAGCATGGGGGCGCCGCGCGCCAGTGCCGCATGCAGTGCGGGAAGGCCGACGTCGAACACCGAAGGCAGTCCCATTGCGCCTTCTTCGCGTGCGCCGCTGGCGGCATGCTGCGCGGCGGCTTGCAGGCCGTGCGAGTCGCCAGTGGCGCGCGTGTGTGCTCCCAGTTCTTGGCCCCAGTGCAGCAGGAGGGCGGTGCGCAGCGCGCCGGGCGTCAACGTCATGCGCAGTGCGCGTACGCGGCCCATGGCGGCGCACAGCAGCCCAAGCGCGAAGATGGCGCCGCGATGCGTGTTGATGCCTTTTGTCGCGGCCATCATGCGCTCTTCGGCCTTGATGCCGAGGCTTTTCAACACTGCGAAGGGTGCGCCGTCGTAGCCGGCCTGGCAGATGCGGGCGAAGTAGTGGCGCAGCGCGAACAGGCTGCGCATGAATGTGGCGGCGTTCATGTCGGTGTGGCTGCCGTTGTCGATGAAGGATACCAGGCCGGGTTTGGGATAGAGCCCCAGTTCGTGGTACAGGCTGCGAACGGCACGCAGGGCAACTTCGCGGGATAGTTCGTGCGCTGGATGACGGCGGGGCCCGGCCGCCGCGCTGGCAGAGCTGTGCGCCTGGGCATTGCGATCGATGCGGGTGGCAAGCAGGGTCACGCTGTCTCCAGTTCTGCGCGCAGTTCGGCGCGGGGGGCGAGCTTTACGCTGGCTTGGGATTTGATCAGTACGCGCTCCGTATTGGCGCGGGCGGTGAACCATTCTTTCCACGCAACGGCTTGGCCGCTGGGGAAGACGATTTCACCGTCCAGCGGCAATTCGACGAGGAAGCCGGCCAGCATCAGGGTGCCGGCATCGAGTTCTTCGACGCTGCGCGGGCGGAACAGCAGGTCGATGTCGGAGCTCTCGCCAAGGTAGGACTGGCCTGTCAGTGCCTGCAGGGCCAGAGAACCGAACACGCGCAGATCCAGGGCAGCGCCGGCATCGCTCAGGCGGGCAAAAGGAGACTTCCAGCGCGCTGGAAGTGCGTGCGTGACGGCTGCCAGCGGCAGGGGAGCGCTGTGGCGCGCAATGTGCCGCACGGGCACGCTTAACGGCAAGCGCAATTTGGCGCCTCTGGCGCGCTCCGGCGGGACGGAAAGACCGAGGCAGACGTCAGGCTCATTCGCTCCGTAAGCGGAGCCGTTATGCGCGGCGGTATCCTGGCGCCGTACGATGAGCGGCCAGCGCGCGTCGGCCCAGCGTGCGATGGCGGCGTGGGCCGGCGTTCCTGGCGCAGCGGCGGACAGGACGTGCTGCCAGCCCTCTTCGGTCAGCCAGGCGAGGTCATGCCGTGCGTACATTGGCGCCGCCGATGATCGCTTCAATGACCGGCTGCGCCGCCTTGCGGCCGCCGCGCAGCAATCCAAGCGCGCTGCGCTGGTCGTCGCGCGGTGCGTTGGCGATGGCGTGCGCAAGGTGCGCGGCGAGGTCGCCTTCCCAGATCGCCTGCAGGCCGCCCATGCGAAGGTAGTTTTCCGGACCGGGTGCGAAAACGGGATTGCTGCGCGCCAGTTCCACCAGCTTCCCCTCAGGCACCTTGGTGATGCGCGCCATGGCAGGCAAGCCCATGACGCGGATCGTGGCGTCGGGCAGCGCGTAGCAGGCATCGGCCATCAGCCCGCTGGTGATGAAGCCGCCGGACAAGGCCTGGTCGTACACCAGCCCGATGATGCGGTGTCCCTTGTGGCGCGCCAGGTCGATGCACTTGCCCAGGTGGGCCATATAGCTGTTGATGCCCAACATTTCGTCGCGGTGGCGCAGGCGTTGCCCCTGCGTGTCGACCAGCAGCACGATGGCGCGGCCGGGATGGTTGCGCACCGTCGCCAGCACGGCCTTGGCTTGTGCCAGGGCGATTTCCACGCCGATCGGCGCGTGGCCGGTAGTGCCGATCACGCTGACGGTCTGGCCGTCCACGCTTGCGCTGCCGTTCAGGAATTGATCATGCTCCACGATGTCGTGCCCGCCGGGGAAGAGGGCGTCGGCCAAAACTTTCCAGTCCATCGTCATGCTCCCAGGCGGTGCGGCGCGGCCGCGGCAGTGAATGAATCGACGTCGAGCATGGGGATGTCCTGCGGCGCGGCGATGCCGAGCGCTGCCCAGATGTCGGCGGGATCGCGCAAGCCGCCGAAACGTTCGATGCGCTGCTCCAGCATGGCTTGCTCGGCCTCCAGTCCGGCCAGCGTCAGTTCGACGGTGCCGCTGCGGGCTTCTTCGATGGCGGCCAGCGCCGCCTGGCGGAAGGCCGGAATGCTGTCTTCCACGATGTGCTGCACGTCGCCCATCAGGTAGCGGTGTTTGCCGCCCGTCGTGCGCCACACCAGCGCACGGTCGCGCGAATCGAATTCCTCGACGCCGTTGGCGGTTTCGATCACTTCCGGGCCGGACATGGCCAGGCGTCCCTCTTCGGAAATCACCAGCTTGTTGGCGCAGCGCGCCACGATGCCCATGCCACCGAACGCGCCGTTCGAGCCGCCGATCAGCACCACGACCGGGATGCCGGCTGCGCGCACGTCGAGCACGGCGCGCATCACTTCCGATACCGCGATCAGGCCGGCGTTGGCTTCGTGCAGGCGCACGCCGCCGGTTTCCAGCAGCAGCAGGACCGCATCCGGACGCTCAAGCAGTGCGCGGCGCAGCAGGCCTACCAGCTTGGCGCCATGCACCTCGCCCACCGCACCGCCCATGAAACCGCCTTCCTGGGCGGCGGCAAACACGGTCAGTGCACCCAGGCTGGCACGGCCCACCACCACTCCGTCGTCGAAGGATACCGGCGCGTTGAGCTGGCCCAGGTGCGGGCTGACCACGCGCTGCGCCGGGCCGATGAATTCGTTGAAGCTGTCGAACAGCGCCAGGCGCTCCCGCGCATTGGCTTCCAGGTAGCTGCTCATTTGGCTTCTCCCAGCATTTCTTCCACCGCCTGGTCCAGGCGCAGGCTGACCACGGCGGGGGTGGCGCCCATGTCGTTGATGGAGATGCGTGTGTCCGCCAGTTGCCAGCGCTCCTGGAAATCGTTGATCACGGCTTGCCAGATCGGGCCGAAGCCGACGGCGGCGGTCTGGATGCCCACTTCGCAGGCGCCGCCCAGCGGCGTGCTCTCGATCAGCACTTCCAGGTTTCCCGAGCTGACCACGCCGACGATGCGCGGCTCGGCCGGCAGCGAGCGGCGGCCTTGTTCGAATCGGTAATTGAGTGTTTCCATCTTGGCTCCTACCAGTTGCGGAAGCGCTTCGGCGGGTCATACAAGCCTCCCGACGCCCGCACGAGGTCTTTCATGTTCTTGGCCGCCAGCAGGTCGCGCGTAGCCTGGCGCTTGTCGATGCCCAGGTCTTCGGCGCGCGTGATGATGCCCCGGTCGCGCAGGTTTTCCACCATGCGCTTGTCGCGCCCCAGCCCGACCGGCGTATAGCCTGCCACGCCGCGGATGGCCTGCTCGCGCTCTTCCGCGCTGCGGCACAGCAGCAGGTTGGCGATGCCTTCCTCGGTCAGGATATGGGTCACGTCGTCGCCGTAGATCATCACGGGCGGAATCGCCATTTTCGCCTGCTCGCCCAGTTCCCAGGCGTCCAGCTTTTCGACGAAGGCAGGCTGCATATGTTCGCGGAAGGTTTCCACCATCTGCACCACCAGCTTCTGGCCGCGCGGGATGGCCGCGCTGCCCTGGCGCGCCTGTTCGCCCGCCTTGAGCCATGCCGGGCTGGCGTGGCGCCGGCCGCGCGCATCGGCGCCCATGTTCGGCGCGCCGCCAAAGCCGGAAATGCGGCCCAGCGTCGCGGTGGAGGAGTTGCCGGCCAGGTCGATCTGCAGGGTGGAGCCGATGAACATGTCGCAGGCGTAGTGGCCCGCCGCCTGGCAGTAGGCGCGGTTGCTGCGCATCGAGCCATCCGGACCGACCGCGAAGACGTCGGGCCGGGCGCGGATGTAGTTTTCCATGCCCAGTTCAGAGCCGAAGGAATGGATCGACTCCACGAAGCCCGCTTCAATCGCGGGAATCAGGGCAGGGTGCGGATTGAGCGCCCAGTTGGTGGCGATCTTGCCGCGCAGGCCGAGCGATGCGCCATAGGTCGGCAGCAGCAGCTCGATGGCGGCGGTGTCGAAACCGATGCCGTGGTTCAGGCGCTGCACCTGGTACTCTGCGTAGATGCCCTTGATCGCCATCATCGCCATCAGCACCTGGATTTCGGAAATCTGCGCCGGGTCGCGCGTGAACAGCGGCTCGATGTAATAGGGCGTCGGCGACTGCACCACGAAATCGACCCAATCGCCAGGCACGTCGATGCGCGGCAGCTCGTCGACGATGCGGTTGACCTGAACGATGACGATGCCGTTCTTGAAGGCAGTCGCCTCCACGATGGGCGGTGTATCTTCCGTATTCGGTCCGGTGTACAGGTTGCCGTGCCGGTCGGCCGCTTCCGCCGCCACCAGGGCCACACGCGGCGGCAGGTCGATGAAGTAGCGGCTGAACAGTTCCAGGTAGGTATGGATGGCGCCGATATTCAGCTTACCCGCGGCTGCCAGCTTGGCCACGCGGCCGGCCTGCGGGCCGGAAAACGAGAAGTCCAGCCTGGAGGCGACGCCGCGCTCGAAGACGTCCAGGTGTTCGGGCAGGGCGAGCACGGACTGCAGCATGTGCAGGCCGTGCACGCGCTGTGGATCGAGTCCGGCCAGCGCCTGCGCCAGGAAGTCGGCCTGTTTCTGGTTATTGCCTTCGATGCAGACGCGGTCGCCGTTTTCCAGCACGGCGTGCAGCAGGTCGGCGATGCGGGCTGCAGGCAATGCCTTGCCCGCCAGGTCGCCACCGAGCGCGCTGCGGGCGCGCGCCAGGCGCTCGTTGCGGTTGCGCTGCAGGCTGTCCCACACGCGGATTGGGGCGTTCATTTACTTGGCTCCCATGATCATGTCGGGCAGGCCGGTGGCAATGCCGGGGAAGATGCACAGCAGGATCACGGCGGCCACCATCAGCAGCAGGAAAGGCGTCACGCCCCAGATCACGTCCTTCAGCGGAATGTCCGGCGCGATGTTCTTGATGACGAAGATGTTCAGGCCCACCGGCGGGTGGATCAGGCCCATCTCCATCACCACCGTCATGACGATGCCGAACCACACCAGGTCAAAGCCCGCTTCGCGCAGCGGCGGCAGGATGATCGGCGCCGTCATCAGGATGATCGAGACCGGCGGCAGGAAGAAGCCCAGCACGATCACCAGCACCAGGATGGTCGCCAGCAGCACCCACTTCGACAGGTGCATGCCGACCACCCAGCTGGCGGCGGCCTGGCTGATGTGCAGGTAGCTCATCACATAAGAATAGAGCAGCGACATGCCGATAATCAGCAAGAGCATGGTCGATTCCTTGATCGTGGACGACAGGATCGGCGACATGTCTTTCGGACGCCAGGCGCCGTACACCACGGCGATCAGCACCAGCGCAAGCAGCGCGCCCAGGCCAGCCGTTTCGGACGGGGTGGCAAAGCCGCCGTACAGGGCCACCATCACGCCGATCAGCAGCACGATGAAGGGCAGCACGCGCGGCAGCATTTCCACTTTCTGGCGGAGGGTGAAGTGCTCGTCTTCCAGGTAGGCCGACTTGGCGCCGCCTTTTTCGTACGCTTCCAGCGCCAGTTTGTATTCGACGCGGGCGCGGTACACCGCATAGCCGGCAAACAGCAGCACCAGCAGCACGCCGGGTCCGATCCCGGCCAGGAACAGGCGGCCGAGCGACTGCTCCGCCGCCACCGCGTACAGGATCATGGTGATCGACGGCGGCAGCAGGATGCCCAGCGTCCCGCCGGCAGCGATGATGCCGGCTGCGAAGCCCGGCGAGTAGCCACGCTTGCGCATTTCGGGAATGCCGGCGGAACCGATGGCCGAGCAGGTGGCGGGCGAGGAGCCGGCCATGGCGGCGAACAGCGCGCAGGCGAACACGTTGGCGATGCCCAGGCCGCCCGGCACCTTGTGCAGCCAGGTGTGGATGGCCGAATACAGGTCCTTGCCGGCCGGCGACTTGCCGATGGCTGCTCCCTTCAGGATGAACAGCGGGATCGAGAGCAGGGTGATGGACGCCATTTCCTCGTATACGTTCTGGGTCACCGTGTCGAGCGAGCTGGCGGGCATGAAGAAATACATGAAGGTGGTGGCCACGATGCCCAGGGCATAGGCGATCGGCATGCCGGAAAACATGACTACCAGGGTGACGATGCCGTACAGCGCACCCAATGTCAGTTCGCTCATTTTGCGGCTCCTTTTTCAGTGATGCGAGCCAGCACTTGCAGCAGGATCTGCAGGGTCAGCAAGGTCATGCCGGCCGCCATCATGGAATAGGGAATCCAGAGCGGCGGCGCGAAGGTGGAAGTGGTGGTCTGGCCGTCGACCCAGGCTTCATGCCACAGCGTCCACGACTTCCACGAAAAGAAGGCGCAGAACACGAAGGAAAGAAGATCGACAACGAACAGGCGCACTGCATTCACCTTCGGCGGCAGGATGGCGGCGAGCGCTTCGATGCCGATATGGCCGCGGAAGCTTTGCACGTAGGCGCAGCAGAAGAAGGTCACGCCCACCAGCATGAAGATCGATGCTTCATCCTGCCAGTCCGTCGGCACGTGGAAGAAATAGCGCGACACCACCGAATAGGTCAGGATCAGGGCGGTGACAACCATCGCCACCATCGACAGGACCAGCAAGCCCTGGTTCAGTTTCGCCAGCAGCGCGGCGACCGGCGCCAGGCCGGGAGCCTGCGGCAGCGCCGCCTCCTTGGGCGGATTGAGTTCGAAACCGTGGCTCACAGCGTTTTCTCCGCGAGCGCCAGCAATTTGGCGCAGCTCTCATTGCGCTCGCCGTAATCCTTCCATGCGGTGGTGCGGGCGATGGCCTGCCATTTCTTGACGGAGGCGGCGCTCAGGTCGACCACTTTGGCGCCGCTCTTCTGGTAGACGGCTGCGACCTGGACATCGTCGGCCTGGGCGGCCGTCTTGGCGAACGATTCCAGCTCGGCGCCGACCGCCATGATGGCGGTCTGCTGGTCCTTCGGCAGACGTTCGTAGGCGGAACGCGACATCATCAAAGGTTCGAACATGAACCAGTAGGCCGTGCCGCGCCCCGTGGTCAGCGCTTTCGAGACTTCTTCGAGGCGGAAGGAAATCAGTGAGGTGGAGGAAGTCAGTGCCGCATCCATGGCCCCGGTCTGCATGGCGGCGTAGATTTCGTTGGAAGGCAGCGACACCACGGCGGCGCCGGCAGCCTTCAGGATCAGGTCCATCTCGCGCGAACCGCCGCGGATCTTCATGCCTTTGGCATCTTCCGGATCAACCACCGGCTTCACGCGCGAAGCCACGCCGCCGGCCTGCCAGATCCAGCTCACCAGCACCACCCCCTTTTCCCACAGCAGCTGGGTCAGCGCTTTGCCGATTTCCTGGTTCTTCCAGCCGTAGCCCTGTTCATAGGTGGTGACCAGGCCCGGCATCAGGCCGATGTTCACCTCGGGCACCTCGCCGCCGGCATAGGACAGCGGCACCAGGGACAGGTCCAGCGCGCCCTTGCGCATGGCGGAAAACTGGGCGTTGGTCTTCATCAGCGAAGAGCCGGGATAGATGGCGAACTTCAGCGCGCCCTTGGTCCGCTTTTCCACTTCCGCCGCGAACATGCGGGTCAGGCGGTCGCGGAAGTCGCCCTCGGTCAGGGTGCCGCCGGGGAACTGGTGGGAAATCTTCAGTGCGCCGGTCTGGGCCCAGGCGGTTTGCAGCCACAGCGGGCTGGTGGCGAGTGCAGCAAGAACGGACCTGCGGGTCATCTGGGTCATGTCATCCTCCAAGGGGTAAGTATGCAGCTTTGTTTTTTATGTATACAAGAATATCTTCGCCGAATACATTGTCAAGTGAAATATGCGTCTTATAATGGAGTCTCATATACATACTGAACTTTTAGTTCCATGGCGAAACATTCATCCACCCTGCGGGAAACCATCGAAGAAATGATTGCGATGGGCGAGCTGCAGCCCGGGCAGCACCTGGACGAGACCGAACTGGCGACGCGCTTTGGCGTTTCGCGCACGCCGATCCGCGAGACACTGATCCAGCTGGAATCGATGGGGCTTGTGGTGATCCGTCCACGGCGCGGCGCCATCGTGGCCGAACTCGGGCCGCAGCAGCTGGTGGAAATGTTCGAAGTCATGTCCGAGCTGGAGGCGACCTGCGGCCGCCTGGCAGCGCGCCGCATGACACCGGACGAGCAGCAAGTGCTGCTGGCGGCGCACGAAGCGTGCAAGGCGGCCGTGGAAGCGGGAGAGCCGGACGAGTACTACTACCGCAACGAAGCCTTCCACGAAGCGATCTACGCTGGCAGCCATAACAGCTTCCTGTTCGAGCAGACGCG
This sequence comes from Pseudoduganella sp., assembly GCA_039593355.1. Classification (GTDB taxonomy): domain Bacteria; phylum Pseudomonadota; class Gammaproteobacteria; order Burkholderiales; family Burkholderiaceae_D; genus Rugamonas. The sequence continues at coordinate 60,290 of JBCNPK010000011.1, forward strand.
CGGCCTGTATCGGCGCCTGCGCCCGTATCGCCGTTTGCAGCTGCGCGTGCGTAACCGCATCGGCCATTCCTATTCGGAGCACGAGGGCGTGGTGCAGGCAATACTTGCCGGCGACGGCGACAAGGCGGCGGAGCTGCTGCGCAGTCACGTGATGATCCAGGGCCAGCGCTTCTCGGATTTAATGGCATCGCTGCCGCAGCTGACCAAATCGGCCGCCTGATGATAAATAACCATTTTCGTTTACTTATTGTCGGGCTATCGGTATATTGGAGCGCATGAACAATGTCCTCCTTATTGCGGCGACTTGCCTGCTTGGCCTGCTGTCCACCACGGGCGCCTCACTGCCGTACCCGATCCTGCCGCCGCTGTTCGCCGCGGAAGCCCACAACAGCCTGAATAACTTCCTCGGCTTGCCTCCCAAGCTGCTGTTCGGCATCGCGCTGACGGTGAACCCGATCGGGCTGGTGATTGGCTCGGCCTTGCTGGGGCCTTTGTCGGACCGCTACGGCCGACGTCCGATCCTGCTGGCGACCGCACTGGGCGCCGCAGCCGGCCACGCGCTGACTGCACTGGCGCTGGTGATGCAGTCGTATCCCCTGTTTATCGTGGCGCGCTTCGGCACCGGCCTGCTGGAAGGAAATGGCGCCGTTGCGCGTGCGCTGGTGGCGGAAAAGCTGGAGGGCCCGCAGCGCCTGCGCGCCTTGTCGCTGGTGAATGGCTCGCTGCACCTCGGCTGGCTGGTCGGGCCGGTACTGGCAGGCTTCACGCTGGGTTTCGGTATCACGGTGCCGTTCTGGGTCGCCGTGGCGGCGCTGGTGCTGGCCGCGGCGCTCGTGGCGGTGACCGTGCCGTGCGCCGCGAAGGCCCCCGCCGATGGCGCTTCCTGGTGGCAGGTGGCGCGTTCCCACCATGCCATGAACCTGTTGCGCTTCCCGGAACTGCGCACGCTGTTCATCGTGCAGCTTGCGCTGACCTGCGGTATTACCGGTTTCTATGAATATTATCCATTGTGGCTGGTGGAGCAGGGTGGCTACGACGCGCGCGGCATCGCGACCGTGAATATGGCCATGTGCGCGGTCATGACGCTGGCCGCGATTATCTCGGGCCGCCCGAGCCGCAGCGAACCGCTGCACCGGGCGAGCTGGCTGGCTTTCGGACTGGCCGCGGCCGTGGCGGGCGTCGCGCTGGGCAATCTGTGGGTTGGCATGATGGCGATCTGCCTGTTCGGTCTGCCGAACGCTTTCTACAATGCGACCGTGCAGTCATGGGCGGCCGACCGTTTCGCCGTGCACGGGCAAGGCTCGGTCATGGGCCTGCTGTCCATGACTTTCTGTCTTGCGAACATCGTGATGGCGGCCACCGGATCCGTGCTGGCGCTGGTGGATACGCGCCTGGTCCTGCTGCTCGGTGCCGTCCTCGCGGCGTGGGCCGGCTGGCGGCTGCGGGCCTGGCGCGCAGAGCTGGCGGCGCTGCCCGCGCAGCACACCACGGCAAATGCCGAAGGAGCCGGCGCATGAATACTGCCGACCAGGTCCTGTTCCTGCTGAAAACGCGCGGACCGCGCACGGCGCAGCAATTGGCCGAGCTGATGGAGCTGACCTCCATGGGGGCGCGCCGCCACTTGGAAGCGGCGCAAGAGAAGGGCTTCGTCACGTTCGAAGACGTGGCGGAAAAAGTCGGGCGCCCGTCGCGCCGCTGGCTGCTGACCGATGCCGGCCATGCGCGGTTCCCGGACCGCCACGCCGACCTGACGCTGCAACTGATCATGCAAGTGCGGGCGCTGTTCGGCGAGGAGGGCATGGACAAGCTGATTACCGCTCGCGAACAAGCCAGCGAAGCGTTCTACCGCGAGTCGATCGGAGAATGCGGCGCGTTGCCGGAACGCGTTCAAGCGCTGGCCCTGGCCCGCGATGTGGAAGGCTATATGGCCGAAGTCGAAGCTGCGGGCGACGGAGCGCTACTCCTGGTCGAAAACCATTGCCCGATCTGCGCCGCAGCCCGCGAATGCCAGAATTTCTGCCGCTCGGAACTGGACGTTTTCCGGCGCGTGCTGGGCCCCGGCTGTGACGTGCGGCGCGAAGAACACATCCTCTCCGGCGGGCGCCGTTGTGTTTATCGGATCAAGCCCGTGTGACAATGTTTGCGCCGCTGGTGTAGAGTGGGGAAAACCCAACGGAGGCGCCAATGGATGATGAAATCAGGCGGAAATTTGTCACCGAGGTGTGGAAGCGTTACGTCGAGGTGCAGAACTGGGCCATTGCCAACTGGCCCGACCGCGAGCACCCGCTCAGCACCTCGGATTTCGTCGAGGGCCGGAAAGAAATCCTGAGCCTCGGCTTGCCCGCCAACCTGAAACTCGGCCACGAACCGCCGCAGCCGGCACCCGAGCCGGCGCAAGGCGGCCCGCAATATCAGGAAGTGACGCCGGCGCCCTGGCCTTGAGGGCGGGCCTGGCCATGGGTTGCGCCGCGATAGCTCGCATAGCTGACCACCAGGCAGGCGGCCAGGCCGAACGCCAGGTACAGCGCGCTGCCGAACAGCAGCGGCGCCACCAGTCCTGACACCAGTGCAAACAACATCATCTGCAGGAAGGACTGCATCGACGCAGCCAGCCCGCTATGCTCCGGGAACAGGTTCATGCCGGCCAGCGTCAGCGGCGGCATGGCCAGGGCCAGCGAGAACGAGAACAGGAACAGCGGCAGCACGGCCCACGGCACGGAAGCCGCAAAGAACCAGTTGTATGCCACATTGAGCGCAGCGGCAAGTGCCATCAGGGCATAACTGAGGCCGATCAGCTTCGGGGGCGCCAGGCGGTGCGCCAGCTTGCCGCTTACCGTCGCCCCCAGCACGTGACCGCTGATCAGCGGGATGAACAGCCAGGCAAAGGCGGTTTCCGGCAGCTTCAGGATCTCCATGATGAAATAGGCCGCTGAACCGATATACAGCGCAAAACCGCCGAAGGCAGCGCCCAGCGCCACCGACAACAGCAGGAACTGGCGATGCTTCAGCACCATCCAGTAGTTGCGCGCGATGGCGCCAAGGTGAAGCGGGTGGCGCTTCCCGCGCGGCAGGCTTTCCGGCAGCCAGCGCCAGACGGACACCCACATCAGCAGGCCGAAGGCGGCCAGGAACCAGAAGATCGAGCGCCAGCCGAACGTCACCTGCATCCAGCCGCCCAGCACGGGCGCAATGGCGGGAGCCAGGCCGAACACCATCATGATATTGCCGAGCATCTTCTGCGCTGCGATGCCATCAAAGCGGTCCTGCACGATGGCGCGGCCGATCACCGAGCCGGCGCCGGACGCCAGGCCTTGCAGGATGCGGGCGCCAAGCAGGAAGCCGAAGGAGCCGGCCATCGCGCCGCCCAGCGAAGCCAGGATGTACAGCACCAGCGACCACAGGATCACCGGGCGCCGGCCAAAGCTGTCCGACAGAGTGCCGTAAAACAGCATCATGAAGGCGAAAGTGAACAGGAACAGGCTCAAGGTCTGCTGGATCGCCATCGGGCTGGCGCTGAACGTCGCAGCAATCGCCGGGAAAGAAGGCAGGTAAGTATCGATTGCAAGCGGACCGACCATGGTCAGGCCGGCCAGCAGCAGGGTAAGCAGGATGTTTTTCATGTGGTACCAGAGGGGTAGACCCGCTATTTTAAGGGAATCGCCTTATGCCTGCAGGGCATAAGCATTCGACTATTGTTTCTTTCGTTTTCCGGCGCCGTCTCGTTATGCTCGTGCCTTATGGCTAACGACTCTTACGGCGCCGCGAGCGGCGCAGCGCGCTGGGACCTCGACGAAGTGGTCCACCAGCTGCGCGTATCGCGCGAAGCGACCCACAATATCCGCCACCAGCGCCGTGTGCGCGAGCTGCCTTCGCGCGCGGAACTGGTGCAAATCCTGGAGGGCCTGGCCGCAGCGCTGTTCCCCACCCATTACGGGCGCCCGAACCTGACCGACGAAAGCATCGACTACTTCGTCGGCGACACGCTGAACACCACGCTGGACCGGTTGAATGAGCAGGTGCGGCGCGGCCTGCAGTTTGGCGCCGTGGTGGCGGAAAGCGAAGAAGAGCAATCGCGTGCGGCCCACGGCATCACGAAAGCCTTTGCAGCCTCGCTGCCGCAGATTCGGGCCCTGGTGGTGTCGGACGTGCAGGCCGCTTATGCCGGCGACCCGGCTGCGACCTCGATTGCGGAAATCCTCCTGTGCTATCCGGGCATGGTCGCCATCCTGCACTACCGCCTGGCGCACAGCTTGCATACGCTCGGCGCGCCGTTCATCGCACGCATCGTCAGCGATATCGCGCATTCCCGCACCGGCATCGACATTCACCCGGCGGCGCGGATCGGCGCCAGCTTCTTCATCGACCACGGCACCGGCGTGGTGATCGGCGAAACGACCATCATCGGCGAACGCGTACGCCTGTACCAGCACGTGACCCTGGGCGCCAAGCGCTTCCCGGCGGACGAATCGGGCAACCTGATCAAAGGCACGCCGCGCCACCCGATCGTCGAAGACGACGTGGTGATCTACGCCGGCGCCACGGTGCTGGGACGCATCACGATCGGCGCCGGCACCACGGTGGGCGGCAATGTCTGGCTGACGCAGAGCGTGCCGCCCAACAGCAATGTCTCGCAGGCCCAGATGCGCAGCGATTGCGAGTAGCTATTATCGAAAAAGTCGATCATTAGCGCGGATATTATTCGTTTTACACCGATCATTCGCCGCAGCATAATGGGCTACCACACTTCATACTGGAGCCCTCGCAATGAAAAAACTGATCGCCTTTGCACTCGCCGCCGGTTTCTCCCTGGCCGCTTCGGCCGCACCGGAAACCTACAATATCGACACCACCCATTCCTTCTCCCGCTTCGAGTACAGCCACTTCGGCTACTCGACGCAGGTGAACAAGTTCAATAGCACCGTCGGCAAGATCCAGATCGACCGCGCCGCCAAGACCGGCTCCGTGGAAGTCACCATCGATCCGAAGTCGGTCAACACCGGTTACGACACGTTCAACGACCATCTGCAAGGCCCGGATTTCCTTGATTCGGCAAAATATCCGGCCATCACTTACAAGTCCACCAAGTTCGTCTTCAACGGCGACAAGCTGGTTGGCGTGGAAGGCAACCTGACCATCAAGGGCGTGACCAAGCCGGTGAACCTGGAAGTCACTTCCTTCCAGTGCATGCCGCACCCGATGCTCAAGCGCGACGCCTGTGGCGCCAACGCCATCGCCAAGATCAAGCGCTCCGATTTCGGCGCCGGCAAATACGCGCCATACGTCGGCGACGACGTCACCCTGGGCTTCTCGGTGGAAGCGATCAAGGAGTAAATCCATGAAACGACCGCTGCTGGCCGCAGCCTTGCTGGCTGCCGGTCTGTCGCCGGCATATGCGACGGACATGATCATCACCAATGGCAAGGTCGCCACCATGACGCGTGAAGGCAGCTTTGCGCAGGCGGTGGCGATCAAGGACGGCGTCATTACCTCGGTGGGCAGCAATGCCCAGGTGCTCAAGCTGAAGAAGCCCGGCACCCAGGTGATCGACGCCGGCGGCCGCACGGTCGTTCCTGGATTGAACGACTCCCACCTCCACATCATCCGCGAAGGCTTGAACTACAACGCGGAACTGCGCTGGGACGGCGTAACGTCGCTCAAGCGCGCCATGCAGATGCTGCGCGAGCAGGCCGCCCGCACGCCGGACGGCGCATGGATCAAGGTGGTGGGCGGGTTCAACGAATTCCAGTTCGAGGAAAAACGCCTGCCAACGCTGGAAGAAATCAACGAGGCAGTGCCGGACAAGCCGGTGTTCATCCTCTACCTGTACGGCTTAGGCTTCGTGAACCGCAAGGGCATTGAAGTCCTGGGCTACGACAAGGACACCAGATACAAGGACGGCGAAGTGGAGCTGGGCGCGGACGGCAAGCCCACCGGCCTGCTGGTCGCCAAGCCGAACGCCATGGTCCTGTACTCCACGCTAGGCAAGACCGGCGCGCTGCCGCGCGAGCAGCAGCTGAACTCCACCATCCAGTACTACCGCGAGATGAACCGCCTGGGCGTGACCAGCGCCATCGACGCCGGCGGCGGCGGGCAGGCCTATCCCGACGACTACGCCGTCAGCCTGGAGCTGGCCAAGGACGGCAAGCTCACCGTGCGCACCTCCTACTACCTGTTCGCGCAAAAGCCGGGCAAGGAGCTGGAGGACTACCAGCGCTGGCTCACCATGACCAAGCCGGACCGCAACGAGCATATGTTCTACCCGAACGGCTATAACACGGAAGGGGCAGGGGAGAACCTGGTCTGGAGCGCGGCCGACTTCGAGAATTTCCTCGAGCCGCGCCCCGACATGCCGGCCCAGATGGAAAGCGAACTCGAACCGGTGCTGCGCCTGCTGGTGAAGAACCGCTGGCCATTCCGCATTCACGCCACCTATGGCGAATCGATCGAACGCGACCTGGCCGTGATCGAGAAGGTCAACCGCGAGATGCCGTTCAACGGCTTGCGCTGGTTCTTCGACCATGCCGAAACCATCAGCGACGCCCAGCTGGCGCGCGTGAAAAAGCTCGGCGGCGGCATTGCGGTGCAGGACCGCATGTATTTCCAGGGTGAGCACTACTGGAAGCGCTACGGCGCGCAAACGCGGCAGATGCCGCCGATCCGCAAGATGCTGGACATGAAGCTTCCGGTCGGCCTGGGTACGGACGGCACGCGCGTCTCGAGCTACGGACCCTGGCCATCGATCTACTGGGCGGTGACCGGCAAGAGCGCCGGCGGCCTGTCGATGTGGCAGCCGAAAGACCGGCTGACCCGTTACGAAGCGCTCAAGCTGATGACCCAGGGCAGCGCCTGGTTCAGCGGCGAAGACAAGCTGAAGGGCCAGATCGCCAAGGGCCAGTATGCCGACCTGGTCATACTGCCGAAGGACTACTTCAGCATTCCCGAAGCCGACATCAAGACGCTCGAGAGCGCGCTGACCATCGTGAACGGCCGCATCGTCCACGCCGGCCCCGATTTTGGCCAATACAGCCCCGAACTGCCCTCGGTCCAGCCCGATTGGAGCCCCGTCAAGCACTACGGCGGCTACCAGAACCGCTAGTTAGTCGGGGGCAGCTCCGGCAAAAAAAGGGGACGTACCCCTTTAAAAGGGTACGTCCCCTTTTTTGCCGGAGCTGACCCCGAATTCACATTGACTTATTGGAGACTTGGTTAATACTTCCTTGACCGCCCACCCACCGCCGAAGGTGCTTTATGGATCTGCTGCAATTCCTGCCCCGCGTCGATGCGGCGCGTAGTGAAATCGTTGACCGTGGCATTGAGGTGCAGGCGAGCTTCAGCACGCTATGCGCGGTGGAGTATCTGAAGTCCCACAACATCGCTTCCCACATCATCCAGCGCGTCTTGCTGCAACCTGCCAAAAGGCGTGCGGCGGCCCGGGTTATGCACAAGAATTAACGGGAAGTAACGCGCGACTTTAATTAGTTAAAGATCCCGGGTGAGAATTTGTGAGATTCTAAGTCATTGATTTTCAATGTGATTTTTTCTGCACATTGAACAGGCAGTTTGTTGGAAATGGCGTCGTTGAGGGCTGTTTGCCTTGTCAAGCCCCCCTTATCAACAAAGATATCCACAAACAATGTGGATAATCGGAAAAGCCCTTTTCAATCCGCCACTTACGCTATTTTGGCCGGTTTTAGTGGTCAATTAGCAGGGAAATAAGAACTGTACGTGCATACAGTACTTATTTCAGAATGTGTCCCGAAGCCTTGAAACTGCCCGGTTCGGCGCCTGGTTGCACCTGGATATCCACAGTTGAGGCTGGCTGGCCGATGACCAGCTTGCCCGACCAGGCTTCGCCTTTTTGCAGGCCCGCCAGGATCGCCGCAAATTGCTCGCGGTGGGCGGTGTATTGCGCCAGCTGGGCCTGCAGGGTTTGCAGGTCGGAGTAGTTGCGCAGTGAGGAAATCACCGTGGTAAACAGCTTGCGCGTGGTGAGGTCGGTCTTGCACCAGAAATCGTTGATGTCGTAGTCGAGAATGATGCTGTGCTCGAGCGCCTGGCCCGGCTGGCCGGTACGCAGCACGATGCGCACCAGTTCATTCTTCAGTTCCGAGCGGATCTGGCTGGCGACGCGCAGACCAGCATCGCTGGTCTCCATGATCACGTCCAGCAGCACCAGGGCTACATCGGGATTGTTGCGCAGGGTGGTCAGGGCTTCTTCGCCGGAATAGGCGTGCAGGAAGCTGAGGCGGCGCCCCATGAAAACGGCATTGCTGAGGGAAAACTTGGTGACGACGTGGACGTCGACGTCGTCATCGACGATCAGGACCCGCCAGGGGGCGGGATTGGCGCCGGGGGCCTGCTCGGCGGAATTCGCTTGCGCCTCGTCGTCGATCATCCATCCAGCGTCGTCGTCAGGAGCTTTCACGTCCATGCATTTTCCTTTATCGATTGTGGACACACTATTCTGCGGCACCAGTTTTGTCAAAATATTTTCCAGACGCTCAGTGAGTTGCAAAAAGGCATACACACCGAACTGCTAAGTCTTTGATTTTATTGAGACTAATTAATTGCCAAAGAAATGGGCAATTTATTGAAAGCCGCGTCGTTACAGGCGAAACGGGTCGCCAGGGCCAGCTTTTCCACACGTTTATCCACAGTAGAAGTGGATAACTGAAATTTCGTGTTTAAAAACTTCGTATTACGGCAATTTTATCATCTGGACTATGAAGCCGCCGCCTTGAGACGGTTCAATTCATTAAGGAAGCGTTCGCAAGCCAGTGCCGGTGGCCACGGTTCCCAGGCCGGTTCGCCGTATAAGGGCTGCAACGGATCTTCATCCAGAGGCACGGCAGTGATCTTCAATGTGCGCCGCACTTCCTCGCCGCTCCAGCCCACCACGTGCACGGCTTCGCTGGCGGCCGCCAGGCGGTCGGCGCGCTTGTGCACCTGGTATTCCTTCGGCGTCCACGCCGGCAGGCCGTAGCGCAGGAAAACGGCTTGCTCCAGCCGCTGGCTCAACTCGCGGAAGCTGTCTCCCAGGAAGGGCTTCAGCACCGAGATGCAGTCAAAGCCCAGCAAGCCTTCTTCGGCATCGTGCAGCAGTTCGCGCAGGCAGCGCAGGGGATCGAGGGGAACGGGCGACCACAGCCGGCGCAACTCCAGCACCGTGAGCGAATGCTGCGCCACCGACAGCGGCAGCGGCCAGGCGGAATGGCCGCCCCAGCGATAGGTGCGCGCCAGGCCCAGCGCGAGGTCGGCATCGTCCCAATCGAAGGGCGTGGGGTCGAGCAAGTCCAGCCGGCGGCCGGACGGCATGCGCACCCAGGCGCGTTGTGTCGTCATGCCGCTATCGTATCGTCGCGCCGCAGGTCTGTGCAAGCTTGCAGGATAAGGGTCTCAAGTTCTGGCAGCAGGGCGACCGCGGTTTGCAACTGGCCGGCGGCGCTGGCCTTTTCCAGTTGATGGCAGAGGGTGTGCAGTTCCGGCGCACTCAGGTAGCCGCAACTGCCTTTCAGGGCGTGGAAAGCGCTGGTGGCGCCTTCGCCGTCCCCGTTCTGCAGCGCTTCGCGGCCTTCGTTCATGCGGCGCGGCGCTTCTTCCAGGAAGGCCTGGGCGATGCGGTGCTGGTGGCGCAGCGTCATGCCGCTCAGGGGCAGGATGTGGATGGCCGGGCTGGCGGGCTCGACGCCGAACATATCGTCCAGCTCGGCGAGCGTGGGCGCGGTGCGCGGCAGCTGGCGGCCGCGGTTCAGCAATTGGGCGATGGTCTTTTCCAGCTGGTCGTACAGCAGCCTTTCGTCGACCGGCTTACTGAGGAAGCCGTCCATGCCGGCCGACAGGTAGTGGGCGCGGTCAAGGTCGCTGGCGTTGGCGGTCAGGGCGATGATCGGCACCAGCGGGTCGCGCACCGGAAGGTCCAGGCTGCCGCCGCGGCGAATCAGGCGCGCCGCCTGTTCGCCGTCCATCAGTGGCATGCGGCCATCCATCAGCACCAGGTCGAAATCCTGTTCGTTCAGGGCGCGCAGCGCTTCCTTGCCGTTTTCCACGACGGACACTTCGTGGCCCATGCCTTCGAGCAGGGTGCCGATGATGATCTGGTTGGTTCGCACGTCTTCGGCGCACAGCACGCGCAGGCGGTGGGCGTGGCGCAGGTGGGCCGGCACGTTCAGCGGATCCTGTTCCGGCGGCCCGCCCAGGGCCAGCGGCAGCGAGAAGCGCAGCGTGGAGCCTTTGCCGAGGCGGGTGTCGGCTTCGATCTGGCCGCCCATCAGGTCGACCAGTTCCTTGCAGATGGCCAGGCCCAGGCCGGGGCCGTCTGCGCGGCGCGTGGAGGACAGGTCGGCCGGTTCGAACTTGCGGAACAGGCGAGGCAGCATGTCCAGCGGAATGCCGGGACCGGTGTCGGTGATGGAGAAGCTGACGCGCGCCAGCCCGTCCGTCGTTTCGCCCGAGGCGCGCAGGCGCACTTCGCCGCGCTCGGTGAACTTGATGGCATTGCCCAGCAGGTTGAGCAGGATCTGGCGAATGCGGTTGGGGTCGCCCTGCACATGGCGCGGCAGGCCGGGCGCCAGTTCGCAGCGCAGCAGCAAGGCCTTGGCGTCGGCCTGCGGGCGCAGGATGGTGATGGCTTCGTCGATGATGTCGATCAGGTCCAGGTCCTGGGTGTTGATCGAGAGGCGGCCGGCGTCGATGCGCGAAAAATCGAGCAGGTCGTTAAGGATGGCGAGCAGGGCTTCGCTGTTTTTCAGGCCGATGCGCAGGTATTCGACCGTGCGGTCGGCGATGGTGCGGTCGCGCAGGGCAAACTTCAGCATGCCGATCACGCCGGCCAGCGGAGTGCGGATATCGTGGCTCATGGCCGCCAGAAAGTCGATCCGGTGGCGGCCGAGTTTTTCGTTTTGATCCTGGGTTTGCTTGAGGGCGGCTTCACGAGCCGCCAGCTGCTTCTTTAGGTGGCGGTTCTCCCATATCAGAAGGATAAACGCCGCCAACCCCAGGATGATTAACAGGGGCGCTGCTGTTTGAATAAGCGATGCAAACGAAGAAGGCAAACTAAGTCATCTCCACAATATCAATAATTGTAATGGACAAACCGGGTCTGGATGATAACGAATTGTTATGCCCGTGTAGCGTCGTGTATGATCTTGTCTATGCTAATTTCTCCTGAACAAGGGCTGGCTTTCCTCGCCGCCGCCATGCTGATTACCGTTTCACCCGGTCCCGATAACCTGATGGTATTAAGTATGGGCATGTCCCGTGGGCGCAAGCAGGGTGTGGTCTTCGGCCTCGGCTGCGCGCTCGGTTGCCTCAGCCATACGCTACTGGCGGCCCTTGGTGTGGGCGCCCTGATTGCGGCTTCGCCGACCGCTTTTACCGCGCTGAAGGTGGCGGGTGGACTGTACCTGATCTGGATGGGGATTGGCGCACTGCGCAGCAAGGGCGGGGCGCAGGTGGGCCAGGCGGCCCTGCCTTCGGAATCCCTGCGCAAGCTGTTTGCCAAGGGATTGTTCGCCAATGCGATCAATCCCAAGGTGGTGCTGTTCTTCCTGTCCTTCCTGCCGCAATTCGTGGTGGCGGGGCGCGGCGACGCCAGCTGGCAGACGGCGCAGCTCGGGCTGATCTTCACCTTGCAGGCTTGCCTGCTGTTCGGGACGCTGGGCTATTTCTCGGGCGCGGTGGGCCGGTGGATCAACCGCAATCCGCGCGCCGGGCTTTGGCTGGACCGCGGCGCGGGCGCGATTTTTGTCGGCCTGGGCTTGCGGCTTATCGTCGCGCGCTGATCGCGAACTTCAATTCCAGCTCGTCTTTCACGGACAGGGCGCCGCCGAACACGGCGAAAGGCTTGATGCCGAAATCGCTCTGTTTGACGGTGAAAGCGCCGGTCGCCAGGACCTTGGCGCCTTCTTCCTTCAATTGCAGCGGGACCAGGTATTCATGGCTTACCCCATGCAGGGTGACCTGCGCCTTCAGCACATCACGCGCCCCCGGCGCCAGCACGGCACGTACCACGACCGATGGATAGGCATCGGCTTGCAGCACCTTGCTGAACATATTGTGGCGTGTGCCTTCGATGGCGTCCGCGGACGGCTGCGTCTCCAATCCGGCCTCCTTGCGCAGCGCCGCTTCATCCACCGTCAATTGATCGAGGCGGAAGCGCAATTCGGTGCGGCCCTGGGCCAGATCCACGAATCCTTCGATCTGGCGCGTGGCGACCACATGATCATGGCCCATGCGCGCCAGCGGGCCGCTGCGGCGAACCGTAATGGCGATCAGTGATTCTCCGGCGACAATCTGGTGCGCCGACGCATTCGCTTGCAGCGCGGGTTCCGGTTTGGGCTGCAGTGGCGTTGCGGGCGGAGTGGTGCAGGCGCAAATAGCCATTACCGCCGCTAATAAAGCGGTCTGGACGGCTAATTTGTATTTTTTTTCCCGCATTGTGACTATTGGAGAGTTTCTATTATAAAAATTGTACTATCTTATACGAAGTCAGGACGTTTTAGTTTTATGGGTAATCGCTGCGTCATATTCGCGAGTGATTATCTGCCTTGCACTTTCAAATCTCTCCCGATTTGAATCCCTTCACCCGCGCAAAGTCGCGGGTATTTTTTTCCCGGTTATTTATGATCCTTAATGAAGTCCTAAGCCTCGGTCCGTGAAAAGCTGGCAAAGTACATCCATAGCGTACAGCATCCCTGTGCGCCGGGTTGCCGGATTCCTCAATCCGGCACGGTTTCTTTCTTCTATCCCCGCGCCCTAAAAAGCGTTTTTTACCGGCCCCCCAATCGGCCGGTTTTTTTTTTGCCTGCCGGGGTATGCTGTGCGCGAAACTCCTGGAGATCTCGATGATCGATTTGTACACCGCTGCGACGCCGAATGGCCACAAGATTTCAATCGCATTGGAAGAGCTGTCTCTGCCATATGAAATGCATGTGCTCGATTTGGGCAAAAATGTGCAGAAGGAGCCCTGGTTCACCGCAATCAACCCGAACGGGCGTATTCCCGCCATTATCGACCGCGCCAACGGCGACTTTGCGGTGTTCGAATCGGGCGCCATCCTGGTTTACCTGGCGGAGAAAACCGGCCGTTTGATGCCGCAGGACGTCAAGGGCCGCTCGCTGGTGATGCAATGGCTGATGTTCCAGATGGGCGGCATCGGACCGATGATGGGCCAGGCCAATGTGTTCTACCGTTATTTTCCCGAAAAAATCCAGCCCGCGATCGACCGCTACCAGGGCGAATGCCGGCGCCTGTTCCGCGTGCTGGACCGCCAGCTGGAACACCACGAATTCCTGGCCGGCGATTATTCGATTGCCGATATCGCCAACTGGGCCTGGGTGCGCACGCACCGCTGGTCCGGCGTGGAAACGGAGGGCTTGCCGCATTTGCAGCGCTGGCTCCGGCAGATCCGTTCGCGGCCCGCCGTGCAGCGCGGCATCGAGCGCCCGCCCAGCAATGTGTTGGTTCGTGCTGACAGCCAGGAGAAAGTGGAACAATTTGCCGCCGAAGCGCGCAAAATGCTCGAAACAGGCCAGTCGCGCTGATGATTTTATAAGGAGACCGAATGAAGCTGTACACCGCCGCACGTGCCCCCAACCCACGCCGCGTCGCCATGTTCATGGCGGAGAAGGGCATCGCGATCGATTTGCAGGCGGTCGACCTGGGCAAAGGCGAGCATCGCAGCGAGAGCTACCTGGCCTTGAATCCTTTCGGCCGCGTGCCGGCGCTGGCGCTGGACGATGGGCGCATCCTGACCGAAACCCGCGCCATCTGCACCTACCTTGAAGGGCTGCACCCAACGCCGAACCTGATGGGCGAAGGCTTCGAGGAGCGCGCCTTCATCGAAATGGCCGACCGCCGCATGGAGCTGCACCTGCTCGCGATCGCGGCCAACAGCATACGCCACGGGCATCCCGGCTTCGCCTCGCTCGAGAATCCGCAGTTCCCCGAGTTCGGCGCGTCCCAGGGCGACAAATTCCGCGAAAACGCAGGCTGGCTCGATGGGGTACTCGCCGTACAGCCTTTCGTGGCGGGGCAGCGTTTCACCATCGCCGACATCACCGCGTTCTGTGCGATGGACTTTGCCCGAGGCCTGATGAAATTCCGCCCGTCCGACGCGGGGCTGGCCAACCTCCAGGCCTGGCGCGACCGCATCGCCGATCGCCCTAGCGCCAGCGCCGGGACTTGACCGTGGCGAGTTTGCGCCAACCGCGGCGTCGGCGCCTGCTGGCCGGTTTGGCCGCCATGCTGGCGCTGGCCACGGTTCCGCTGCGGGCCAGCAGGCTGCGCCCCTTGCGGGCAGTGGCGCTGGCCATCGTCCCCTATGGGAAGCTGGAAGCCAACGGCCACAAGTCGGGGCTGTTTGTCGAGGCGTTCGAATTGCTCGAGCGCGTGTCGGGCCGCCATATCGAAGTCACGGTCGCGCCGTATGCCCGCGCCATCGCGATGCTGCGCTCGGGCGAGGCCGACTTGATGATCGCCACGTCCAACCCGCTCATCGCGGAAGCGGCCGAACCGATGGGCATGCTTTGGGCGGCCGATGTCATCGCGATCGCGCGGCAAGGCGTCAAGCTCGAAGGCCAGGAGGATTTGCGGGGACGCACGGTCGGCATGCTGCGCGGATCGGATTACGGCGCCGCATTCCTGGACGATGCGGAATACCGCCGGCATGAGATCACCGACCAGGTGCAGGGCGTGCGCATGCTTCTTGAGGGGCGGCTCGACGCCACGCTGGGAACGCGCCTGGCGGTGTTCCATGCCATGCGCCTGCTGGGCGTGCCGCGCGCGCGGCTCGGAACTTCGATCTCCGTGCAGGCGCGCGAAATCCACCTCCACCTTGGCCGCCGCAGCGCCGACGATGCGCTGGAAACCCAACTGCGGCAAGCGGTCCAGGAGATGCGCAGCAGCGGCAAGGCCGAAGCTTTGCTGGCTAAATACCTGGCCGGGCTGCCCTTGGCCTGAGCCTTCCCACCATCCCGCTCGGGAAGAAGTAGATGGCGAGAATGAACAGTATGCCGAGCCACAACAGCCAGCGGTCCGGATGCAGGGCTGCCTGCAGCAATGGCAGGCCGGCCAGGCCGCCGGCGGCATGCGCCATCAACGATTTCAGGTAGTTGTTGGCCAGGATGAACAGCGCGGCGCCGATCACGGAGCCGTACATGGTGCCCATGCCGCCGATGACGACGATCAGCAGGATGTCGGTCATGACTTCGAAGCCAAGCGTGGTCCTGGGGCCGACATAGCGCAGCCACAGCGCCAACAGCGCTCCGGCCAGTGCGGCCGCCAGCGCCGCGATGCAGTTGGCGGCAATGCGGTACAGCACGGTGCGGTAGCCCAGGGCCTCGGCGCGGAATTCGTTCTCGCGGATCGCCTGCAAAACGCGGCCGAACGGGGAATTGACCACCCGCAGCAGGGCCAGGAAAATCAGCGCGGCGCAGAAAAAGACGATGTAGTAGGTGAGTACCTTGCCGTCGACGATGCGGCCCATGAATTCGCCGAACTCGTTGGCGGGCGAGAGCAGCTCGGGTACGTCGAAAGTCTTGCCGTCTTCGCCGCCGGTCCAGCCGGACATCTGCGAGGCCAGCACCGCGAACGACGACGCCACCGCCAGCGTGATCATGGCGTAGAAGATGGCGCGCACGCGCAGCGCAAACAGGCCGATGACGAAGGCCAGGGCCAGCGTCAGCACAAGTGCGGCGGCAAGCCCCAGCGCCATGCCGCTCCAGGTGGGGATGGGCTTGTCGAAGCCCAGGCCGACACCATAGGCGCCGATGCCAAAAAACATGGTGTGTGCGAAGGACACGATGCCGGTATAGCCTAGCAGCAGGTCGTAGGAGGCTACCAGCACGATGTAGATGCAGATGGTGGCGGCCGTGTTCAGCGGCCGTACTCCGGTGGTGATGAAGGGCGCGAGCGCAAGGCCCAGCAGCACCAGCAGGAGCAGTGCGGACAGGGCGCGGCTGCGCGGCAGGTCGCCGGAAAGCAGGGTATTCAGCATTTCATTTCCTCGACAGGCCGGCGGGGCGCCACAGCAGGATGGCGATCATCAGCACGATATGGGACACCAGCGCGAGTTTCGGCGCCAGGAAGCCGGCGTAATTGGCGCTCAGCGCCATCAGCAGCGCGCCGATGAAACAGCCGCCCACCGAACCGAGGCCGCCGATGATGACGGTGATGAAGACCATGACCATCACTTCGCCGCCCATCGATGCAGTCAGGGTTTCCTTGTAAAGTCCCCACATCACGCCGCCCAGCCCGGCCAGCGCGGAGCCGGCGGCGAATACCGCCACGAACAGGCGGCGGATGCGGTAGCCGAGCGCTTCCACCATTTCGCCGTTTTCGACGCCGGCGCGTATCAGCAGGCCAAGCTTGGTGCGGCTCAGCAGCAGGGTGAGGCCGATGAACACCAGCAGGCCGACCACCACCGCCAGCAAGCGGTATTTCTCGATGGCCGCGTCGCCCAGCACAATGGCGCCGCGCAGGGCCGTCGGCAGCGGCATCGGCTGCTGTTCGGCGCCCCAGATGACCTGGATCAATTGTTCGACCACGATCATGCCGCCCATCGTGATCAGGATCTGTTTCAGGTGCTGGCCGTAGACGGGCATGATGACCAAGCGCTCGAACAGCCAGCCAAGCAGCGCCGTCACCGCCATCGCCAGCGCGATCGCCAGCCCGAGCGCGGCCAGGTTCATGCCGAGGGAATCGGCTTCCATCCAGCCACGCATCGGCAGCAGGACCAGGGTCGCGGCGAAGGCGCCGACGGAGACAAAGGCGCCGTGGCCGAAGTTCAGTACGTCCATCAGCCCGAATACCAGCGTCAGGCCGCTGGACATGATGAAGATCATCATCCCCATCGCCAGGCCTGCCACGGTCAGGGTGACCCAGGTCGGCATGCTGCCGACCAGGGGCAGCATGGCCAGCATCAGTGCCGGCACCAGCAGCGTTGGCAGGTAGTCCTTCGGGACGGTGGGCAGTGCAGTGTCGCTCACTGTCGCTCCTTATTGATGTGAGTCCAGGGCCAGGCCAAGCAGGCGTTCCTGAAGGGCGCGATCGCTTGCCAGTTCGGCCATGGCGCCGCTGTGAACGATGCGGCCGTCGTCCATCACGGCCACGGTATCGCCCAGCTGGCGCACGAAGTTGAAGTTCTGCTCCACCAGCAGCACCGTGCTCTGGCCTTTAAGCTGGCGGATGGCGTCGGCCAGGCTCTGGATGATGGCCGGCGCCAGGCCCTTGGTCGGTTCGTCGATCAGCAGCAGCTGGCGCGGCTCGATGATGGCGCGTGCAATGGCGACCATCTGCTTCTGGCCGCCCGACAGGTTGCCGGCCGGGTAGTTCCAGAACTTCTTCAGCGCCGGGAAGAAGGAGAAGATCCATTCCAGGCGCGCCGTGTCCATTGGGCCGCTGCGGGCAGCAAGGTGCAGGTTCTCGCGCACGGTCAGGCCGCTGAATACGGCCATCGATTCGGGCACGTAGGCGATGCCTGCCTGCGCAATATCCGGCGTGCGCAGCCCGCCGATGTCGCGGCCGTTGAATTCGACCCTGCCGGCGCTGGCCTGCCACAAGCCCATGATGGTGCGCAGGGTGGTGCTCTTGCCGGCGCCATTGCGCCCCAGCAGGACTGTCAGGCCGCCGCGCGGCACCTCCAGGTCGACCCCTTGCAGGATGTGGTATTCGCCGATGTGCGTATGCACACCGGTGAGCTTGAGCAGGGCGTCAGTCATGGCTTGCGGTTCCCAGGTAGGCTTCCTGCACGATGGCGGAGGACATGACGGCGGCGGGTTCGCCATCCGCCACCAGCGCGCCGTTGTGCAGCACGATGATGCGGTCGGCCAGCGCGCGAACGACGTCCATTTTGTGTTCCACCAGCAGGACCGCCTTGTTGCGCTCCGCCTTGACCTGGTGGATCAGTTCCAAGACCACCGGTACTTCGTCCACGCTCATGCCGGCGGTCGGCTCGTCGAACATCATCACGTCGGGCTCCAGGGCCAGCATGATGGCCACCTCCAGCTTGCGCTTGTCGCCGTGCGGCAGGGCTGCCACCAGCATATCGCGCCGCCCGGCCAGCGCCACGCGCTGCAGGTAGTGGTCGGCGCGTTCGATCAGGTCCTTGTGGCTGGACCAGATCGTCCACAGCTTCATGCCCGCGTTGGCGCGCGCCTGCACCGCCAGCCGCACGTTTTCGTGCACGGTCAGATGGGGGAACAGGTTGGTCAGCTGGAAGGCGCGGCCGATTCCCTTGCGGGTGCGGCTTGCCGGGCCGTTGCGGGTGATGTCTTCGCCGCGCAGCAGCACTTGTCCGCTGGTGGCGGGCAGCTGGCCGGACACCAGGTTGAAATAGGTGGTCTTGCCGGCGCCGTTGGGGCCGACGATCACCGTCAGCTGGCCGGCATGGAAATCGGCGCTGACGTTGTCGACGGCCGTGTGGCCGCCGAAGCGAATGGTCAGCCCGCGTGTGGACAGCAATGGAGTCATCGGTTCAGCGCCTGTTCCTGATCGGTACGGGCAGCTCGGAGGCCGGGATTTCGCGCACCAGCTCGAGCAGGTCCCATTCGCTTTTCTGGTCCTTCTTGATGCGGAAGTGGTACATCGGCTGCATGGCCTGGTGGTCTTGCTTGCGGAAGCGCATTTTTCCTTTCGGCGTGTCGAATTCCATGCCCTCCATGGCGGCGATCATCTTCTGGGTGTTGCCGCCGCCGGTCCTGGCGAGGGCGGTGTAGACGGCGCTGGCCGCCGTGAAGCCGCCGGCTGTGAACATGTCCGGCGGTTTGTTGTAGCGCTTCATGTGCTCGGCCACGAACCAGTCGTTCATGACGTTCCTGGGGAAGCCGTAGTAGTAATAGATCGTCCCTTCGGTGCCGGCGAAGGCTTTCCATGTTTTCAGCACCGGCAGGATATTGCCGCCCGGGGCCAGCGTGATGCCATACCGTTCCGGCTTCATGTCGGCGATCTTGTTCATGGGGTTGGGTCCGGCCCAGATGATCTGCAGCACGCGCGGCGGCGGCGCGTCCTTCAGCTTGTCGAACAGGCGCTGGGCCGAGGCGGTGAAGTCGGTCGCGTTCTGCGGCGCGTATTCCTCGTGCACGACGTTGGCTTTGGAGCCGGTCAGCCTGAGCGCCTCGCGCGCGGCGGCCACGGCGTCCTTGCCGAAAGCGTAGTCCTGCGCCAGGAAGGCCACGCTGCCTTGCTTGAAGGTGGAGGCGGCCGCCAGGCCATCCTGCATGGAATTGCGGGCAGTGCGGAAGATGTACTTGTTCCACTTGGCGCCCGTGATCGCGTCGGCCACGGCCGGCTCGACAAGCAGTATTTTCTTGTATTCCGCCGCGATGGGCAGCATGGCGATAGCCGAGCCGGAGGAAGTGGTGCCGACCGCGATGTCGACCTTGTCGTCCTCGTAGGCTTCGGCCAGCAGGGCGCGGCCCTGGTCAGGCTTGCTCTGGTCGTCCTTGACGATGACCTTCAGCTTGCGGCCGTTGATTTCCATCTTGCCGCCGGTGAGGTATTCAAGGCCCATCATGAATCCGGTCTCGGTTTCCCTTGCGTAGGGTTCGAGGATGCCGGTCTTGCCGGCGATGAGCGCAACCTTCAGGTCCTGGGCCGCGGCCAGCGTGCAGGCCAGCGCAAGCACCAGGGGCAACAGTTTTCTCATATCAGTCAACGCTATCGAGGAAGCTGCGCAGCGCTTCCTGCGCTGCTGGTTCGGACAGCATCGGCGCATGGCCGACATCGGGTACCTCAGCATACAGCATGCCCGGCGCGGCGGCGCGCATGGCGTTCGCCTGGGCCGGCTCGATCAGGTCCGATAGTGCGCCGCGTATCAGCATGGTCGGGCGGCGCCGCGCCAGGCGGCGGAAAGCGAAGTGCGCCGCCATCGACGTGGAGCGCAGCTTGTTGGCGCGGATCGGCACGGCGATGTTCGGGTCGTAGCGCATGGCCAGCGTGCCATCGCTTTGCTCGCGGAAGGCGCGGTGCGCCCAGCGCGCCCATTCCTGCGCCGTGTTGGCGGGAAAGGCGACGCTGTTGATGCTGCTGATGTAGTCGGCGGCCTGCTGCCAGCTGGTGAACTGCTCGCCCTTGCCGGTATAGCTGCGAATGCGCGACAGTCCGCGTTCGGACAAGGTCGGGCCCACGTCATTCAGGACGGCGGCGGCGACCAGGCTGGATTTGCGCAGGGCCAGGGTCATGGTGATCAGGCCGCCCATCGAGGTGCCGATGAAGACGGCACGCTCGATGCCCAGGTCGTTCGCCAACTTGACCACGTCGTTGGCGTACACCATGGTGGTGTAGTGCTCCGGCTTGCGATCGTATTCGGAATTGCCGCGGCCCCGCACGTCGACGGCGATCACGCGGCGGCCCTGCGCGGCGAGCCATGGCGCGACGTCCTCAAAGTCGGCGGAGTTGCGCGTCAGGCCGTGGATGCAGATCACGGGCAGGCGCGCCGGTCCGCTGGCGGCGGGATAGTCGCGTGCATAAAGGCGCAGGCCATCGTCGCTGGTGTAGCTGATCTCGGAATACATGGTCCTCGTAGGCAGCGTTGCAGGAGCCTGCAGTGTGCAAGAAATGCATCGGACACGGAACCGGCGGCGACGCCCACCGTGTGTGCAATTTTGCACAGCTGCACAAGAGAGGCCGAAAATGATGCACAATAGGCCGCATGAAAACACTGCCCGAATGGACCGACCTGCGCTTCTTCCTGGAGCTGGCGCGCTCCGGTACCCTGTCCGGCGCCTCGCGCCGGCTGGAAGTGGAGCACACCACCGTATCGCGCCGTATCGACCGCCTGGAGCAGCAGCTGGGCGCCACCCTGTTCGACCGCTCGCGCGAGGGGTATGAGCTGACGGAGATGGGGCACGCGGTGCTGCCGCACGCGGAGGCGATGGAAAGCGCCGTGCTGGCGGCCCAGGGCCAGTTATCCGGCACCGAGGTCGCCATCCGCGGCGTGGTGCGCCTTGGCGTGCCGGAAGCGCTGGGCGTGCGTTTCATCACGCCGTTGCTGGCGCAATTCCTGCAGGATTATCCCGAACTTTCGGTCGACCTGCTGGTGCAGCCGCGCTTTGCCAACCTGGCCAGCCGCGAGGCCGACCTGGGCGTGACGCTGGATGCGCCCAACACGGGCCGCTACATGGTCACGCGGCTGACGTCCTTCCGGCTTTACGTGTACGGCTCGCCGGACTACCTGGCGCGGCACGCGCCGATCCTGAAGCGCAGCGACCTGGCGGGCCACGATTTCGTCGACTACGTGCAGGACCGCCTGGCCAGCAACGAGCTGAACTTCCTCGATGAACTGGGGGTCAATCCGCGCCGCCGCCTGTGCTGCACCGGCATGCTGGCGCAGGCCGAGGCGGCGGCGGCGGGCCTGGGACTGATGATGGCGCCGCCCTACATGGCGACCGATGGCCGCCTGGTGCCGGTGCTGCAGGATGAAGTCTTCGTGGAGCGCGCCTACTGGCTGGTGGCCCCGGTCGACTTGTACAGGCTGCCCCGTGTGCGCGCCGTCTGGAACCTGCTGCGCCAGTTCGCCGAATCGCGCTCCAGCCTGTTTATTTCGAATAAGTGAGGCAGGTCGGCGCCGATATCGATCCGGTGCAGTTCCGGCGCGGCGGTGTCGGGCAGGGCCGCACCGGTCGCCAGCGCGTGCAGGATGGGCGCGGGGTCGTAGCTCCAGTCCACACAGTAGCGGCAAGGGTCGCCGTCGCGCACCTTCATCAGCGCCAGTTCGAACTGCGACACCGAGACGACCAGCGGATCGTCATGCCCGGCCAGGAATTCGAGGAAGGCCAGCGGCTGATATTCGCGGAAAGGCGAGATATTCTGCTCCCGTATGAACGCTTCCAGCGCTTCGTCCAGCAGCGCGCCCTGGCGCAGCAACTCCACCGTCAGCACGCAGGTGCGCTCGAGGACGTAATACCGCCACAGGTGGACGTTGCCGCGCGCTTCCTTCAGGTCGACCGAGGTGGCCACGCGATGGTAATACGGCGCATCGTCGGCGCCAGGCTGGTAGGTGTCGCGCATCAGGCCAAGCAGGATGCGCTGGTGGTTGCCAAGGTCCATTCTTACCTCCATTCGCGTTGCCGCATCTGCCGCAAGGTGTCGGCGATGGCGGCGTGACCCAGGCCGGGAACGGCTTCGGGCATGAATTCGTACACGATCGCTTCCGCCTCGGTGGCGATGTCGCGCAGCACCTGCTGCGCCAGGTCCATGGTGCAGGGGCGCGGCAAGCGCGAATGCACGTCCAGCATCAGGCCATTGTGCTGCACCCCGCAGGCCACGTGCAGCTCGCGCACGTGGCTGCCGTCCAGCTCCGCCAGGAAAGCCTGGATGTCGAGCGCATGGTTGTGCTCATCGCATTCGAGGTTGTAGACGTCCAGGATCAAGCCGCAGCCGCTGTCGGCCGCGATGGCGTTGAGAAAGCCGGCGTCGCTGTAGTCGGCCGGGCAGTCGGGCACCACGTGCACGATGTTCTCCAGCAGGAAGGGCAGGCCGTAGCGCTGCTGCAGGCACCAGGCCCGCTGCGCCACCAGTTCGGCCGCCTGCTCGGTGCGCGGCATGGCCAACATGATGCCGAGGTGCTCACCATCGACCCGCGTGTAGCCCAGATGCTCGCTGTGCCAGCGTACGCGCACCTGGTCCATCAGATCGTCCAGCAGGCGCAGGTAGGTTGGCGACCAGCCGTCGTGCGAACCGATGGACAGGCTGACGCCGTGCACCACGATGGTTTTGTCGCGGTCGATGTTCTTCAATTCGGAAACGATGGCCGGGTCCAGGAAGATCCGCTCACCATCGGCGATCGACATGGTCTCCGGGGTCACCTCGATGATGTCCGCGTGTGGCAGCATCATTTCCAGCAACACCGGATCGCGTCCCTCGTAGCTGACGCCCACACCCGGTTGCGGGCGTGGGTCGGCAGACAACAATTTAGCCGAAGACGGTTTCATGCTGGATTACCGCGCCTTCGATATGCGGCACCTCGCGCAGCACGCGGCCGATGGCCGGATCGCCCCGCAGGAAACTCAGGTCGAAACCTGTCAGGCCGCAGTTGCAGCCACCCTTGGGCACCATCTGGGCCACGGCGATATCGAGGGCCCGGTGCAATTCTTCCAGGGTGACCTTGCCTTCGCTGACGACGATCTTGATGTGGTTATTCTTGGTTTGGGTATGGCGCATGCTCAGTTCTTCCATGACGTTCTCCAGTTGGTCCGTTGGTGAACAAGGGCGGGTGGGCTGGACCAGGCGGTAAACCGCGCCCCGGGGCTTTGCATGGGTGTCACTTTATGCCCCCGGAGTGCGTGGCGAATTGGTACTGGCACCCAGATTCCGGGCCGCCCAGCACCTAGTTTTTATGCAGTGAAGCGGGCGGGCGGCGCAGCAGGTCGATGCGGGTGCTGGCCCCCATCTTGCCGAGCAGGGTGGAAACGTGGTGTTCGACCGTACGTTCGGAACGGCACAGGCGCTGGGCGATTTCGAGGTTGCTGAGGCCTTCCAGCAGCAATTCCAGCACCTGGGCTTCGCGGCGCGTCAGGCCGCTCGGGTGTTCGCGCGCTGCCGCGTAGGGGCCGCGGCGCGGTTTGGGCAACTGGGCTTGCGCGCCGCAGTCCCGCGCCCGTTGGCGCGCCATGGCAGCCGCCGGGGCCGCGCCGATCTGCTCCAGCAGGGCGACGGCTTTCGGCATGGCCTGCGCCGCCGCGTCGCCCGGAATGTCGAGCAGGGCCAGCGCCGCCTCGAAGGGTAGTCCCAGGGCCAGCCACGCGTCGCAGGCAGCCTGGCCGCGCCCGGACAATTCGGCGGCGCGCGGAGGTGGTGGCGGATGTTCGCATTCCGGCAGGAGCGCCACCGAGGCACGGCGCTGCCAGGAGCAGACTTCGGCCAGGTCCCAGGCATTCACGCCCGAAAAGTCGAATTGGGCGGCCTCGTCCAGCCAACGGCGGCAGCCATCGATGTCCTGCGCCTGCCACGCCGCTTCGACCATGGCCAGCAACACCGGCAGCAGACGTTGCGATTCGCCGGTGGCGCGCGCCCATTGCAAGGCTTCCTGAAGGCAGCGCGGCGCTTCCGCATCGCCCTGGCGCGACAGTGTGCGGCCCAGCACCGTCAGCGCCGGCAGGCGCATCACGAGGCTCAGGTCGGGCAGGGCGAGGACCTGGCGCGCCAGCGCGGCCGCCGCGGCGAATTCGCCCTTGTCGAGGTGGAGCTGCGCCTGCCAGCCGGTCAGGTAATGCACCCAGGCGTCCAGCTCATGTTCGCGGTGATAGGCCAGGCCTTCGGCCAGCAGGCGCCCGGCCAGTGCAAACTGTTTGAACACGACGGCATATTCGACCCAGTTGCTGTAAATGCGCGCCGCGTGTTCGTGCAGGTGCTGCGCCAGCGCGCATTGCAGGCCCTCCCCGAGTTCCCGCTGGCCGCTCGCATCGCCCAGGAACAGCTTGGCGCTGCCGATATTGGTGAGGGCATGCACCCGCGTGTCATGGTCGTCCAGTGTAGTCGCCAGCTCCAGCGCGAGGCGGCCCCATTCGATGGCGGAAGCCGGATGGTTCTGCAGCAGCTGGTGCTGGGAGCGCATGCTGTACGCCATGGCCAGCTCCTTGCTGTTGGGGAGCTGCTCGAGCGTGTGGATCGCTTCCAGGCCGTAGTGCTCCGCCTCTCTCGATTCGCCGCGGTACCAATAGGTGCGCGCCAGCCAGCGCAGGTTCAGCCCGACCTTATCCGGCCGGTCCACGCTCTGCCAGAGCGCGATGGCTTGCTTGCGCGCCTCGATCAGGCGCTCGTCGATGCGCAACAGGCCCGCCTCGTAGGCCCAGTCTTCATAAAGCTGGGCGGCTTCCCCGGTCCAGCTGACGGCATCCACGAACTGCAGGGCGCTGGCCAGGTGGGCCGCCGCCTGGCGGTGGGCGCCAAGCCGCGCGGCCTGGCGCGCCGCGCGCGGCGCCAGTTGCAGCACCATGTGCGCATCCTGCGCCCCGGTGGCGTGGTGCACCAGGCGCGCCAGTTCCACCTTTGCATGGCTGGGCGCCTGTTCGGTCAGCGCCTTGCACAGGCGCTTGTGCAGGGCGCGCGAAGCGGCAGGGCGCAGCCCGTTCAGCACTGCCTGGCGCGCCAGCTCGTGACGGAACGACAGGTTGCCGGGGCTGGCCCGCTGCAGCAGGCCGCTATCGACGCTGCCGTCGATGGCGTCATGACCATGGTCGCCCAGCAGGGCTTCCAGCAGCCATTCTTCCAGCGCGACGGGACTGACGCTGACCAGTTCCAGCACAGTGCGCACCGGCGCCGCCAGGCGCGACATGCGCGCCCACACCGCGTCGCGCACCGAAGCCGGCAAGTGGCCGGGCGTACTGTCGCAATCCGCCAACAGTTCGGACAGGAAGAATGGATTGCCGCCGGTGACGCGGTATAGCTCCACGGGATCGCAGGGCGCGTTGCGCGCAAGCGTGGCGACGGCTTGCGGCGACAGCGGCGGCAGGGCGATGCGCTGGGTGCTGGCGGCAGGCAAGTCGCCGGCCCAGCGCCAGAAGGCATGGTCGGGCGGCAGTTCATCATTGCGCACGCTGGCCAGCAGCAGGATGCGCTGGCTTGAAATCCGCCGCGCCAGGTATTTGAGCAGGTCAAGCGTGGCCTGGTCGGCCCAGTGCAAGTCTTCGCACAGCACCAGGACGGGACGCTGCTGCGACGCCAGGCGGCCCAGCAGCAAGGGCATCAGCTGGTCGGCGCTGGCGGCATTGTCGATGGCGCAGACGATGTCCTGGCCGAGTTCGTGGGCGAAGTCGCGCAGGGGGCCGAGGACGCGCGGTGTGGACAGGTCTTCACAGGCGCCTTGCAGGACCAGGAAGCGGTCGCGCAGCGGCGCAGCAAAGGCTTGCAGCAAGGAAGATTTGCCAATGCCGGCTTCGCCCAGCACAAGCGCCATGCCGCCCACGCCGGAGCCGGCACGGCTGGCAAGCCGCTGAAGTATGTCCAACTCCCTTTCGCGCTCGAGCAGCATCTGGCTCTCCTCACTGCCATCATAAGCCTGTCAGCGCGAAAAAAATCTCACCAATCGTAACGAATATTGGGGGTCTTGAAAAAGGGGACGTAACACATTTTTCAACCCATGGAAAAATGTGTTACGTCCCCTTTTTCAAGGCCCCGAATTTCCTTTTAGAACTTGTACGAGGCGGTGAGCTTGTAGGTGCGCGGGTCGCCGTAGTAGGTGGTGACGGTGTTGAAGAAGCCGCCGAAGGCGTAGCCCGCTACCTTGTAGCGCTTGTCCGTCAGGTTGCGGCCGTGCAGGCCGATCTGCAGGCGTCGGTCGGCGCTGGTCCATACCAGGCCGGCGTCCCACAGCGTGAAGCCGCCCTGGGCCAGCATCAGGTTCTGCGGTACCAGGGCATCCATCGATGCGACGCCGGTCGGGCGCACGATTTCGGCCTGGTACACCTTGTCCTTGTAGGACAGGCTGGGGTTGAAACTCATGCTGCCGCCGCGGCCGAACAGGGTGACCGGCCATTCGTAGGTGGCGCCCAGGTTGGCGGACTTCTTCGGCGTGTTCTGGAATTCGGCGCTCTTGGCGACGTTGATCAGGCTGGCGCCGCTGGCGACCATCCATTCCTTGTATTCGGCGTCGATGTAGCTCAGCATGCCGTTCAGGGACAGGCCCTCGGTCACGCGGGCAAGCACTTCCAGTTCCACGCCTTTGATCTTGGCTTTGCCGGCGTTGGTCAGGGTGCCGGCGAAGCCGTTCACCTGACCTTGCGCATTGAAAGTGGGGATCGAACCGGGGATCTGCACGTTCTTGTAGTCGGTGTAGAACACGGCCGCGTTGGTTTGCAGCCGGCCGCCGTTGAGCGAGGATTTCAGGCCCAGTTCGACCGAATCGACTTCCTCGGGATTGACACCCTTGCGTTTCTCCAGCGAGGCTGGGGTGTTCGGGCCACCGGTTGCCGCCAGGTCCATGCGCGGGTCGAACATGCCACCCTTGAAGCCGCTCTGGTAGCTGCCGTACAGGTTATGTTCCGGCGAGATCTTCCAGCCGAAGCCCAGCTTCGGCGTGAATTTCCTGTCCTTGCGCTGCAGGTCGTTCTTGCTCATATCGGTGTTGGGCGCGAGGCCGACGGCGGCCGGGTTGCCCAGGTTCGGCGAGCCGGCCAGGCCGAGATAGGTGCGCTTGTAGATGGCCGCTTCGCGCTCGTCGTCGGTCCAGCGGCCGCCCACGCTCACGCTGAAGGCGTCGGTGACGTTGTAGCTGGCGTCGGCGTAGACCGCCCAGGTCTTGGAGTCGATGTCGTCGCGCGTCAGCAGGGAGAAGCCGGTGCCGGCGCCGTACAGCACGTCGAATTCGTTGAAGGCATTGGTCTTCATGTAGAACAGGCCGGCCACGCCCTGCCATTTGGAACCGGTATAGGTGAACTGGAATTCCTGGCTGTCCTGCTTGTCGCTGTAAATGGCCGGGGCTTCCCACAGCGGGGTGTTCAGCGAGTCGAAGTCGATCGGGGCGTAGGATTTGGACGAGCGGTGTGCCGTCACCGACTTGAATACCGTCTCGGGCGTAATGTTGTAATCGATGGTCAGCGAGGCGCCCTTGGTGGTCACTTGCTGGTCATGGCCATTGACCTTGTACAGGTTGGCGCGCGTGTCGTAGGAGCCGTCCAGCGGTGGCAGGTTGGCCGGCGCCGGGCCGTTCAGCAGGCGGTAGCCTTGCTTCGGTTCGGAATCGTCCTTCGTGTAGTCGGCGGCGAGGCGGATGAACAGGTCGGTGCTCGGCACCAGTTCGGCGCTGACACGCGCCGCGGCCACGTCCTTGTTGTAGTTCTCGCGGCCATTGACGACATTCTTGCCGAAGCCGTCGCGGTTGAAGGTGCCGACCGTGGCGCCGACGCGCAGGATGTCGCTGAGCGGGGTGCTGCCTTTCAGGACCAGGTCGTGCTGCTTGTAGTTGCCCAGCGTACCCTTGATTTCCAAGGTCGGGTTGGGGGAAAGCTTGCGGGTGACGTATTTGACGGCACCGCCGATGGTGTTGCGCCCGTACAGGGTGCCTTGCGGTCCGCGCAGCACTTCGATGCGTTCCAGGTCGTAGATGTCGGTCAGCGCGCCTTGCGGGCGGGCGAGGTAGACGTCGTCCAGGTAGATGCCGACGCCTTGCTCGTAGCCAGCCACCGGGTCTTGCTGGCCGATGCCGCGAATGAAGGCGGTCAGTGTGGTGTTGGTGCCGCGCGAGGCTTTGAGCGTGGTGTTCGGCACGATATCGGTCAGCGCGGTGATGTCCGGGAGGGCCTGTTTTTCCAGCTGGGCGCCGGACAGTGCGGTCACCGCGCCCGGCACGTCCTGAATCAGCTCCGCGCGTTTGCGGGCAGTGACGATGACACGGTCGATTGCGCCTTCAGCTTTCTCCCCGTCGGCCGTTTGCGCCAGTACTGGATGGGCGTACATGGCGGGAAGGGTCATCATGACGGCAGCCACGGAGCGGCGCAGCATGAAAGTGGTATTCGACACACGCATCAAAGTCTCCTCAGGTTTTGTTATGCGAGGAGTGTGCATGTTTTGCCAACTGTGCGAAACTGACAGTACTGCACTCACGTTGTGCAATTTTGCACACGATGGCGAGTAGTGATATTTCGATTTCACGATGATCTAGTCCTTGCTGATATAGCTTTGTTATAGCGCGTGGCTTGTTTGATAAGCTCGGGAAATTACTGCTATGTCATAGAGGATCGGATGAAGGAGACGAATGAAACAAGGCGCAGGGTCTTTCTCGGCTTGATGGGCGGCGCGGCCAGCCTGGCCTTCGCAGGCGGCGCGAAGGCGCGTGCATTGGTGGACGATTCGGGCAAGGTGTTCCGCCTCGATGGCGGCGCCAGCACCTATGCCTTTGGCGTCAACGCGGAAGGGCAGCTGCAATCGCTGTACTGGGGCGCTGCGCTGGGTGCGGGCGACAAGCTTCCGGCGCCGGTCATGGTGGAAGCCAACTCCTCGAACGAGATGCCGGTCGCGCTCACCCCTTATGAGTTTGCCGGTTTCGGCGGCGGCTTGACGACCGAGCCGGCTTTGAAAGTCCGTTTCCCCGACGGTGTGCGCGACCTGGACCTGCGCTACACCGGCCACCAGCTTCGTGGCGGTGAGCTCGTGGTGCAGCTGAAGGATGTGCAGCGCGCCGTCCATGTTTTCCTGACTTATGCGATGGATGAAGCGACCGGCATTGTCGCGCGTTCCGCCGCGGTCGAGAACCGCACGGGCAGCTGGATCCAGGTGGACCAGATGGCGGCAGCCTGCCTGAATCTTCCTTATGGCGACGATTACCAGTTGTCCTTCCTGTCGGGCCGCTGGGCCGGTGAATTCATGCTGCAGACGCGGGCGGTCACGCCCGGCGCATTTTTTGTGGAAAGCCGCAAGGGCGTCACTTCGCACCAGTCCAACCCATGGATAGCACTAAGCCGGAATACGACCGGCGAGGAGTCGGGGCCAGTCTGGTTCGGGGCCCTGGGCTGGAGCGGCTCCTGGCGCATCAATGTCGAGATGGATGCGATGGGCGGCGTGCACGCCACTGCCGGTTACAATCCCTTCGACTTCACTTACCGCCTCAAGCCGGGCGAGCGCCTGGCGTCCCCCGTGTTCCACGCCGGCTTTTCCAATGAAGGCTTCGGCGGCGCTTCGCGCGTCTTCCACCGCTACCAGCGCGAGAAGATCTTGCCGAACGCGCCGGCGCCGCGCTTGCGGCCCGTGTTGTACAACTCATGGGAGGCGACCTTTTTCGACGTTGACGAGGCGGGGCAGATGGCGCTGGCGGAGAAAGCCGCCAGCATCGGCGTTGAGCGCTTCGTGGTGGACGATGGCTGGTTCGGCGCGCGCAATAGCGACAAGCAGGGCCTGGGCGACTGGGTCGTCAACCGCAAGAAGTTCCCGAATGGACTGGGGCCGTTGATCAAGCACGTGAATGGCCTGGGCATGCAGTTCGGCCTGTGGGTGGAACCGGAAATGGTCAATCCTGACAGCGACCTGTATCGCGCGCATCCGGACTGGGTGATCAATTTCCCTGGCCGGCAACGTTCGCAGGCGCGCAACCAGCTGGTACTCAACCTGGCGCGGAAAGACGTCTGCGAGCACCTGCTGAAGGTGCTGGACGAACTGGTCGCCAGCAACAAGATCGACTACCTGAAGTGGGACCATAACCGCACCTGGTCCGAGCCCGGCTGGCCCGAAGCGGCACCGGACGAGCAGCAGCGGATCTACGTCGCCTACGTGGACAACCTGTACCGGCTCTTGGCCGAACTGCGGCGCCGCCATCCGAAGCTGGAGATCGAATCCTGCGCCAGCGGCGGCGGCCGCGTCGACCTGGGCATCATGAAGTTCACCGAACAGGTGTGGACCTCCGATAACACCGATCCCTACGACCGCCTGGTGATCCAGGACGGATTCACCCAGGCGTACGCGCCCGCCATCATGATGGCTTGGGTGACCGACGCGCCGAACTTCGTGAACCGGCGCGTGACCTCCTTGGAATACCGCTTCCTGTCGGCGATGCAGGGCGGGCTGGGCATCGGCGCCAATCTGAAGCACTGGAGCGAGGACGATTTCGCCAAGGCCAAGCGGCTGGTGCAGGAATACAAGGCGATCCGTGCCACGGTCCAGCTGGGGCACCTGTACCGCCTGGTCTCGCCGAGGAACGGCGCGCCGCGCTCGGCCACGCTTTCCGTTGCGCAGGACCGCAAGCAGGCGGTGTTGTTCGCCTTCCTGCATTCGAGCATGATGCGTTCCGCACAGCCGATGATCCAGCTGCGCGGCCTGGCTCCCGACGCCGTGTATGCCTTGCGCGCAATCGCCGGGGCGGCCGCACCCGGAACGCCTGCCAAAGCAAGCGGCGCTTACTGGATGGGGCGCGGCCTGAAGGTGCCGCTGGAGGGCGACTTCCAGGCGGCGGCCTTCGTGCTCGAAGCGGAAGCGGTCAGCTGACCCGTTTGTACCAGGGCTGGCCGGGACAGATGGGCTGGTAGTCTGCGCTGAATGGATAGTCCGGATCGAGCTCGCGGTCCAGGCCCATCGTGCCGAAGGGGACCAGGCTGTCATGGAACAGCTGGAGCACGCGCTGGCGCAGCAGCGACCCGAAGTCGGGCAGGGCGCGCTGGCAGGCAATGAGGTTGAATTCGTTGAACGAAGCGTCGGTGACCAGGTTGTATTGCGCCCAGGTGATATGGCTGCGCAGCGATGGCGCCAGGATGGCGCGGCCGGACTGGATGTTGAAGTAGTCTGCCAGGAGTCCATTGCCGCCGGCCTGGACATAGTCACGCTGGGCGCGTTCCAGTTCGGCCTCGGGCAGCCAGGCTGCGGCTGCTTCGTCCAGCATGTCGTCGCTGGCGACGGTGGCGTAGATTTCGGCCTGCGCCAGCAGGCCCATTTCAGCCAGGATGATGGCGAGAGTCCAGGCCTGGCAGGCGCCGGCGCAGTCGGCCAGCCAGACCCGGGGCAGGGCGGCGCCGCGCAGGGAATGCTCGGCTGCCTCGCGCAGCATCAGGGCTTCGGCCGGGTCGTCGAACAGACTGGCAGGCGGCACGTGCAGGCTGCGCAGCAGGCCGCCCGCCGTGGCGGGATCGTGCAGCACGTGGTCCTGCAGCTGCGACAGCGTGTCCAGCCCGCGCTGCAGCATGAAGCCGAACAGCTTGCGCTTCAGCGGCGCGCGGTCGTGCAGGCGGAAGTCGAAACCGAAGCGGCGCACCAGCGCCTCCAGCAGCAACTCCAGCTCGAGTTCTTCCAGCTCAGGCGCGGCGCTGCGGCGCAGCTCTTCGTTAGCTCCCATCAGTGCAACCAGACCCGCATCAACGACAGCAACTGCGCCACGTCCACCGGCTTGGTGATGTAGTCGGATGCACCGGCCGCAATACACTTGTCGCGGTCGCCCTTCATCGCCTTCGCCGTCAGCGTGATGATCGGCAGCGAGCGGAATTTGGGAATGCGGCGGATGGCGCGCATGGTGTCGTAGCCGTCCATCTCCGGCATCATGATGTCCATCAGGACGATCTCGATGGTCGGGTCGCGCTCGAGCACTTCGATGCCGTCACGCCCGTTTTCGGCGAAGGACACCAGCATCTGCTGGCGCTCCAGCAGCGAAGACAGGGCGAAGATATTGCGCAAGTCGTCGTCGACGATCAGCACCTTGCGGCCCGCCAGGCCGGCATCGGCGGCGTGCACCTCTTCCAGCATGCGGCGCTGGGCCTCCGGCAGGTTGGCCTGGGAACGGTGCAGGAAGAGGGCGGTTTCGTCCAGCAGGCGCTCCGGCGAACGGGCATCCTTGATGACGATGGTCTTGGCGTAGCGCTTCAGCTTCGCCACTTCCTTGCGGTTCAGCTCCTTGGCGGTGTTGATCACAATCGGCAGGTCGCGCAGGCGCTGGTCCTTGCCGATCATGTCCAGCAGGTCGAAGCCGCTGATATCGGGCAGCGTCAGGTCCAGCACCATGCAGTCGAAGTGCGAGGCGTGCAGCGCGGCCAACGCGTCCTGGCCGGTGCCGACGGCCGTGATGTCGACGTCGGTGTCGCCAATCAGCTTGACGATGGCGTCGCGCTGGTTCTCCTCGTCGTCCACCACCAGCAGGTTGCGCTTGCCGCCGATCAGGAAGCGCTGGATGCGCATGAACTCTTCGTTCAGGTCTTCCTTGCTGACCGGCTTGTTCAGGTAGGAGATCGCGCCGGAACGCAGCGCCCGTTCGCGTTCGCGCAGGCTGGACATCACATGCACCGGGATATGGCGCGTGCTCGGATCGCGTTTCAGGCGTTCCAGGACGGTGAAACCGTCGATGTCCGGCAAGTCAAGGTCGAGCAGGATGGCCGAGGGCAGGTAGTCGCGCGCCAGGCTCAGGGCCCAGTCGCCCTGGTGGGTGACGATGCCCTTGAAGTTCTTTTCGCGCGCAAAGTCCAGTACCACCTTGGCAAAACGCTCGTCGTCTTCGATGATCAATACCGAAGGATCGCCTGGCGCCGTCAGGCCGCGGTCGTCGATGGTCGAGCCGTAAATCTGCTCGTCCTGCTCAACCACCTGTTCCTGCGGTGGCGGCGTGTACACCACGGACGGCGTTGCGATGATCGGAGTCGAGGTCGCGGGCGCCGGCAGGCGCGGCATGGCCGGCTGGCGGGCGGTCTCGTAATACACGAAACCGGAGCGGTTATACGGCAGGAACAGCGTGAAGGTCGAGCCCACGCCGACCGTCGATTCGACGCGGATCTCGCCGCCCAGCAGGCGGGCCAGTTCGCGCGAGATCGACAGACCAAGGCCGGTGCCGCCGTATTTACGCGCGGTGGAGCCGTCGGCCTGCTGGAAGGCTTCGAAGATCAGCTGCAGCTTGTCGGCTGCGATACCCACGCCGGTATCGCTGACGGAGAACGCCAGCACCGCATCCGCATTGCCCAGGTTGGGGTGGTCGCTGCTCCAGCCGCTTTGCACGAGTCCGATACCCAGGGAAACCTGGCCATGGTTGGTGAACTTGAACGCGTTCGACAGCAGGTTTTTCAGCACCTGCTGCAGGCGCGTGGTGTCGGTCATCAGGGAAGCGGGCAGGTTGTCGCCCAGTTCCACCGTGAAGCCGAGGTGCTTGGCTTCCGCCATGTGGCGGAAAGTGCGCTCCACGTAGCTGCGCAGGTTGGCGAAGCGGTATTCCGACACGTCCAGCGTCACGGTACCGGATTCGATCTTCGACAGGTCCAGGATGTCGTTGATCAGGGTAAGCAGGTCGGAGCCGGAACCGTGGATGGTTTTCGCGAATTCCACCTGCTTGCCGGACAGGTTGCCCTCCGGGTTGTCGCCCAGCTGCTGCGCCAGGATCAGCAGCGAGTTCAAAGGCGTACGCAATTCGTGCGACATATTCGCCAGGAACTCGGACTTGTACTTGGAGGACAGGGCCAGCTGGGTCGCCTTTTCTTCCAGCGCCAGTTTGGCCTGTTCCACCTCGCGGTTCTTGCGCTCCACCTCGATGTTCTGCTCGGACAGCAGGCGGGCTTTTTCCGCCAGCTCCTGGTTGGTCTGCTGCAGCTCCTGCGCCAGCGATTGCGACTGGGTCAGCAGCGATTCGGTACGGCTGTTCGCCTCGATGGTGTTCAGCACCACGCCGATCGATTCCATCAGCTGGTCGAGGAAGGACAGGTGGGTCTCGGTGAACCGGTCCAGCGATGCGATTTCGATCACCGCCTTCACCTGCTGCTCGAACAGGATAGGCAGCACCACGATATTGGTCGGCGGGGCGGCGCCCAGGCCGGAACTGACCACGATGTAGTCGCGCGGCACATCGGTCAGCCAGATGCGCACTTTCTCCAGCGCGCACTGGCCCACCAGGCCTTCGCCCGGGAGGAAGGAAGTAGGCAGCTTGCGCGAGGAACGGTAGCCATAGCTGGCGATCATGCGCAGGCGGGCGTCGGCCAGCTGCGAGTCCATCATGTAGAACACGCCGTGGTGGGCCGAGACCAGCGGTGCCAGTTCGGACAGGATCAGTTTCGTCACGGCCTGCAGGTCGCGCTGGCCTTGCAGCAATCGTGTGAAGCGCGCCAGGTTGGTCTTCAGCCAGTCCTGCTGCGCGTTTTTCTGCGTGGTTTCCTTCAGGTTGCGGATCATCTCGTTGATGTTGTCCTTGAGGTAGGACACCTCGCCGCGCGCCTCCACCTGGATGGAACGGGACAAGTCGCCGCGCGTCACGGCGGTTGCCACCTCGGCAATCGCGCGCACCTGGTTGGTCAGGTTAGCCGCCAGCTGGTTCACGTTCTCGGTCAAGTCCTTCCAGGTACCGGCCACGCCGGACACGTTAGCCTGGCCGCCCAGCTTACCCTCGGTACCCACCTCGCGCGCCACGCGGGTCACTTCCGATGCGAAGGAGGACAGCTGGTCCACCATCACGTTGATGGTGTCTTTCAGTTCCAGGATCTCGCCCTTCACGTCCACGGTAATTTTTTTCGACAAGTCGCCGCGGGCCACGGCGGTGGTCACCGCTGCGATATTCCTCACCTGGCCGGTCAGGTTGGACGCCATGAAGTTCACGTTGTCGGTCAAGTCCTTCCAGGTACCGCCCACGCCCGGCACATAGGCCTGGCCGCCCAGCTTGCCCTCGGTACCCACTTCGCGCGCCACGCGGGTCACTTCCGATGCGAAGGAGGACAATTGGTCCACCATCACGTTGATGGTGTTTTTCAGTTCCAGGATCTCGCCCTTCACGTCCACGGTGATCTTCTTGGACAGGTCGCCGTTCGCCACGGCGGTAGTCACTTCCGCGATGTTGCGCACCTGGCCGGTCAGGTTGGACGCCATGAAGTTCACGTTGTCGGTCAAATCCTTCCAGGTGCCGCCCACGCCGGACACGTTTGCCTGGCCGCCGAGCTTACCCTCGGTACCCACCTCGCGCGCCACGCGGGTCACTTCGGAAGCGAAGGAGTTCAACTGGTCGACCATCACGTTGATGGTGTTTTTCAGTTCCAGGATCTCGCCCTTGACGTCCACCGTGATCTTCTTGGACAAGTCGCCGTTCGCCACGGCGGTGGTCACCTCCGCGATATTGCGCACCTGGGAAGTCAGGTTGCCCGCCATCGAGTTCACGGAGTCGGTCAAGTCCTTCCAGGTGCCGGCCACGCCTTTCACCTGCGCCTGGCCGCCCAGCTTGCCCTCGGTGCCCACTTCGCGCGCCACGCGCGTCACTTCCGACGCGAAGGAAGACAGCTGGTCCACCATCACGTTGATGGTGTTTTTCAGTTCCAGGATCTCGCCCTTCACGTCCACCGTGATTTTCTTGGACAAGTCGCCGTTTGCCACGGCGGTGGTCACCGCCGCGATATTCCTCACCTGGCCGGTCAGGTTGGATGCCATGAAGTTTACGTTGTCGGTCAAATCCTTCCAGGTGCCGCCCACGCCCGGCACATAGGCCTGCCCGCCCAGCTTGCCCTCGGTACCCACCTCGCGCGCCACGCGCGTCACCTCGGACGCAAAGGAACGCAACTGGTCCACCATCACGTTGATGGTGTCTTTCAGCTGCAGGATCTCGCCGCGGACGTCCACGGTAATTTTCTTGGACAAGTCGCCGTTTGCCACGGCGGTGGTCACCTCCGCGATATTGCGCACCTGGGACGTCAGGTTGCCCGCCATCGAGTTCACGGAGTCGGTCAAGTCCTTCCAGGTACCGGCCACGCCTTTCACCTGCGCCTGGCCGCCCAGCTTGCCCTCGGTACCCACTTCACGCGCCACGCGCGTCACTTCGGAGGAGAAGGACGTCAGCTGTTCCACCATGGTATTCGCCGTCATCGCCGCGCGCAGGTACTGGCCTTTCAGCGGATGGCCGTCCACCTCCAGCGCCATGGTCTGCGACAGGTCGCCCTTTGCCACCGCGCCGATCACGCGCGCCATTTCAGTCGTAGGGCGCACCAGGTCGTCGATCAGGGTATTGACCGCGCTGATGATGGTGGCCCAGCCGCCGGAAACGTGAACGTTCGCGCGCTGCGTCAGCCGGCCTTCGCGGCCCACCACGCGGCTCACCTCCGTCACCGTCTTCACCATGCGCTCGTTGGTTTCGATGATGTCGTTGAGGGTATCGGCGATCTTGCCCGACACGCCGGTCCAGTCGGACGGCAGGCGTGCCGAAAAATCGCCTTTCTTAAGGGCCATCAGGGTGGACAGAATCAGTTTAAGGTCCAACTCTTCCGGCAGTTCGGTCATGTCGTTCATTGACGCTACCTCAGGTGTGAAGATGCAAAGCGGGGGAAGGCCTAATGTCACTCCGTCAGATGCGACAGTCAAGCACAAAGCAGTAGAAAAAGCTTCACTTTGTCAACTATGCAACACGCCAAGCAACACTTTCCCTAGCATAACGAGCCGCCATATTCGAACGCGCACGATTGGGAAATTCGGGGTCAGCTCCGGCAATCGGACATCTGTTTCGCATCGCGAAACAGATGTCCGATTGCCGGAGCTGACCCCGAATTTCATTTCAGTTGTTTGAGGAGGAAAGTGTAGGTCAGGGCCCACATCTGGGCTTGCTGGTCGTTGTTGGCGGCGCCGGCGTGGCCGCCTTCGGTGTTTTCCCAGTAGAGAACGTCGTGGCCCTGGGCCTTCATCTTCGCGACCATCTTGCGTGCGTGGCCGGGGTGGACGCGGTCGTCGCGGGTCGAAGTAGTGAATAGCACCCGCGGGTAGCGCTTGTCTTCGAACACGTTCTGGTAGGGCGAGTATTGGCTGAGGTAGGCCCATTGTTGCGGATCGTCCGGGTCACCGTATTCGCCCATCCATGAGGCGCCGGCCAGCAGCTTGCTGTAGCGCCGCATGTCGAGCAGGGGGACCTGGCAGACCACGGCATTGAACAGTTCCGGGCGCTGCGTCATGGCGGCGCCGACCAGCAGGCCGCCGTTGCTGCCGCCCATGATGCCGAGGTGGCGTGGGCGGCTGATCTTGCGCTGGATCAGGTCTTCGGCGACGGCGATGAAGTCGTCGAAGGCGCGCTGGCGGTTTTCCTTCAGCGCGGCCTGGTGCCAGCGCGGGCCGAACTCGCCGCCGCCGCGGATATTGGCCAGCACGTAAATGCCGCCTTGCTTGAGCCAAGCCGCGCCGGTGCTGCCGCTGTAGAAGGGTTTCATCGATACTTCGAAGCCGCCGTAGCCGTACATGACGGTCGGGTTGCTGCCATCGAGCCGGGCGTTCCTGTCCATCAGCACAAAGTAGGGCACGTTGGTGCCGTCTTTCGACACGGCCATGTGCTGCTGAACGGCGTAAGGCTCGGCATCAAAGAATGCGGGCAGGGATTTCAGGGCGCTGCGCTCATCGCTGCCCGCATGGGCCAGGTACATCGTGGTCGGGTTCAGGAAGTCCGTCACCGTCAGGAAGTAGTCGTCCGATTCGATCGAGTCCAAGGCCTGCACTTCCAGGGTGCCGAAGGCGGGGGCATTGACGTCGCGGCGTTGCCATTGGCCGTCCACGTGCCGCAGTTCGACCAGGCGGTTCTTGACGTTGTCGAGCACATTGAGCAGCAACGCCGTGCGGGTGGCGGAGACGCCGTCGAGCGAGCTGCTTGGCGTCGGCGTGAACAGTACTTCAAAGCGGCGCTCACCGGCCATGAAGCGTTCGAAGTCCGTTGCCAGCAGGGAGCCTTGCACATAGGTTGCGCCGTTGACCGTCCAGTCTGAGCGCAGGTCGATGATCAGCTGGTCGCGGACGGTGTAGGCGTTGGCGTCGTCCGGTTTGTCGACCCTGGCCAGCGTTGCGCCGTCGCGCACAAACAGTTCGCTCTCGTAAAAGCCGATCTGGCGGCTGATGAACTGGTGGCTGTAGCCGGGGGTAAAGTCCTTGTAGGCGCCGACGCCCAGGTCGTCCGCCTTGGCTGCGTACAGGGTGCTGGCAGCCGCCAGCGGCGTGCCGCGCTTCCATTCCTTGACGATGCGCGGGTAGCCGGAGGTGGTCATGCTGCCCTCGCCAAAGTCGGTGGAGACGAAGATGGTGTCGGCGTCGATCCAGCCGATATCGCTTTTCGCTTCCGGCAGCTTGAAGCCGTCGGGTACAAAGCGGCGCTTGACGAGGTCGAATTCCCGCACCACGTGCGCATCGCCGCCACCGCGCGACAGCTGCACCAGGCATTGCTCGCCTTTCGGGTAGAGGCCGGTCACGCCATGCCATACCCAGTTTTCACCTTCCTCTTCTGCCAGACGGTCGATGTCGAGCAGGGTTTCCCACTGCGGCTCGGCCTTGCGGTATTCCTCCAGCGTGGTCCGGCGCCAGATGCCGCGCGTGTGCCGGGCGTCGCGCCAGAAGTTGTAAAAAAAGTCACCGCGCTTGCTGGCGTAGGGAATGCGCTCTTTGGAATTGAGAATGGTCTTCAGGCGCTCATGGATGCCGGGATAGTCCGGCTGCGCCTGGAGTTCCGCGAGGGCGGCAGCGTTCTGCTGTTCGACCCAGGACAGGGCCTCGGCGCCGCCGACGTCCTCCAGCCAGAGATAGGGATCGGGCGTCCCGTCCGCCGGCATCACAGTTGGCGCGCCTCGAAGGTATTGCACTGCGCAATTTCGCCCGATTCGATGCCGCGCGTGAACCAGCGCACGCGCTGCGCCGAGCTGCCGTGGGTGAAGGAGTCGGGCACCACTTCGCCGCCGGCCTGTTTCTGCAGCGTGTCGTCGCCGATGGCGGTGGCGGCGTTCAGCGCCGCTTCCACGTCGCCTTGTTCGATGATGCTGCGGGCGCGGTTGGCGTGGTACGCCCACACCCCGGCGAAGCAGTCTGCTTGCAGCTCGAGCCGCACCGACAGGGCGTTACCCTGGCGCTCGGAGGAGTTCTGTTGCGCATGGTGCACCTTGTCACTGATGCCCATCAGGTTCTGCACATGGTGGCCGACCTCGTGCGCCAGCACATAGGCTTGCGCGAACTCGCCGGGCGCGTGGAAGCGCTGTTCCATCAGGCGGAAGAAATCGAGGTCGATGTAGACGTCCTGGTCGCCGGGGCAGTAGAAGGGGCCGGTGGCGGAGCGCCCCATGCCGCAGGCGGTCGGGTAGCTGCCGCTGAAGATCTTCAGCTTGGGTTTTTGATAAGTGCCGCCGTTCTTGCGGAACAGGTCCGTCCACACATCCTCGGTGTCGGCCAGGACCACTTTCATCAGTTTGAATTCGCGCTCTTCCGCGGCGGAATGCTGGCGCGGCTGGTGCTGCTGCTGGCTTACCTGGGCCGGTCCGCCGCCACCGCTCAGCAGGCCGAGGATGGTCAAGGGGTTGACGCCCAGCACCCAGCCGCCAATCAGTGCGATCACGATCGTGCCAATGCCGATCGAGCGGCCGCCGAAACCAAAGCCGCCGCCACCGCCGCCTTCGCCGCGTACGTCCTCGACGTTGTCACTTTCCCTGTTGCCTTCCCAGCGCATGTTTTAACTCCTTGTTTATTTTCGCTAAGTGTAACGCATTGGTGCTTTTTTCCGGCGCACGTACAATCCCTTCCATGAAGATTCCAAGCAAAGCAATGATCCTGACGGCGGCCATCGCGGCGGCAGCCGCACTGGCAGTGGCCGGCGCCTGGTATTACCAGCGCTTGCAGGACCGGGGCAGCCTGCCTTGCGCGCAGCAGCCGGCCGCCCAATTAAGCCCCTATTGCCTGGCCCAGTCGCAGGCTGCGGCTGGGCGCGGCGACCGGGCCGCGATGGCGGTGCTGGCCGAATATTTCGACAAGCGCCAGCCGGCGGAAGCGCTGCGCTGGACGCGCACGGCGGCAAAGCTGGGTGATCCGCAGGCCATCGGCCGTGTGCTGGCCGGTTGCGGCGCGGGCGGGCAGTTTGCCGTGGCCGAGGCGCAGGCCCTGCTGCCGCAGGCGCCGGCGCTGGATGCCTTGAATTTCCGCCTCGGCGGTTCTTGCGCGGCGGCCGATATGGCTGCGGCGCGGGCGGTGGCGCCTGCCGAGCTGCTGGCAGTGCCGGACAGTGCCGGCTTGTGCAAGGTGGCGCTGCGCTATGGCTTGTTGCGCATGTCGCATGAAGGGGAGCAGCTCGATTCCCAGGCCGCGCAACAACTACTGGCGGAGTGCGAGCGCCGCCAGCAAGTACCGCCCATCGTGCGCAAGGAAGCTGAAATCGTGCGCCAGATGCTGGCGCGCGAGATCAAGCCGGTCCACATCAGCGTTGATTGACCCAGACCGGCGCTGACCAGAGCTGTTTGCCATCGTCCTGCGTGATCCGGGCGTAATAGAAATGCGGACCCGGCGCCGGCGTGAATACATATTGCATTGCGCGCAGGCCGGCCAGCCGCGTGACCTCGCCGTGGCGCTCCGGCACGCCCTCCATGATGTCCAGCGCGGCAATGCCGCGGCCTGCAGCGCTGTTGAAGTGCACCCGCAGCGTCAGGGCGCCGCTGTTGTCGATCTGCGCGCCCATCAAGCTGCCGTTGGCGGTGAGCGCGATCGCGCTGTGCTTGTCCATGGTCGCGAAGACGCGGCGGGCGCGGATGGCGTCGAGCAGCGTTTCAGCAGTCGGTACCGTGCCCTTGGCCAGCAGGATGCCGGTGCGGTTGCTGTAGGAGGCGCCCCAGTTTGCGCAGTGGTTGTCCTGGTCGCTGCTGAACGCCAGCCGGTAGCCCGCTTCCAGCAGTTTGCCGCAGGCTTCCTCGTAAAAGCTGTGGCGCCGCTCGCCTTCGTCAAGGCGGTTGGAAAAGGCGCTGCTGTTCATGACTTCGCACAGTGCCATGACGGCGCCGCCGTCCGTGCTGAAAGCGAGCGGTTCGCCCGCGATCGGGAACTGGCTGAGGTTTGGATGGTTGAACTGGCCGATCCAGCCTTGCTCATTCATCAGGCGGTAAAGGGCGGCGTAATCGTCTTTGGGCGTGACGACGTCTTCAAACGGCTCGCCGCTGCTGCTGCGCTCCCAGCCGAGCAGGGCGGGGCTGTTGAAGATGTTCAGGTGACCGCCACTGCTGATCACGCCCCATTCCATGCCGTACAGGGCGACAAAGCCGGGATGCTCTGCGCTGTATTGTTCGGCGGCGCCGAGGCCCAGCCGGTAAAGCTGGCGCGCGGCCTGCGGGTCGGCGGCAGGGGCGCTGCCCTCGCTGCCGTCGTACATGTGGTTGTGCTCGGACGTCATCAGGAAATCCAGGCCATGGCGGCGGGCAAACTGGAATGCCTCTTCCGGCCCGAAGGCGCCGCTGCCGGGCGGCTGGGCGCCGTGGCATTGGGCCGGGTCGCCGCCGCCGTCGCTATGGTTGGTCTGGCTGTGCAGGTTGCCATACACGATGTCGTAGCCCAGCGAGTCGAGCTGCGGACGCGCGGAGCGGGCTGGGCCGTGTCTTGGCAGCAAGGCGGCCTGGGCCGCAGGAAGCAGCAGGGCCGGCCGGCCGATGGCGACCGGGCGGCGCTGCCGGATCTCGCCTGCCTCCAGGCGCAATTCGTAGACGCCGGCCGGCAGGGCGGCTGGCGGGCGCCAGCTGACCGCGACCCGGCCGCTGTCGCCTTGCATGGCGTGGCGTCCGCGCCACTGGCGGACCAGGCTGCCGTCCGGCCGGTGCAGGGCCAGGCGCCAGTCCACCTGCTGCGGCGGTAGCGCACCGGGCAGTGTAAAGTGCACGATGAAAGTCCTGCTTGCGCCAGGCTTGGGCGGCTGGAATCCGGCCTCCAGCGTGGCATCGAATTCCCAGTGCTCCAGTACTGGCGCCGGGGCTGCGGGCGGGGCGGCCCCTAGCGGCGCCGCCAGTCCCAGCGCGAAGTAATGCAGGCAAGCTAGAAAATTACGGAGATGGCGCGATGCCGGTAAGATGTTGGAACCGTTTTTCATGATGAGCCCTCCTGAACTGCCTTGGATCAGGGGACAAGCATTTGGTTCCGTTCCGGGCAGCTTTAATAGTATCCTGCGCAAATGCAAGACATTTCACGATGGATAAAGCAGAAGGTGCAGGGCGTCGCCCGGGGCCGGGCATTGTTCTGGGGCCTGGGTCTTTCCCTGGCAACCGCCGTGGGCGCCACCTTGTACGCAACCACCTCGAATACGGTCGAGGAGGAGGCGCAACTGCGCTTCGACAATATGAATCGTGCCACCCAGTACAGTATTTCGGCGCGCGTCAAGGCGTATTCGGACGTGGTGCGCGGCCTGGTGGCCTTGTTCCAGACCTCCGACCATGTGAGCCGCCTGCAATTCCGCCAGTACGTGACGACCCTCAACATCGGCAAGCATTACCCGGCGATCGAGGCGATCAACTTTGCGCCGGACGTGCCGCATGAGCAGCGCGACGCTTTCGTGGCCGCGGTGCGGGCCGACACCAGCTTGGTGCCGGGCGGTTATCCCAAGTTCGACATCAAGCCGCCCGGCAAGCGCGAGCACTATTCGCCGCTGACCTACCTGGAGCCGATGGGCATGCTGATGGAAAAGTTCGGGGTCGACATCACGGCCAATCCGAACATCGACCGCGCCATGGCGCTGTCGCGCGATACCGG
This sequence comes from Pseudoduganella sp., assembly GCA_039593355.1. Classification (GTDB taxonomy): domain Bacteria; phylum Pseudomonadota; class Gammaproteobacteria; order Burkholderiales; family Burkholderiaceae_D; genus Rugamonas. The sequence continues at coordinate 103,145 of JBCNPK010000011.1, forward strand.
AGAGATCAGCGCTTCCGGCCAGCCGGTGGTCGTGAAACAGCCGGTGCCCCACATCGGCCTGGGCATGCGGCTGCCGGTGTACAAGCGCGGCATGCCGGTCAACGACGTGAGCAGCCGCCGCGCCAATTTCCTTGGTTCGGTGGGCATCGGTTTCTCGGTTTCCAAGCTGATCCAGGGCGCGATCGACGAAATGGCCGACCGCCAGGTGCACATGATCCTGTACTCGGATGCGTCCACCGATCCGGAAAAGCGCAGCCTGAGGATCGAGAGCGACGACCGCCTGCTGTTCAACGATAACGGTTCGATCGACAAGCCTGCCGCGCTGCCAGGCAATCCTGACGACTATTTTGTTTCCGTGCTGCCGATCGATTTCAATGGCAGCCTGTGGAAGGCCCAGTTCTACGCGCGCAAGGACGCGATGATCGTGGGCTTCGACCGCTGGGTCCCCTTCATCGCCCTGGCGACCGGATTTTCCGGCACCTTGCTGATCTACGGCTATTTCTTCACCATGTATGCGCAGCGCCGCAACGCCCTGGAGCAGCGCCGCTTGCTGGATAGCGTGCTCGATAACGTGGAAGCGCATGTCTACATGAAGGACCAGGACCGGCGCTATGTCTACGTCAACGCCAAGATGGCGGAGCGGATCGGGCTGCCGGTGGAAGAGATACTGGGCCGGCTCGACATCGAGGTCATGCATAAGCGCGAGGCGGACGAGGCCTGGAGCGAAGACCGCGTGGTCCTGGCCGACGGCCAGAAGCGCTCCGGCGAGGCCAGCTACACGGACCGCCATGGCGTGGTGCATCACCTGTGGACGGTGAAGGCGCCGGTGCGCCTGGACAAGGATTTGACGGTCGTCATCGCGCTCTCCACCGACGTGACCGAGCTGCACATGCTGAAAGAGCAGGCGCGCGCGGCCAACCAGGCCAAGAGCGACTTCCTGTCGAACATGAGCCACGAGATCCGCACGCCGATGAATTCGGTGATCGGCATGGCGCACCTGGCGCTGAAGAGCGCCACCAGTCCGAAGCAGAAGGATTACTTGCAGAAAATTTACCACTCGGGCCAGCACCTGTTGGGCATCATCAACGACATCCTCGATTTCTCCAAGATCGAGGCCGGCAAGCTGGACCTGGAAGTGCTGGACTTTGCGCTGGAATCGCTGCTGACCAATATTTCCAGCCAGCTGGGCGATGCGGCCAGCCGCAAGGGCCTGGAGCTGGTGTTCGAGATCTGGCCAGGGCTGTCGCACCAGCTGCGCGGCGACCCGTTGCGGCTGGAGCAGGTGCTGCTGAACTTCACCAGCAATGCCATCAAGTTCTCGGAAAACAACAAAATCTACATCCGCGCCCGGCCGGTCGAGGACCGCGACAACTACACCGTGGTGCGCTTCGAGGTGCAGGATGCGGGCATCGGCATGACGCCGGCCCAGGTGTCCAACCTGTTCCAGTCCTTCCACCAGGGCGATACCTCGACCACCCGCAAGTACGGCGGCACGGGCCTGGGCCTGGTGATCAGCAAGCAGCTGGCGGAGCTGATGGGCGGCACCGTGGGCGTGGTGAGCGAGCCGGGGCAGGGCTCCACCTTCTGGTTCACGGCCAAGCTGCAAAAAGGCACCCACCTGCTGCAGGCGACCGACAGCAACGCGCTGCAGCCGGATGTGCTGGCGCCGATCCACGGTGCGTCCATCCTGCTGGTGGAAGACAATATCTTCAGCCAGCAGGTGGGCCAGGAGCTGCTGGAAGATGCCGGCGCCACCGTGGTGGTGGCCAACAACGGCAAGGAGGCCATCGACCTGCTACTGAAGGAGCATTTCGATTGCGTGCTGATGGATGTGCAGATGCCGGTGATGGACGGCTACGAGGCCACGCGCCTGATCCGCGCCCACCCGAAACTGTCCGGCACCCTGATCATCGCCATGACGGCCAATGCCGGCCGCGAAGACCAGGCGCGCTGCCTGGCGGCGGGCATGGACGAATTCGTGACCAAGCCGATTGCGCCGAACCTGCTGTTCTCGGTGCTGTCCAAGTGGATGAGCCAACGCGCCGCGGAAGGCCGCTCGGCCCACGTGCGCAGCACCAGCGCGCCGGTGCCGGCGGCCACGCCGCCGGCGGCTGCCGCCGCTGCTGCGCCGGACGCGGAGGTTGGCGCGGCGCCAGTCCACGGCGAATCGGAGCTGTTCGACCTGCGCGCCCTGGCCCAGACCTTCGGCAACAAGCCGGAAAAGATGCGCAAGTACGCCAATATGTTCATCGACTCGGCGCAGGATGGCTTGCGCGAAGTGCAGGCGGCGCTGGAGGCCGGCGATATGGTGCGCCTGTCGGAACTGGGCCACCGCATCAAGTCTTCGGCGCGGGCGGTGGGCGCCATGAGTTTCGCCGACCTGTGCCTGGCGCTGGAAAAACTGGCGCCGGCGGACGGCATCGAACGCGCCCGCGCCATCGTGGTCCAGATGCAGCCTCTGCTGGACCGCCTGCGCGAACATATTGCGCAGGAAATGAACGCCAATATCCCCGGATAGCGCGGTTTGCGGCGATAATGGCGTTCCTTGCATTATCGCTGCAATTACATGGCCCCAAGCATCCAACCCGGACTCCTGATCCTGCACGGCAACCAGCTGGAAGAGCTGCGCGGCGCCGTGTTCCAGTGGCTGCGCGGCCATCCGCTGGCGCCGCTGGAGCAGGAGATCTTCCTGGTGCAGTCGAACGGGGTGGCCGAATGGCTGAAAATCGCGCTGGCGGAAGAGACGGGCTTGTGCGGCGCCACCCGCGTCGCCTTGCCGGCGCGCCTGCTGTGGGAAATCTACCGGGGCATGCTGGGCCATGCGCAAGTGCCGAAGATTTCCGCCTTCGACAAGGGGCCGTTGACCTGGCGCCTGATGCGCCTGTTGCCGCAGTTGCTGGCGCAGGAGGCTTTCGCGCCGCTGCGCCATTTCCTGCGCGACGGCGATCCTGAACGCCGGCTGCAGCTGGCCGAACGCCTTGCCGACCTGTTCGACCAGTACCAGGTGTACCGCGCCGACTGGCTGGAAGACTGGGCGGCGGGCCGCGACCAGATCCGCAACGCGCGCGGCGAAGCCGTGCCGCTGGCGCCGGACCAGCGCTGGCAGGCCGCGTTGTGGCGCGCCGTCGCGGCCAGCGTGCCCGAAGAAGAGCGCGGGCTGGGGCGCGCCAGCGTGCACGCCGCTTTCGTGGCCGCCGTGCAGCGTGGCGACATGCCGTTGGGCCGCCTGCCGCGCCGGATCGTGCTGTTCGGCGTGTCGGCGCTGCCTTACCAGACCTTGCAGGCCATGGCATCGCTGGCGCGCTTCACCCAGGTGGTGATCGCCGTTCCCAATCCCTGCCGCTACTACTGGGGCGACATCATCGAAGGGCGCGACCTGCTGCGCGCCGCGCGCCACCGCCATGCGGCGCGCAAGGACGTCGACCTGTCGGCCGTGCCGCTGGAAGCGCTGCATGCCCACAGCCACCCGCTGCTGGCGAGCTGGGGACGGCAGGGGCGCGACTACATCCGCATGCTGGATGAATTCGACACCGCCAGCGACCTGGATGGCCGCGAGGACAAGCTGCGCGTCGACCTGTTCAGCGACGAGGAGGGCGCGACCCTGCTGGCGCAGGTGCAGGCCGCCGTGCGCGACCTGCTGCCGCTGGCCGAGCACCCGCACCTGCCGCCGCCGGACAGCGACCGTTCGATCGAATTCCATGTGGCGCACAGCGTGCAGCGCGAGGTGGAAATCCTGCACGACCAGCTGCTGGCCATGTTCGCCGCCGAGCCCGGACTGCGGCCGCGCGACGTGGTGGTGATGGTGCCCGATATCGACGTCTTCACCGCCTCGATCCGTGCCGTGTTCGGCCAGCACCGCCGCCATGATCCGCGCTTCATCCCGCACGAAATCGGCGACGTCAACGACCGCAGCGTCAATCCGCTGCTGGTGGCGCTGGAATGGCTGCTGCGGCTACCGCAGCAGCGCTGCCGCCAGAGCGAGGTGCGCGACCTGCTGGACGTGCCGGCGCTGGCGCGCCGTTTCGGCCTGGCCGAGGACGACCTGCCCACGCTGGGGCAATGGATCGAAGGCGCCGGCGTGCGCTGGGGCCTGGACGCCGGCCACCGCGCCGGCCTCGGCCTGGCGTCCGCCGGCGAGCAGAATGCCTGGATGTTCGGCGTGCGCCGCATGCTGCTGGGCTATGCGGCCGGCAACGGCGGCGCCTTTGCCGGCATCGAGCCGTACGCGGAAGTGGGCGGCCTGGATGCCGCGCTGGCGGGTTCGCTGGCGCAGTTGATCGAGGCGCTGCTGGCCTGGCGCGAGCGCCTGGACGCGGCGCACAGCCCCGCTGCATGGGCGGAGCAGGCGCGCCTGCTGCTGGCCGCGTTCTTCAGCGACCGCGAGGAAGCGGACCGCCTGACCATTGCGCGCCTGGACGATGCGCTGGACAAGTGGCTGGAGACCTGCGAAGACGCGGGCTTCGACGAACAGGTGCCGCTGGCCACCCTGCGTGAAGCCTGGCTGGGCGGCCTGGACGAACCGTCGCTGGAACACCAGTTCGTATCCGGCGGCGTCACCTTTTGCACCCTGATGCCGATGCGCGCAGTGCCGTTCCGCGTGGTCTGCCTGCTGGGCATGAACGACGGCGATTTCCCGCGCCGCGCCAGCCGCGCCGATTTCGACCTGCTGGCATTGCCGGGCATGGCCCGTGCCGGCGACCGCTCGCGCCGCGACGATGACCGCTACCTGATGCTGGAAGCCGTGCTGGCCGCGCGCGACAAGCTGTACATCAGCTGGGTGGGGCGCAATGTGCGCGACAACAGCGAGCAGCCGCCGTCGGTGCTGGTGGCGCAGCTGCGCGACTACTTGCGCGCCGGCTGGGCCCTGGACCTGGATGCGCGCACCACGCAGCACGCGCTGCAGCCTTTCAGCCGCGCCTATTTCGAACGCGGCGGCTTGCTGACTTTCGCCGGCGAGTGGCGCGCGGCGCATGACGTCGACGGCGCGGACGTCACTGCCGCAGCCGTCGCCGAACTCCCACCCTACGAGGTGGAAGAAGGGTTCCGCCTGCACCTGTCGACGCTGGCCGCTTTCCTGCGCCAGCCGGTGCGCCACTTCTTCCGCCAGCGCCTGGGCGTGTATTTCGCCGAGGCGGCCATGGTGGGCGAGGATGAAGAGCCGTTCCAGCTCGATGGGCTGCAGCGCTATGCGCTGGAAGACGAGATGCTGGCCGACAGCGGCGATCCCGAAGCGGTGGACGATGTGCGGGCCAGCCTGCAGGAGCGCGGCCAGCGCCTGCGCCGCCAGGGCATGCTGCCGATCGGCCTGATCGGCGAACGGGTGATGGATGACATCGTGGAGGAGCTGGTGCCGGTGCGCACGGCATGGCTGACGCTGTGCCGCAGCTATTGGGAGGCCGCGCCCAAGCTGGCGGTGCACCTGGAACTGGCGGGCCTGGTGCTGGAAGACTGGATCGACCAGCTGCGCCGGGCCGGAGATGCGACGGCATGGCTGATGCAGATGTCCTCGCGCGTGTGCGACAAAGCCGGTGCGCCGCGCGGCGAGAAACTGATCCCGATGTGGCTGCGCCAGCTGGCGTCGGCGGCGCAGGGCCAGCCGGTGACGGGCTTCCTGGTGGCGCGCGACGCCATCGTGATCATGGAACCGCTCGATCCGCTGTCGGCGCGCACCACGCTGGGCGAGATCGTCCAGCTGTGGCGGGCGGGCATGGACCAGCCGCTGCCTGCGGCCTGCAAGACCGGCCTGGCGCTGGTGATGGAGGGCGATCCGCGCAGCACCTATGACGGGGGATTCGAACTGTCCGGCGAAAATGAAGATCCTTGCCTGGCCCGCTTGTGGCCGGACTTTGCCGCGCTGTCGTCCCAGCCTGGTTTTGCCGACGCCTGCCGCGCCCTGTACCAGCCGCTGGCCGACTGGCTCGCGGCATCGGTGACCGTGCAGCCGATCGCCGGCGAGGAGGGCGAGGAATGAGTGCCGCACTGAACCCGCTCACTTTCCCGCTGCATGGCTCGCGCCTGATCGAGGCCAGCGCCGGCACCGGCAAGACCTGGACCATCGCCGCGCTCTACGTGCGGCTGGTGCTCGGCCACGGCGGAGAAGACGCCTTCCGCCGGCCGCTGATGCCGAACGAAATCCTGGTCATGACGTTCACGCGGGCCGCCACGCGCGAGCTGTCGAACCGGGTGCGCGAACGCCTGGTGGAGGCGGCGGCCTATTTCCGCGCCGGGACGCCGCAGGAGCCGGATGCCTACCTCGACGCGCTGCTGGAAGAATTGCCCGACCATGGCGCCCGCCAGCAGGCCGCCTACCGCCTGCAGCTGGCCGCCGAAACGATGGACGAGGCGGCGATCTTCACCATCGACGCCTGGTGCCAGCGCATGCTGCGCGAGCACGCCTTCGACAGCGGCAACCTGTTCGACGAGGAGCTGCTCAGCGACGAGGCGGCCCTGTACGAGGACGCGGTGCACGACTACTGGCGCCAGCAGGTCTACCCGCTGGGCGAGCAGGCCTTGCGCGTGCTGCTGTCGGCCTGCCGCGACGTGGCCGCACTGGGCCGCAGCATCCGCGAGCTTGCGCGCCGGCCCGATGCCGCGGGCGAGGACCGCAGCCAGGAGACGCTGGGCGCCCTGATCGCCCGCGTGCAGCGCGAGCAGCAGGCCGCGCTGGCGCAATTGAAGCAGGGCTGGGCCGAACGCGCCGGCCGCATGGAGTCGTGGATCGCCGCCCAGCGCGAAGCCAATCCGAAATGCTTCAACGGCACCAAGCTGCGCGCCGACGCCGTCGCGAAATGGTTCGCCGCCCTGCGCGACTGGGCCAACGACCGCGCGCAGGCCGAGCCGGACATGAACGCCACCCCATGGTTCCGCCTGACGCCGGCCGGCATGATCGACGCCTGCGCCAAAGGCTTCGCCCCCGATATCCCGGCCGATTTCGACGAAATCCTGCCGCTGCGCCGAGCGCTGGACGCGATCGAACCCTTGCGCCACCTGGTATTCCGCCACGCCGCCGCCACGGTCGCAGCGCGCATGGAAGAACTCAAGCGCCAACAGCGCCTGTTCGGTTTTGCCGACATGCTGGAGCGCCTGCGCAGCGCGCTGGAAGGCGCCAACGGTCCCGCGCTGCGCCAGCGCATCGTGACCCAGTTCCCGGTGGCGATGGTGGACGAATTCCAGGACACGGCCCCGAGCCAATATCGCATCTTCAACCTGCTGTACCAGGTGGCCGCCAACGACCCGGAACTGGGCCTGTTCCTGATCGGCGACCCGAAACAGTCGATCTACGGCTTCCGCGGCGCCGACATCCACAGCTACCTGGACGCGCGGCGCGCCACCGAAGGACGCCATTACCAGCTCGGCACGAACTTCCGCTCCACGGCGCAGATCGTGGCCGCCGTCAACCAGGTCTTCCTGCACGCGGAAGGCGTGGCGGGGCAGGGCGGCTTTGCGCGCGGCGCCTTCCGCTTCCGCACGGAGAAGGGTAATCCGCTGCCGTTCGACGCCGTGGGTGCGCGCGGCCGCGCCGAACGCCTGGTTGGCCCCTCCGGCGACATCCAGGCCCTGACCGCCGGCTGCACCCTGGAGCAGTTGGGCGCCGACGCCTACCGCGAATTCTTCGCCGAGCAATGCGCCGAGCATATCGCCTGCCTGCTCAACGACGCGGCCACCGGCTTCGAAGGCCCGGACGGCTTCCAGCGCCTGCAGCCGGCCGATATCGCCATCCTGGTGCGCGACCGGCGCGAAGCCGCCGCCGTGCGCAAGTCGCTGCAGCGCCGCCTGGTGCCAAGCGTCTACCTGTCCGACAAGGACTCCGTGCTGGCGAGCGAAGAGGCGGCCGACGTGCTGCGCTGGCTCTCTGCCGTGGCAAACCCGCTGGATGGCCAACTGGCCCGCACCGCCTTTGCCACCCGCACCGCCAACCTGCCCCTGGCCGAACTGGCGCAGTTCTCGGCCGACGAACTGGCCTGGGAGCGGCGCGTCGAGCAGCTGAAGGAATGGCACGTGATCTGGCAGCGCCAGGGCGTGCTGGCCATGCTGCGCCGCTTCATCCACGACCTCGGCCTGCCGGCGCAAATGCTGGCGCGTCCGGGCGGCGAGCGCAGCCTGACCAACCTGCTGCACCTGGCCGAACTGCTGCAACAGGCCAGCCGCCAGCTGGAAGGCGAGCAGGCCCTGATCCGCTGGCTGGCCGAGCAGATCGAGGACGAGACGGACGGCGGCGACGAGCGCGTGCTGCGGCTGGAATCGGATGCGGAGCTGGTCAAGGTGGTCACCGTGCACAAATCCAAGGGCCTGGAATACCCGCTGGTCTACCTGCCGTTTGCCGTCACCGCGCGCAAGGTCGACAAGCGCAACCGCATCTACTTCGAATACACGGATGCCGACGGCGTGCGCCAGCTTGACATGCGCCTGTCCGACGAAGGCCAGGAAGCGGCGGAAGCGGCCCGCATCGAGGAGGACCTGCGCCTGCTCTATGTGGCGCTGACGCGCGCCCGCCACTTCCTGTGGCTCGGCGTGGCGGCTCTGCCGGCTCGCAAGAAGGACGAGAACACCCTGCACGATTCGGCGCTGGGCTACCTGCTGACGGGCGGCGAGCCGCTGCCTTCCGGCCAGTTGATCGAAAGCTGGCAGCGCCTGCGCGCCGGCTGCGACGCCATCGCGGTAACCGTGCTGGAGGCGGCGGCCCCGGTGACCCGCCTGGCGCGCGCCGTCGAGCGCCCGCCGCTGGAAGCGCCGCTGGCCTACCAGGGCAATTTCGAGCGCGACTGGTCGGTCGGCAGTTTCAGTTCGCTGGCAAGGCGCAGCGGCGGCGAAGCGCTGCCCGCGCCGATGCACGCGGCGCAGGAAACCCTGCTCGAAGGCGAGGAGGAGGCCAATCCGCTGCGCATCGACGATACGCCGTGGCACCGCTTCCCGCGCGGTTCCGTCCCGGGCAACTTCCTGCACGAACAGCTCGAATCGCTGGCGCGCGAAGGCTTTGCCGCCATCCACCAGGAGCATTTTGCGGAGCGCGCCGCGCGCCAGATCAAGCGCGCCGGCTGGGGCCACCGCGAGGCCGACACCCTGGAATGGCTGAAAGTCATCGCCAGCACCGAACTGCCGCCGCTGGGCAGCGCCCTCGATGCGGTCGGCCAGCTGCTGCCGGAGATGGAGTTCTGGTTCCCCAGCGAGCGGCTGGATACGGGGCAGCTGGACCGCCTGTGCCGCCAGCACCTGCTGGACGGCATTGCGCGCCCCAGCCTGCCGCAGCGCGAGCTGCACGGCATGCTGAAAGGCTTCTGCGACCTGGTGTTCGAACATGAGGGCCGCTACTGGGTGCTGGACTACAAATCGAATGCGCTGGGCGGCACAGACGCTGCCTACCATAAGGCGGCGCTGGCGCACGGCATGGCGGCCCACCGCTACGACGTGCAGGGGGCCATCTACATGCTGGCCCTGCACCGCCTGCTGCGTACGCGCCTGGGCGACAGTTACGATCCGGCCAGGCAGCTGGGCGGCGCCATCTTCTACTTCCTGCGCGGCGTGGGCAACGAGCAGACGCGCGGCTGCTACCTGCTGGCGCCGGACGGGCAATTGCTGGAAGGACTGGAAGGGTTGTGCCAATGAGTTTCTTCGAACATGCCGACATGCTGGCCGAAGGCGGCATGCTGCGCCGCCTGGGGCCCGTCTTCGCGCGCTTCGTCGCCTCGCTGGCACCGCAGGACAGCGCGGCCGCCGGCAACCCGCTGGCGCTCGCTTGCCTGCTGTTGTCCGAGCTGGAAGGCCGTGGCCACAGCTGCCTGCAGTTATCCGCCCTGGCCGGCGATCCGTCGGCCATGCTGGGCTGGAGCGACGACGATTGGCCAAGCCTGTGCGCCGAAGCGGGCGAGCTGCCGCAAGGCGAAGCGGCCTGGCAGGCCTACCTGCGGGCATGCCCGCAAGTGCTGGCCTGGCCGGGCGGCGGCGACTGCGGCCAGCCACTGGTGCTGGCCGGCGGCCGCCTCTACCTGCGCCGCTACTGGTCCGACGAAAACACGGTGGCCGATGCGGTTCGCACCCGCACTGCAGAGGGGGAAGCGTCGCCAGGCCGCCAGGAGCCGTCGCCCGCCCTGGTGCGCCACTGGTTGGACCGGCTGTTCACGCACGCCACCCGCGATGGCGGCGCCGACTGGCAGAAGATCGCCTGCGCCGTTGCCACGCGCGGCGGGCTGGCAGTCATCACCGGCGGCCCCGGCACCGGCAAGACCTACACCGTGGCGCGCCTGCTGGCGTTGCTGTTCGCGCTTGAGGGCGAACAGGCCGGCCAGCTGCGCGTCGCCCTGGCGGCACCAACCGGCAAGGCCGCCGCGCGCCTGAAGCAGGCCATCGACGACGCGCTGGAAAAGCTGTCTGCCAGCCTGGAAGGCGCCTTGCCGCTGCGTGAGCTGGCCGGGCGCATGGGCGGCGCGCGCACCCTGCATTCGCTGTTGGGCGCGCGGCCCGACACGCGCGCCTTCCGCCACAACGCCGGCAACCAGCTCGACGTGGACGTGCTGATCGTCGACGAAGCGTCGATGGTGCACCTGGAAATGATGGCAGCCTTGCTGGACGCTTTGCCGGGCAGCGCGCGGTTGGTGCTGCTGGGTGACAAGGACCAGCTGGCGTCGGTGGAAGCCGGCTCCGTCCTGGGCGACCTGTGCTTCGACGCCCAGGCCGGCGGCTATGGCGCCGCCACCGCGGCCTTCGTGGAGGCAGCATCGGGCCAGGCCATTCCACCTGAATTCCTGGGCAACGCCGGCGCTCTGGCGCAGCAAACAGTGATGCTGCGCCAGAGCCGCCGCTTCGGCGGCCCGATCGGGCAACTGGCGCTGGCGGTCAACAACGGCGACGCCGAAGCCGCGCGCGCCGTGCTGCGCGCCGACAGCGGCGGCCAGCTGCACTGGAACGAGGCGGCGCAGCAGGAGGACATGCTGCGCCTGGCGGCCGAGGGTTACCGTCCCTTCCTGGAGCTGCTGCGCCAGGGCCGCGGCGCGCAAAGCCACGATGCCTGGGCCGCCGGCGTGCTGCAGGCTTTCGAGGGTTTTCGCCTGCTGTGCGCCGTGCGCGAGGGCGAGTGGGGCGTCGCGGGACTGAACGAGAGCATCTCGCAGCGCCTGGAAGAACTCGGCCTGCTGAAGCGGCGCGGCGACTGGTACGTGGGGCGCCCGGTCATGGTCACGCGCAACGATTACGCCACCGGGGTGTACAACGGCGATATCGGCCTGGTGCTGCCCGATCCGGAGCGGCCGGCATCGCTGCGGGTCTACTTCTCGGATGGCGGCCAGGTGCGCAGCGTGCTGGCGACCCGTTTGCGCAATGTGGAAACGGCCTTCGCCATGACGGTCCACAAGTCGCAGGGCTCGGAGTTCAGCCACACGGTGCTGGTGCTGCCGCGCGAAGCCTCCAGCGTGCTGGCGCGCGAACTGGTGTACACCGGCATCACGCGCGCGCGCCAGCGCTTTACCTTGCTGACGCCGAATCCCGGGGTGCTGCCGGACGCCATCCGGCGCCGCACCGAGCGCACCAGCGGCTTACGCAGCCTGCTCGCCTGAGGCCCGCAGGTCGGCGTGGATGGCCTGCAGCACGGCGTCCAGTTCCGGCGCCAGCTGTGCAAGCTCCTGCGCCGCGTCCGCGCCCGAACGCAGCGCGTGCGCCACCTGCACGGCTGCCGCGCGCAGCGCATCGAATCCCAGGTGGGCGGCATTGCCGGCAAGCGTATGGGCCAGGCGTTGCGCACGCTGCCGGTCGCCGCCGGATACCGCGTCGGCAATGGTGGCATGCACCGCGGCCTGGTTCTTCAGGAAGTGCGCCAGCATCTTGCGCAGCTGCGCGCCATTGCCATGCAGCTGGGCCAGCGCGCCCGCGATATCCGCGCCGCAGGCGCACAGGGCTGGGTAGGCCGCTCGCGCTGCGGCTTGCGCCTCGGCGCTGGCAGCCGGTTCCGGCAGCGCATGGCGCAACAGGGCGGTGAAGACGAAGCGGTTGCCGGCCACCGGATCGCTTTCCAGCAGCAGGTGGCCGCCCAGCATCGCCGCCAGCTGGCGCGCCACCGACAGGCCAAGCCCGGCCGCCGAATCGCCGGGCCCTGACGGTTCGTACAGCTGGACCGCGGCATCGCGCGCCGCGCCCGTGTCGCGCACTTCACAGTGCAGCTTCGTGGCGTCGCTGCCGGCGCCGGAGCCGGGCGTGCCCGCATCCTCGCAGCGCAGGATCAATTGCACCTGTCCGCGTTCCGTGAACCTGACCGCATGCGCGAGCAAATGCCGCAGCAGCTGCTGCAGGCGCGCAGCGTCGCCCACCAGTTGCGCCGGAACCGCCGCGTCGACCGAGCAATCGAGCCGCAGCCCCTTGGCGTCGGCCGCGGCCTGCCATGCGGCGCAAGCCTGGGCGGCGGCTTCGCGCACGCAGAACACGCATTCCTCCATGTGCAGCTGGCCCGCTTCGATGCGCGAGAAGTCCAGGATGTCGTTGAACATCTCCATCAGGCTGGCCGCCGCCGCATCCACCTGTTCCAGGTAGCCGCGCTGGCGCGCTTCGAGCGGCCCTTGCAGGGCCAGTTCGGTCAGGCCGATGATGGCGTTCAGCGGCGTGCGGATCTCGTGGCCCATATTGGCCAGGAAGGCGCTCTTGCTGCGCCGGGCGTGGTCCGCCGATTCGTGGGCGGAGGCGATCGCGCGCTCGGCCTGGCGCAGCTCGGTGACATCGGTGCCGAAGCAAAGCAGGGCGACTTCGCCTTCCTCCAGCAGCGTGTTGTGCCAGGCGATGCGGCGCTCGTCGCCGCAGGCGGTGTGCAGCAGGTGCTCGTGCGTTTGCGGCATGGCATGCAACTGCTCGCGCTTGCCGCCCGCCGGCCATAGCGATACCGCCGACATGGGCAGCAGCGGCAGGTCGCGCCACACCCGTCCCAGCACGCTTTCGCGGCTGCAGCCGGTGACCTTTTCCGCCGTGTCGTTGAACAGCAGGACTTCGCCCTCATGGCCCAGGCCGAGCACAAGCATGCCGGCGCTGCTCAGCAAGCGTTCCAGCAAGGCGCGCGCCTGGCGCAGCTTGCGCTCCGATTCCTCGCGCCGGGCGGCGGAGGCGGCAAGGTCCTGCTGCAAGCCGTGCAGGGCGGCCAGCAGCTCGCCGGTTTCGTCGCGGTGGGCTTGCGGCGGCGGCGATGTCAGGTCGCCGCCGCGGATGCGTTGCGCCAACGCCAGCGCTTGTGCCAGCGGCCGCGTGATGCTGCGGCTGATATGCCAGGCCAGCATGACCGCCAGCGCCAGTGAGCCGGCCAGGATCATCAGCATCAGCAGGCTGTCGGCCTGGATCCGTTCCGCCGCCTGGTCTTCGGTGAAGCGCGCGCGGCTGGCCGCCTGCGCCACCAGTTGGTCCACCGCCTTGCGGTGTTCCTGGTAGTGGCGCTGCATCGACAGCAGGGCAAGCTCGGCGCGCGCACGGTCGCCCCGGTCGAGCGCCGGCACCAGCTGGCCGAAGGCGTCGTTGTAGAAGGCCGTGGCCTGCATATTGGCCTGCCTGAGGGTGTGCACCAGCCCCTGGTCGAGCGAACGCCCCTGCCAGAACTGGGCGCGCGCCATCTGCTGCGCGTGCAGGGTGCGCAGGCGCTGCGCCAGCTGGTCGCGTTCGATCTGGTTGGCGGCGGCCGCCAGCTGCTGCGCCACCAGGTAGGACTCGATGATGTACAGCGGCGGCGGCAGCACGTCCGCGATCAGGTCCTTGCCCTGGATGACGTCACGGTAGAGCGGCCCGTTGACGCGCAACTCGGCCAGCGTGCGAAAAGACCATAAGCCATACAGCAGGAAGCCGGCGGCGCAGACCCCTACCAGGATGGCCAGGCGGCGCGCGAAGCGCAGGTTGCGCAGCAGGTCCATGGCGCCTTTCGGCCGCGCCGCCCACCAGGATTACATGCGGCGGCGGCGGCGTTCGGTTGTGCGCACGGCCTTCTTGCGCGTGGACGCCTGCATCACCTTGGGCGCATCGCCCCCGGCCAGCAGGCGGCGGATGTTCAGCGCATCCATCAGGCGCACCGAATTGCCCCCGGCGTTCAGCAGGACCAGGGTAGCGTTGCGGCCGGCCTCTTTGATACGCATGATGAGGCAGCGGCCCGCTTCTTCCGTGTAGCCGGTCTTGGACAGACCGATGTCCCAACCCTTGGCGCCCACCAGGCGGTTGGTGTTGTGATACGAGACCTTGCGGCCCTTCATATTGATCACTTCCTCGGTGTCGGTCGTGATGCGGCGGATTTCCGGATACTGGGCGGCGGCGCTGGCCATCTTCACCAGGTCGGCAGCGTTCGAGGTGTTTTCCGGCGACAGGCCGGTCGGCTCGTTGATCTGGGTGCTGCTCATGCCGAGCTGCTTGATCTTGGCGTGCACGGCGGCCTTGAAGGCTTCCGGGCCGCCCGGATAGGTGCGGGCCAGGGCGGCGGCGGCGCGGTTATCGGACGACATCAGCGCCAGTTGCAGCACGTCGGCGCGCGACAGGGTGGCGCCGACCGGCACGCGCGAGGTGCTGTGCTTGAGGGTGTCGACGTCTTCCTTGTCGATGCTGATCTGCTCTTCCATATCAAGTTTGGAGTCGAGCACGACCATTGCGGTCATCAATTTGGTCAGGGAGGCGATCGGCACGACCGCCGTCGCATTTTTTTCCAGCAGTACCTTGCCAGTCTCATCCTCAACGACAAGCACGGATTGCGAGCCCAGGGGCACGGCAAATGCGGCTGCGGAGATCGACATCAGCAAGGCTGAAGTGATTTTCTTAAGCATTTTCAGTATTCGTTCGGTCAGGTCGGAATATTGCTGGATTAGGGGCAATATTCTAAATATGGACGATATCACTAACGGGTTAACTCGTCCAGCCAGCGTCAATCAAGCGCCACAAATAAAAATAAAGGCGTGCGGCACATGGAACGGAAATACTGGTATTGTTATCTGAAAATATTTCCCTCTTGAAATTTGCCATGCTGGTAATTGAGAGAATTGCACGACATCCCATGCGCAGCTGGGCCGTGGTCCTGCTCCTGGCTGGGGCGGCGGCCCTGGTTGCGGGGCACGCCAGCCGCATCAGCCAGGAACGGGCGCGCCTTCAAATACTGGATATCGATGTCCAGCGCGATGCCATTGCCGCCATGTCCTTAACCCTGGACAGCAATTTAATGGGCGCGATATCCCTGCTTGGATGGATTGAGCCGGATATCAAAAAAGAATGCCTGGAGCCGGTTCCGCCTAACCAGCCCGAAATATCGGCATTATTGGAGAGCGTGGCCCGCGGCCATCAAATCCAGGGAATATTCGTGGTTGCCAAGGATGGCTTTGTCAAATCCTCCTGGGACGATAGTGGAAAACGCTCCACCGGGCTGGATGTGCGCTTCCGCCCTTATTACAAGGAAGCGATGGCGGGCCGGAATAATATCTATGCCGCCGTCAGCCTGGCGCGCGGCGACCATGCCCTGTATTTCGCCGCACCGGTCTATCCCGCCATGGCGCGCGGCGGCGCCGACCCGATCGGGGTCGTGGTGGCGCGTAGCGACATGGACAAACTGGACCGGCTGCTGAAGCGCGCCGGACGCCACGCCCTGCTGCTGTCGCCGCAGGGCGTGGTGTTCGCCAGCAGCCGGCATGAGTGGCGCGGCATGCTGGCCGGCGAAGTGACCGCGGCCAAACTGGCGCAAATCCGCGCTGTGCGCCAGTTTGGCAAACTGTACGAAGACAAGGCGCCGCGTCCCTTGCCGCTCAGCGTCGAGCCGGGCATCAGGGATAGCGAAGGCCACCAGTATGCGGTGGCGTCGGCGGACGTGGACTGGCATGACCCGTCGGGCACCTGGAAGCTGGTCTTGCTGGAGGACCTGGGCCAGACGGTGCCGCCGGGCAGCGGCTTGCCCGCCGCCGCGCTGACCGCGTTCGTCGTCACGCTGTTGGGCGCGGCCGCGTTGCGCGCGGTGCGCAGCCAGGCCGCGCAGCAGCGCGCGCACCGTCAATTGGAACAGGTGGCGCAGGAGCAGGAGGCGCGCGCCGAGCGCAAGATGCAGCTGGCGCGCCTGGCCCTTTCCATGCAGCAGGCGCCGGACTACCGGGCCCGGCTCGACGTCTTCCTGTCGCAATGCCAGGCGCTGTTCGGCGCCATGCAGGGCACGGTCTACGCGGCCGAAGACGGCGCCCTGGTGCTGGCGGCAAGCTATGCCTGCACGGAGGCCCCGGTGCGCCTGGCCATGGGCGAGGGCCTGCTGGGCCAATGTGCGCTGGAAGGCAAGGCTCGCGTGGCCGTTTCTGGCGGCGGGGGCGAAGCGGGGGCCGCCTGGCGTATCAGCTCCGGCCTGGGCAGCGCCGCGCCGGGCGCCTTGCTGCTGGCGCCGGTGCAGCTGCAGGGCCGCCTGCGCGGCGCGGTGGAACTGGCCGTGCTGCGGGCGCCCGATGCCGCCGCTTACGAACAATTCCTGTCGGCCGTGGAACTGCTGGCCATCAATATGACTGTGTAGAGGAGTGACCGTGTCGCGCTTGTTGACCAAATTGGAAAAACTGGGCCTGGCGTGGAAACTGGCGCTGGGCTTCGGCGGCAGCCTGCTGATCACGCTGGCGTTCGGCCTGCACAACATCACCACCCAGTCGCGCCTGCACGACGAGATGCTGGCGATCTACAAGGACGACCTGCTCGGCATTTCGGACGCCAAGGACGCGCTGATCCAGTTTTCGCAGCGCGGCCGCGCGCTGCGGCAGGCGATCCTCTCGCGCGACAAGGACGGACGCGAGAATGCGCTGTCGATGGTCGAGGCGGCGCAGCGCAAGCTGGACCTGGCGCTGGAGGAACTGCGCCCGCGCATCATCCGCGAAGCGAACCGCCGCAACATGGCCGAATTCGAGACCGAATACGCCGAATACCGCCGGCGTGCCGACCAGGTGGTGCAGATGCTGCGCGCCGGCCAGGTGGAGAAAGCGGCGGCCGAAGTGTCCGACCCCGCATTCCAGGAGCACGGCAACCGCGCCAACGAAGCCCTGACCCGGCTGGCGGAAGTCAAGGAAGAAAGCGCGCGCCGGCAGATCGAGGAAATGCAGGCCCTCTCGCACGATGAAAAGCGGCTGACCTTTGTCCTGCTGGCGCTCAGCCTGGTGCTGGGGCTGGTGTTCAGCTACCTGGTGGGGCGCTCGGTGCGCCTGCCTTCCGAGCGCCTGCGCTCCGCCGTGCAGCAGCTGGCGCGCGGCCAGCTTGACGCCGTGGTGCCGCTGACGGACTTCCCGAACGAGATCGGCAGCCTGGCGCGCTCGATCGAAGTGCTGCAGGAAGAGGCCAGCAAGATGGAAGCGCAGCGCTGGCTCAAGACCCACCTGGCTGCCCTTGGCAACGAGCTGCAGTCGGCCGAATCCGTGGCGGAGCTGGCGTCGCGCGCGCTCGCCTCGCTGGCGCCGCTGCTGCACGCCGGCCATGCCGCCTTCTACCTGCACCAGGCAGAAACCAACAGTCTGTCGCTGCTGGCCGGCTACGCCTTGCGCGGCGAGCCAGGGGCGCAGCAGCGCCTTGCGCTCGGCGAAGGGCTGGCGGGGCAGTGCGCCGCCGGCCGGGCGCCGATTATCCTGCGCCAGCCGCCGGCAGGCTACCTGCGCATCGGCTCGTCGCTGGGCGAAGCCGATCCGGCCAGCATCGCCATCGTGCCCGTGCTGCACAATGAGCGCCTGCTCGGCGTGCTGGAACTGGCCACGCTGGAACCCTACGGCGAGCGCGCCCAGTCACTGCTCGATGGCGCCTTGCCCGTGATCGCCATGAATATGGAAATCCTGGAGCGCAACGAGCGCACGCGGCTGCTGGAAGAGCGCAGCCGCCTGGTGCTGGGCGCCGTCAGCGACGGCATCGTCGGCCTCGACCTGGACGGCCGCGTCACCTTCGTCAACCCGGCCGCCCCGTCCTTGCTGGGCTGCCAGGAAAGTGAACTGGTCGGCGCGTTGTGGCAGCAGGAGGGCGAGCACGTGACGCGTAAGGACGGCAGCAGCTTCCCGGTCGACCGCACGGTGCGCCCGATGTACAAGGATGGCGAACAGGTCGGCTCGGTGGTGGTGTTCCGCGACATCACGGAACGCAAACGCCTGGAGGAGGAAATCACGCGCAACAACTTCCTGTCCGACATTGCGCTGGAACTGACCGATTGCGGCTACTGGGTAGTCGACTACAGCGACCCCGAATATTACGTGCAGTCCGAACGCGCGGCGCGCCTTCTGGGCGAGCCGCTCAAGCCGGACGGCCGCTACCACCTGCAGGAAGAGTGGTTCGCGCGCCTGGTGGAGGCCGATCCGGAGGGCGCCATGCGCACGGCGGCGCGCGTGCAGGGCGCCATCGACGGCACCTACGACAAGTTCGACGCCGTGTATGCCTACAAGCGTCCGCTCGACGGGCGCATCATCTGGCTGCACGCGGTGGGCAAGGTGATGCGCGACGAGCACAGCGGCGTGGCGCGCTACATGTACGGGGTGTACCAGGACATCACGGCGCAGAAAGCGGCCGAGGACGAACTGCGCGTGGCCAAGGAGCAGGCGCAGGCCGCCACCCGCGCCAAGAGCGATTTCCTGGCCAACATGAGCCACGAAATCCGCACGCCGATGAACGCCATCATCGGCATGTCGCACCTGGCGCTGCAGACCAACCTTGACAAGCGCCAGCGCAATTACGTGGAAAAAGTGCAGCGGGCCGGAGAGAACCTGCTCGGCATCATCAACGACATCCTCGACTTCTCGAAGATCGAAGCGGGCAAGATGCGTGTCGAACATATCGAATTCGACCTCGACGATGTGCTCGACAACCTGGCCAACCTGATCGGCTTCAAGGCCGAAGACAAGGGCCTGGAATTGCTGTTCGAAGTCGCGCCCGATTTGCCGACCGGGCTGGTGGGCGATCCCTTGCGCATCGGCCAGGTACTGGTCAACCTGGCCAACAACGCGGTCAAGTTCACCGACAAGGGCGAGGTGGTGGTCGGCATCGAGCAGGCGGCCGCCGATGGCGATGGCGTCGAGCTGCACTTCTGGGTGCGCGACTCGGGCATCGGCATGACGCCGGAGCAGAGCGCCAAGCTGTTCCAGTCCTTCAGCCAGGCCGACGCCTCGACCACGCGCAAATACGGCGGCACCGGGCTGGGACTGGTGATCTGCAAGAACCTGCTGGAGCTGATGGGCGGGCGCATCTGGGTCGAAAGCAGCATGGGCCAGGGTTCCACCTTCCATTTCCATGCGCGCTTCGGCCTGCAAGCCAATCCCAAGCCGCGCCGCATGTTCCGTGCCGACGAGTTGCTGGGCCTGCGCGTGCTGGTGGTGGACGACAATGCCGCGGCGCGCGAAATCCTCTCCACCATCGCCCGCACCTTCGGCCTGGAGGTCGATGTGGCCTGGAGCGGCCAGCAGGCGCTCGAGATGGTGGCGCGCTCGGCCAGCCAGCAGCTGCCGTATGACCTGATCCTGATGGACTGGAAGATGCCGCTGATGGACGGCGTGGAAACGGTGCGGCGCCTGCAGTCCGACCGGGCGGGCGAGCTGCCGGCCGTGATCATGGTGACGGCATACGGCCGCGAGGAAGCCCTCAACAGCGCGGCCGCGCGCCAGGTGCAGCTGAAGTCCGTGCTGACCAAGCCGGTCACGCCTTCGGCCTTGCTGGAGGCGGTCGGGGTGGCGCTGGGCAAGGGGACGCTGGTCGAAAGCCGCCGCTCGGCGGAGCGCGACCAGCAGTTGGGCGAGACCATGGCCCGCTTGTCCGGCGCGCGCGTGCTGCTGGTGGAGGATAACGAAATGAACCAGGAGCTGGCAATGGACCTGCTGGGCAAGGCCGGCATGGAAGCAGTGCTGGCCAGGCACGGACAGGAGGCGCTCGATATCCTGGCAGGCGACACGCGGTTCGACGGGGTGCTGATGGATTGCCAGATGCCGGTGATGGATGGCTTCGAGGCCGCCCGTGCGATCCGCGCCAATCCCATGCTGGACAAATTGCCGATCATTGCGATGACGGCCAATGCCATGTCGGGCGACCGCGACAAGGTGCTGGCGGCGGGCATGCAGGACCATATCGCCAAGCCGGTCAACGTCGCCGAAATGTACGCCACGCTGGCGCGCTGGCTGCGCCCGGGGCCCGGCGAAGCGGCGCCGGCGCGGGCGGCCGTTGCCGCGGCGGCTGCCGCCCGTAATGGCGGCCAGCACGCGCCGCTGCTGGTCCTGCCGATGGTCGATGTGCGGGCAGGCATGGCAACCGCCATGGGCGACGAGAAGCTGTACCTCCGCCTGCTCAACAAGTTCCTTGAAGGGCAGCAGGACTTTGTCGCGCAGTTCGTGCAGTCGCTCGATGGCGGCGACGACACGGCGCCGGAGCGGCTGGCCCATACGCTGAAAGGCGTGGCCGGCAATATCGGCGCGCGCAGCGTGCAGGCGGCGGCGCAGGAACTGGAGCTGGCATGCCAGCAGCAGGCGCCGCGCGAGGTGCTCGAGCGCTTGCTGGCAAGCGTGCTGGTGGAGCTCGATCCGCTGCTGGCGGCCCTGCGGGCGCTCGGCGCCGGCGCTGCGGCCACGGAGAGTTCCGCCGCACCGTCCAATGCGGATGCGCCGCTGGAGCGCCTGCGCGCGCTGTTGGCCGACAGCGACTCGGAGGCTGCCGACCTGTGGGAAGCGCAGCTGGCGCAATTCAAGGCCGCGCTGCCGGAGCACTGGCGGCGCATCGCCAACGGAATAGGAAACCTGGACCTGGAAGCCGCGCTGACGGCCCTGGACGAAGCGATGGCAAGCGTGGAAGGGAAGTGATATGGACTTGAACCTGATTGCAAAGAAAACGATCCTGCTGGTGGACGACTCGCCCGACAACCTGGTGCTGATGAACGACCTCCTGAAAGACCTGTATAAGGTGAAGATCGCCAACAGCGGCGAAAAGGCGCTGCGCATCGCCGCCACCGGTCAGCCGCCGGACCTGGTCCTGCTGGACGTGATGATGCCTGAGATGGACGGCCACGAAGTGTGCCGCCGCTTGAAAGCCGACCCCGCGCTGCGCGACATCCCGGTGATCTTCCTGACCGCCAAGTCCGAAGTGGAAGATGAAAAGCTGGGCCTGGACCTGGGGGCGGTCGACTACATCACCAAGCCGATCAGCCCCCCGATCACGCTGTCCCGCGTGCGCAACCACCTGATGCTGAAGGACCACGCCGACTTCCTGCGCGACAAGAACGACTTCCTTGAAAAAGAAGTCGACGCGCGCACGCGCGAAGTGGCGGCCATCCAGGACGTCACCATCCTTGCCATGGCCTCGATGGCCGAAACGCGCGACCAGGAGACAGGCAACCATATCCGGCGCACGCAGTTCTACGTCAAGGCACTGGCCGAACAACTCAAGGACCATCCGCGCTTCAGCGCCGTGCTGACCGACACCTACATCAACCTGCTGTTCAAGTCGGCCCCGCTGCACGACATCGGCAAGGTCGGCATCCCGGACCGGATCCTGCTCAAGCCGGGCAAGTTCGAACCGCATGAATTCGAGATCATGAAGACCCATACCACGCTGGGGCGCAACGCCATCGAGCATGCGGAACGGGCCTTGGGCATGCCTGTGCCGTTCCTGTCGATTGCAAAGGAGATCGCCTATTCGCACCAGGAAAAGTGGGATGGCTCAGGCTATCCGGAAGGCCTGGCCGGCGACGCCATCCCGGTTTCGGGCCGCCTGATGGCGGTGGCGGACGTGTACGACGCCCTGATCAGCCGCCGCGTCTACAAGGAGGGCATGCCGCATGAAAAGGCGGTGCAGATCCTGGTCGACGGCAGGGGCAAGCACTTCGACCCGGACATACTGGACGCCTTCATCGGACTGCAGGACGAATTCCGCGCCATCGCCGCGCGCTTCCATGACAGCGACCATGACATGGCGGAGAAAAAAGCCCAGATCGAACGCCTTACCGGAGCCTGACATGAATTTCGACGCAACTTTCCTGGTGGTGGATGACTTCGACACCATGCGGCGCATTACTGCCAACCAGCTGCGCCAGCTTGGCGCACGCCGCATCCTGGAAGCGGCCAACGGCGCGGAAGCCTTGAAAATCCTAGCCCGCGAGCCGGTCGACGCCGTGATCTCGGACTGGAACATGCCGCTCATGTCCGGCCTGGAGCTGTTGCAGGAGATGCGGCGCGACGCGCGCATGGCCGGCCTGCCGTTCGTGATGGTCACCGCCGAGGCGGAGCGCGCCCGTGTGCAGCAGGCCATTGACGCCGGCGTATCCGAACTGCTGGTCAAGCCCTACACCTCGGCCCTGTTCGGCGACCGCCTTGGCCGCGCCATGCAGCGCGCTGCGCGCCGTCCTTTGTCGCCGGCGGCTGCTTCCGTATCGAAGGCCGGACAGCGGCCGTCCCGGCCACGGCCCGCGCCCGCCGCGCAAGCCGGTCCGGCCCGGATCGAGTGCGCCACCATCCTGGTCGTCGACGATACCCCGGACAACCTGCACCTGCTGACGGCCATCTTCAAGGACGAATTCAAGGTCAAGATCGCCCACAACGGGGCCAAGGCGCTCGACATCTGCCAGGCCGACGTGCCACCGGACCTGATTCTGCTGGATGTGATGATGCCCGGCCTGGACGGCTTTGAAGTGGCGACCCAGCTGCGCGCCCATCCGCAATCGGAGCACGTCCCGATCATCTTCGTCACCGCCCTGGACGACGATGCCTCGCGCCAGAAAGGCATGCAGCTGGGCGCCGTCGATTTCGTCACGAAGCCGGTTGACCCCGACACGCTACGCCTGCGCGTGCGCAACTTCATGCGCTACATCGATTTGCACCGCGACCTGCAGGCCAGCTATGACGACATGCTGGAAACGGCGCGCCTGAGGGAGGATGTGGAGCACATCACGCGCCACGACATGAAAGGGCCGCTGGCCGATATCATTGGCGTGGTGCATGGCCTGCTCGATGCGCAGAACCTGGACGGCGACCAGGCGGAGCAGTTGCGCATGGTGGAACAGGCGGCCCTGCAAACGCTGAACATGATTAACCTGTCCGCCGAAATCTACAAGATCGAGACCGGCCGCTTCGAACTCAATGCGCAGGACGTGATCCTCCCGCAAATCCTGTCCCGCTTGGTTTCAATGGCGCGCCGCACCTTCGCCGCGAAGGAACTCGATATAGAGCTTGAAATCCCGAGCGGCATCGACGACGCCGCATTGGTGGTCAGCGGCGACCCGACGCTGTATTACTCGCTGTTCGAGAATCTGTTGAAGAACGCCTGCGAAGCGGCGCCGGTCTACAGCGCCGTGACCGTCCGCATGGCGTCGGGCGACGACATGGTGGTGACGATTGCGAATGAAGGCGTGGTTCCTGAAGTTTTGCGGCCGCGCTTTTTCGAGAAATTCGCCACCGCAGGAAAAGCGGGCGGTACGGGATTGGGGACGTATTCGGCGCGCTTGCTGGCTGAAGCGCAGGGCGGCAGTGTGACAATGGAAACCAGCGACGCGGATAACCGTACCCGCGTCGCCGTCAGCCTGCCGTATTACTTGCTCGAGTAGATCTTGTCGAATTCGCCGCCGTCGTCGAAGTGCTTCTTCTGCGCGGCGCGCCAGCCGCCGAACACCTCGTCCACGGTGAACAGCGAGATCGGCTTGAAGGTGGCCGCATACTTCTTGAACACGGCGTCCGAGCGTGGACGCAGGTAATGCTTGGCGATGATTTCCTGGCCGGCATCCGAGTACAGGAAGTTCAGGTAGGCGGTAGCCTCCTTGCGGATACCCTTGCGGTCGACCACCTTGTCGACCACGGCCACCGGCGACTCCGCCAGGATCGAGGACGACGGGTAGACCACCTCGAAGTTGTCGCCGAATTCCGCGCGCACCAGGTTCACCTCGTTCTCGAAGGTCACCAGCACGTCGCCGATCTGGCGCTGGGTGAAGGTGGTGGTGGCAGCGCGGCCGCCGGCGTCCAGCACCGGCACGTTCTTGAAGATCTTGCCCACCAGCTCGCGCGCCTGCGCTTCGGTGCCGCCTTTTTTCAGCACCGAGCCCCAGGCTGCCAGGTAGGTGTAACGGCCGTTGCCGGCAGTCTTTGGGTTCGGAATGACGACCGCCACGCCGGGCTTGGCCAGGTCGGCCCAATCCTTGATGGCTTTCGGATTGCCCTTGCGCACCAGGTAGACCATGGTGGAGTAGGCAGGTGCGGCATTGTTCGGGAATTTCTTGGCCCAGTCCTGCGCCACCAGGCCATGGTCGGCCAGCATGTCGATGTCGTTGGCCTGGTTCATGGTCACGACCGACGCTTCCAGGCCGTCGGCCACGGCGCGCGCCTGCTTGGACGAGCCGCCATGCGATTGCTTGATCACGACGTCGGTGCCGGTGCTCTTTTTATAGGCAGCGCTGAAGGCCGGGTTGATATCCTTATACAGCTCGCGTGCCACGTCGTAAGACACGTTCAGCAAGGTCACTTCGCCGGCCGCGGCCACAGGAGCGAAGGAGAGCGAAGCTGCCGCCAGGGCGGTACCCAGTGCAAATGCGATTTTGTTATAAGTCATGGCAATCTCTATTGTGAAAACAGATAAGCATGGTCTAGAATCTCGCGCCGAAATGAAACTACTTATTCGTTATATGCTTAGACGGGCCTGGCGCCGCACGGTCCCGAACGGGGATGCGGCCGCTGGTGTATAGTCGGGATATTGAATACCTGTTGAACACGCATGAGTTTTGAGATTCGCCGCGCCGAAGCGAAAGACGCCGCAGCCGCCTGTGAGGTGCTGCGCCGCTCCATCGCTGAATGTTGCGTGCTTGACCACAAAAATGATCCCGCCATCCTGGGCGCCTGGCTTGGCAACAAGACGCCGGAAACCGTCGCGTCCTGGTTTGCCTCTCCCACCAACTACTCGCTGGTCGCGGTCGAGGAGGGTGCCGTCGTCGGCGTGGCCCTGCTGACGGCTGCCGGCAAGCTGGCCCTGTGCTACCTGCTGCCCGAAGTGCGCCGGCGCGGTGCGGGCAAGGCGCTGCTGGCCTGCGTCGAGCAGCAGGCCTGCTCCTGGGGCGTCAAGGCCCTCCAGCTGCACAGCACCGCAACAGGAGAGGAATTCTTCGCCGGCCAGGGCTATCTCCGTGCCGGCAACGTGCGTTCGCCCTATGGCGTCGACACTGTCTTTTTCTGGAAACAGCTGGACGGCACCGTTTGCGACGCCAGCAAGTCCAAGCGCTTCTGCGGCTGCAACTGAAGCGTCCCGGGACCGAATGATTCCAGGGCATTTGTCCGTCACAGGCAAGCTGCAACGCGTTCAAACGAACAGTGCTCGTTGGACATTCCTGTTAAAGTGTCTTATCGACAATCTCTGTGCGGGACCAGCATGCTCCAGCCGCAGAACAAGCAGACCGACACGTTCATCTCGACCGGCGTTGCCGGGCTGGATGCCATCCTGGCCGGCGGCCTGACCAAGGACAGGCTCTACCTGCTGGAAGGCGATCCAGGGACCGGCAAGACCACCATGGCCCTGCAATTTCTGGTGGAGGGGGCGCGGCAGGGCGAGCCCGTGCTCTACATCACCCTGGCGGAAAACGAGGTGGAATTGCGCGCCGTGGCGCGCTCGCACGGCATGCCGATGGAGGGCATTACCGTGCATGAGATCATTCCGGCCGAGAGCGTGCTCGACCCGGATGAGCAGTACACGGTGTTCCACCCCTCCGAAGTGGAACTTGGCGAGACCAACCAGCATATCCTGTCCCAGATCGACAAGCTCAGTCCGACCCGCGTGGTGCTCGACTCGCTGTCGGAATTGCAGTTGCTGGCAGGCAGTGCCTTGCGGTACCGGCGCCATGTGCTGGCGCTCAAACAGTATTTCGCCAAGCGTGCCTGCACCGCGCTCTTCCTGGACGATAAGACGGCGGTAGGCGGCGACCAGCAGGTGCGCAGCATCGCCCATGGCGTCATTTCGCTGCAGCAGGAGGAGTCCGGCTACGGCGCCGAGCGCAGGGTGTTGCGCGTGCTCAAATACCGCGGCATCAATTTCCGGCGCGGACCGCACGACTATGTCATCGTAGCGGGCGGCGTGGTGGCCTATCCGCGCATAGTCGCCGCGGAGTCGCGCGAGATTTCCGCCCGCAATCAGGTGCGCAGCGGCCTCGATACGCTGGACGCCCTGCTGGGCGGCGGCGTGGAAGAGGGGTCGAGCACGCTGGTCTCGGGGCCACCCGGGGCCGGCAAGTCCAGCCTTGCCGCGCAATTCGTCAAGGCGGTGACCGGACGCGGACAAAAGGCGGCCATGTTTGTGTTCGAAGAGGCGATCAACACCTTGCTCAACCGGGCCGATGGCATCGGCCTGGACCTGCGGCAACCCCTGGCGGCGGGATTGCTGACGGTGGTCCAGATCGATCCTGCCGAACTGTCGCCGGGACAGTTCGCGCACGCCGTCTGCAAGGCGGCCGACGAAGGGGCCAAGGTGATCGTGATCGACAGCCTGAATGGCTATATGAATGCGATGCCGGAAGCACGCTTCCTGACCACGCATTTGCGCGAGGTGCTAACCTATCTGGGACAACGGGGCGTGGCGACTTTCCTGATCGGAGTGCAGCAAGGCATCATCGGCCAGATGGGGAGCAGCGTCGACGTCAGTTACCTTGCCGACAACGTGCTGCTGCTGCGCTATTACGAAGCCAACGGCGCCGTGCACAAAGCCTTGTCGGTGTTTAAAAAGCGCGGCAGCGAGCACGAAACCACGCTGCGTTCGTTCGATATTACGCGCCAGGGCATCAAGGTGGGCCCGGTGCTGAAAGACTTCCGCGGCATCTTGACCGGCGTTCCCGTCCAGGTCGATTCGCAAAAGGACCGTCCAGAGCATGCATGACTTGGAGCAGCGCATCGTCATCTTTGCCCCGGTGGGCAAAGACGCGCGCCTGATCGGGCAGGTGCTGGGACGTGCCGGCCTGGATTGCCATGCCTGTCCTGAACTGGGCGAGGTGATCGCCCAGCTGGACCAAGGGGCGGCCGCGCTGTTCGTGATTGAAGAAGCGTTTAACGCCGATTTCCTGCGTGCCCTGACGGAATACCTCGCCGCGCAACCGGCGTGGTCGGACTTGCCGGTGCTGGTGCTGAGCAAGGAAGGGCTGGACTCGCCGGGCATCCGGCATATCTTCGAGCGCTTGGGCAATGTGACGCTGCTTGAGCGGCCGGTGCGCGGCGCCACCCTGGTCAGCGCCGCACTGTCGGCGCGGCGGGCGCGCCGCCGCCAGTACGAGATGCGCGAAGTCGACCGCCGAAAGGATGAGTTCCTGGCGATCCTGGGGCACGAATTGCGCAATCCCCTGGCGCCGATCCGCACTGCCGTCGATGTGCTGAACACCCTGCCCGAAAGCTCGCCGAGAATGCATGAGATTGCTTTGATCGTGGAGCGCCAGGTCAAGCACCTGACCCGTCTGGTGGACGACCTGCTCGATGTGGCCCGCATCACCAACGACAAGGTGGTGCTGAAACGCGAATGGGTGGCACTCGACACGGTGCTGCAGCATGCGGTGGAGATTTGCCGGCCGCAGATGGCAGCCGGCGGCCATGTGCTGGATTTGCGCCAGCCCGCGGGCAAGGTCGTGCTTTCCGGCGACCGCGCGCGCCTGGTGCAGAGCCTGGCCAATGTGCTGGGCAACGCGATCAAGTTTTCGCCGCCGGGCGCGGCCATTCAGCTGCGCGCCGAGCTTGAGGGCAGCGATATCGTCCTTGCCGTACG
This sequence comes from Pseudoduganella sp., assembly GCA_039593355.1. Classification (GTDB taxonomy): domain Bacteria; phylum Pseudomonadota; class Gammaproteobacteria; order Burkholderiales; family Burkholderiaceae_D; genus Rugamonas. The sequence goes on from JBCNPK010000011.1 coordinate 130,802, forward strand.
CGATTATGGCGAAGGGCTGGAACCGGAAGCCTGTGCGCGCATTTTCGACCTGTTCGCCCAGGGGCAGGCGGGCCGCGCGCACCCGCTGGGCGGGCTGGGCATTGGCCTCAGCCTGGCGCAGCGCTTTACGCAGATGCATGGCGGGACCATTCGGGTGCACAGCGAAGGCCGCGGCAAAGGTTGCGAGTTCGTTCTGCGCATGCCGATCGTGGTGGCGGAGCGCCGTAGCCGCGACCGGGTGAACGCCAGCAGTGCAGGCATGGCGGCGGCGCAGCCGATGCGCGTCATGGTGGTGGACGATAACGAGGACGGCGCCGACATGCTGCAAGTCATGCTTGAGATGGAAGGCTATATGGTGGCCAAGGCGGGCACCGGACAGGGCGCCATTGCCCTGTCCCAGCGCTTTCGCCCGCAAGCCATCCTGATGGATATCGGCTTGCCCGATATGCAGGGCTATGAAGCGGCGCGCCGCATCCGCGAACTGCCTGGCGGCGGCGACATCGTATTTATCGCCATGACGGGCTGGGGCCACGACGAGGCGCGCCGGCACGCGGCGGAAGCCGGCATGCAGCATTACCTCGTCAAGCCTGTCGACTTGACGGTATTGCGGCAATACCTCGGCGAGATCCGGGACCGCGCCGCGCTGCAGGCCTGAATCCCGGCATCATCGGGCCGTGGCTCTGGCGGCAGCGTTGGCGCGCAATGTCGTCACGTTATCGTAGCTGATACCCCAGTTGTCGGTTTCGACCTCGTCGATGATGACAAAGGTGGTGGCCGGGTTTTTATTCAGGACGCGCTGCAGAAGCTCGGTCGCGCCCTTGATCAATTCCAGTTTCTGCTCAGCGCTGACGCCTTCTTTGGTGACGCGGATATTTACGTACGGCATAGTGAAGCTCCTTTGGTTGAATGCGGATGTTTGATGCAGCGCCAGGCCAGCAGGGCTCCCAGCAGCAGCAAGGCGGTGGAGATGGCCAGCGCCAGGCGGATGTCGTGCATGGCGCCGAAAATGGCGACGCCCATCGCGCCGCCCACCTGGCGCGCCGTGTTCAGTACCGCCGACGCGGTGCCGGCCTGGCTGCGGTCGACGGCGGAAAGAATGGAAGTGGTCATGGCCGGCACTGCCAGGCCCATGCCGGCCGGGATCAGGGCCAGGCCGGGCAGCATTTCGAGGAAGCTGGCGTCGTGCGTCACGCCGAAGACCCCCAGCAGCGAATAGCCCGCCGCCCCAACCAGTCCCCCGATAATCATGGGCAAACGCGATCCCATGCGGGCCTGCATGCGGCCGCTGGCGATATTGGAAAAGATGAAGGTTCCGGTCAGCGGCAGGAACACCAGCCCAGCGTGCATGACCGAGAAGCCGCGCACTTTTTGCAGGTAGAAGCTGAGCACGAAGATCACGCCGTAATAAGCAAAATTCACCAGCACGCCGAACAGCACCGCGCCGGAAAAGCCGGCGTCGCGGAACAGGCCGAGCGGCAGCATGGGCGCCGCGCTGCGGCGCTGGCTGCGTACGAACAGCGCGGCGGCCGCCAGCGCCACCAGCAGGGCGCCTTGCACCAGCGCGCTGCCCAAGCCCAGCGCATTGCATTCGATCACGGCGCCGATGAAGGCCGTCAGCGCGACGATGGCAAGCAGCTGGCCGGCGATATCGAAGCTGCGTGACGGATCCTTGCCGCGCAGGGCAGGGACCACGCGCAAGGTGAGCCAGAAGCCCAGCACGCAGATCGGGATATTCACCCAGAAGATGCTGCGCCAGCCGGCAAGACTCATCAGCAGGCCGCCCAGTACAGGGCCGGCAGCAATCGACACGCCGCCCGCCGCCGTCCACCAGGCGATGGCCCTGGCCAGCAGCGCCCTGTCGTGGGCATAGCTAGCGTTCAGGATGGCCAGCGAGCTGGGAACCAGCAGCGCCGCGCCCACGCCCTGCACGGCGCGCGCCAGGTTGAGCACCAGGGCGCCGGGCGCCACCGCGCAAGCCAGCGAGGCCAGGGCGAACAGCGCGAAGCCCGACAGGAATACGCGGCGCGCGCCAAAGCGGTCGCCCAGCACGCCGGCCGACAGCAGGAAGACGGCAAAGCCCAGCGTATAGGCATCGACCACCCACTGCAGGGCACTGACACCGGCGGCAAGTTCGCGGCCGATCTCAGGCAGCGCCACGTTGACGATGGTCACGTCCAATTGCACGATGATGAAGGCAAAGCTGGCGGCCAGCAGGACTGCGGGTGAAGGCTTGTTCATGGCGAAGCTCCCAATTCTTAGCCTGAACTATAAATCCCTTCCTGTATCAATAAAAATGAATAATAATGATTTGAGCTATCTCAAATAGAGAACGAAATGGAACTCTCTTCCCTGCGCATTTTCAAGACCGTAGCCGAGGAAGGCAGCGTGACCCAGGCAGCCGCACGGCTCAACCGCGTGCAATCGAACGTGTCGGCCCGCCTCAACCAGCTGGAGGAATCGCTGGGTGTCACGCTGTTCAACCGCTCGGGGCGGCGCATGCTGATCACGGCCGAAGGCAGCCGCCTGCTCGAATACGCCGACCGCTTGTTGCGGCTGGCCGACGAAGCGCAGATGTCGGTGCGCGGCGAGCAGGAGCCGTCCGGCCAGCTGCGCATCGGCTCGATGGAGACCACCGCCGCCGCCCGACTGCCGCGCGTGCTGGGCGCCTTCCACCGGAAATTTCCACAAGTGGACCTGCTGCTCGACACCGGACCGACCGACTACCTGGTGCAGCAGGTGCTCAACCACAAGGTCGACCTGGCGCTGGTTTCGGCACCGATCGAACGCCCCGAGCTGGAGCAGGTGCCGGTCTTTGTGGAAGAACTGGTGCTGTTGACCGATGCGCTGCACGGGCCCGTTACGGGACCGGCCGACGTGGCGCAGCGCACCTTGCTGGGTTTCCGCAGCGGCTGTTCCTACCGCCGCCGCCTGGAATGGTGGTTCGCCGACGCCGGCGTGTCCCATGGACGGGTTGCCGAATTCGGCACCTTCGAAGCCATCATCGGCTGCGTCGCCGCCGGCATGGGGGTGGCGATGATGCCGCGCGAAGTGCTGCGCCAGCGCGGCCTGGGCAAGACCGTGCAATGCCACACGCTGCCGCCGGAAGTGGCGCAAGTGGAAACCATGCTGGTCTGGCGCCGCGACATCCCCCACCACGCCGCCCGCGACGCCTTCATCGCCAGCTTCGGCCGATAGCAATAAAAAAGTCGGGGTCAGCTCTGGCAATCGGACATTTCGCTACGCGAAATGTCCGATTG